>JAZSKY010000042.1:0-87766 GCA_045535095.1 Eubacteriales bacterium | reverse complement strand
AGAGGTAGTTGAGGCTCCCGTTGAAGAGGTAGTTGAGGCTCCCGCCGAAGAGGTAGTTGAGGCTCCCGTTGAAGAGGTAGTTGAAGCTCCCGAAAACTCGGACGCAACCGAAAACAACTGATTTTGAGAGGTAAATATAATGGCAGCAAAGATAATTGACGGCAAGGCGATAAGCGCGTCCTGCAGAGAAAAAATAGCGAAAGAGACCGAAGAATTTAAGAATACATACGGCTTTGCACCCGGTCTTTCGGTAATCATCGTAGGAGAAGATCCTGCGTCCAAGGTTTACGTAAGAAACAAGAAGCTCGGCTGCGAGCAGGTCGGATTTAATTCGGACGTTTACGAGCTTCCCGAGAACACCACCCGTGAGGAGCTTAACGCACTTATCGACAAGCTCAACGCAGACGAAAAGGTACACGGAATACTCGTTCAGCTTCCTCTTCCGAGGCATCTCGACAGCGAAGAGGTCATCGCTCGCATCTCGCCCGAAAAGGACGTTGACGCATTCCACGAATCGAACGTCGGAAGAATTATGATAGGAAATTACAGCTTCCTTCCCTGCACCCCCGCAGGCGTTATGGTACTGCTCCGTGAGAGCGGTATCGAGATCTCGGGAAAGGAGTGCGTGGTTGTCGGCAGAAGCAACATCGTCGGCAAGCCTATGGCAATGCTCCTTCTTCAGGCAAACGGAACTGTTACCGTCTGCCATTCGAGAACGAAGGATCTCTCCGAGGTGACTCGCCGCGCAGACATTCTCGTTGTGGCGATCGGAAAGGCTGATTTCATAACCGGCGATATGGTCAAGGACGGCGCGGTCGTTATCGACGTCGGAATGAACCGCCGTGCAGACGGAAAGCTGACCGGTGACGTTGACTATCAGAGCGTATCCGAAAAGGCTTCCTACATCACCCCCGTTCCCGGCGGAGTCGGACCTATGACGATCACGATGCTTCTTCAGAACACTCTCGTTGCGGCAAGGAATAAGGTTAAGTGAAAAAATAAAAGGCAGAGATGATTCTCTGCCTTTTGTATTTAACTATGAATATGGTGGAAAGTGGATCAGCTCCAAAGGCTTTTATCAAGCTTTGCTTCGAGCGCGTTAAACAGACGCTTATACGAAACCTCTGCACTTTCGGCAATTACTTTTCTTCCCTTTCTTGTTTTGATAACAACTCTTTCGGATTTTGTCATATTTTTCTTTGTCTGGTGCTTGACAGACACTATATCCCAAAGGGTAAACACATACGGCTTTCGAAACAGCGTATAAACCGTTATTTTTTCTCCCTTTACCGAAATTCTGAAAGTCATAGGCTTTACTATTAAGTATATCCCGAACCAAATAAAAACGCCGAAGAAAATATACATTATCAAATGAGGTTTTCCGAAGAAAGTAGGAATCAAAACGCAAAGTGAATACATTGCAGTCAGTATTACGCCTAAAAACACAACCGCATCAGATACGAAAACGCTGAAGTTATCCTCGCTTTGTCTTGAAATCTTAGGCATATTTCTGCTTTGAAATATTGCAGCAATGGTTACAACAGCGGAAGGAACAAAAATAATCAGCAGCGAAATCAAAATAGATAATTTATCCATTTGCACACCTCTTTTTACTGTACTGTATGTTTATTATACAGCCATTTGTTGATATTGTCACCCCCCCGAAATTCAGCCCTGCTCGACAGGATTTCTGAACCTAAATTTGCGCCCGCGTTCACTATTACCGCTTACTCACTTACGCGCAAATTAGCATATTCGCTTCGCGAAATGCGAGCTTCAAATCGGTTTAACGAGTGAAATAAAAAAGGTCGGCTGAGCCGTCCTTTTTTATTTACCTGCTCGACAGGATTCGAACCTGCGGTCTCAAGAGTCGGAGTCTTGTGCGTTATCCAGCTACGCTACGAGCAGATATATAATTCTCGGCGGCAAAATACCGCCGAGAAGCATCTTTATTTTTCTTCGCTCTCTCCGCTCTCTTCCTTACGGATATCAACGAGAAGCTTATTATATCCGCCGCTTCCTCTCTGAATACATCTCGAAATTCGGCTGAGCGTCGCGGACGAGATCTCGGTCTCGTCTATGATATAGGAATAGGTCTTTCCGTCGAGAAGATAACAAGCGCTCTCGAGTCGCTGGCTCATCTGCTCGATCTCCTTATATGTGCAAAGGTCCTCGAAAAACATACGGAATTCTTCCTCGTTCTTAAGCTTTGCGAGAGTTTTGAAAAGCAGTGCCGTATCTCTTTCCTTATGCTGATTTAACATTTTTTAAACCTTCCTTACTTTTATTTGCGTTTTACCTTATTTTTATTCTTTTAAGCTATTGAAATTATTTAAAATGTTTGTTATAATAGCTTTTAGTTAATTATATCAATTTAAAATCTTTTTGTCAATAGATTTTACTTTAACAAATTAAAATATTAAATCATTTACAAGCCGCAAGGCGGAAAGGACAAGGAATTTTATTCCGTCAAAACAAGATGAAAAAACTTTTAATTGGAAACGAAGCCCTCGCAAGAGGTCTTTGGGAAGCGTCCTGCTCTGTTATCTCGAGCTACCCCGGCACTCCCTCGACCGAAATAACCGAGTTTGCTGCAAAATACGATGAGATATACTGCGAATGGGCGCCCAACGAAAAGGTCGCTCTTGAGACTGCGTTCGGCGCATCTCTCGCAGGCGCCCGTGCCGCTTGCGCTATGAAGCACGTTGGTATGAACGTTGCCGCAGACCCCCTCTTCACCCTCTCCTACACCGGTGTAAACGGCGGTCTCGTTATCTGCGTTGCAGACGACCCCGGTATGCACTCCTCACAGAACGAGCAGGACTCGCGCAGATACGCTATCGCGTCCAAGGTGCCTATGCTTGAGCCTGCGGATTCGTCCGAGGCTAAGGAATACGCAAAGCTCGCCTTTGACATTTCCGAGCAGTTCGACACCCCCGTTATGATAAGAATGTGCACGAGAATCGCTCACTCGCAGAGCATCACCGAGCTTTGCGAAAGAGCCGAGAGAGCGCTTCCCGCTTACGAGAAGAATCCCTCGAAATATATTATGATGCCCGCTTACGCAAAGCTTCGCCACCCCTTCGTTGAGGAGCGTACCAAGAAGCTTGCAGAATATGCAGAGACCTCGCCCCTCAACACCGTTGAGTACGGCGACACCTCTATCGGTATTATCACCTCGGGAACCTGCTATCAGTACGTAAAAGAGGTATTCGGCGACGCATGCAGCGTACTCAAGCTCGGTATGGTAAATCCTCTTCCTCCGAAAATGATAAAGGATTTTGCATCCAAGGTTGACCGCCTTATCGTTATCGAGGAGCTTGATCCGGTAATCGAGGAGTTTGTAAAGTGTCTCGGACTCTCTGTTGAGGGCAAGTCACTCTTCTCTCCTATCGGCGAATTCTCGCAGACCATAGTTGCAAAGGCGCTCGGAAAGGAAACGTCGAAGCTCCCCGAGGGACTTCCGACTATCCCCGTTCGTCCGCCCGTTATGTGCGCAGGCTGTCCTCACAGAGGAATGTTCTACACCCTCGCTAAAAACAAGGTTACCGTTCTCGGTGACATCGGATGCTACACTCTCGGCGCGCAGGCACCCCTTAACGCGCTCGACTCCACCCTTTGCATGGGCGCATCCGTTTCGGGACTCCACGGATTTAACAAGGCAGGCTTTGAGGGCAAAAGCGTGGCTGTAATCGGTGACTCTACGTTTATGCACTCCGGCGTGACCGGACTTATAAACATCGCTTACAACGGCTCAAATTCGACCGTAATTATCCTTGATAACTCGATAACCGGTATGACCGGTCATCAGCAGAACCCCACAACCGGTTACAACATCAAGGGCGATCCTGCAAGCAAGATAGACCTTGAAGCGCTCTGCCGCTCTATCGGTATCAACCGCGTGCGCGTTGTAGATCCTTACGATCTCAAGGCGTGCGACACGGTTATCAAGGAAGAGCTTGCGGCAGACGAGCCCTCGGTAATCATTTCGAGACGTCCCTGCGTTCTTCTCAAGTACGTAAAGCCCAAGGCTCCCGTTACGGTTGACAGTGACAAGTGCAAGTCTTGCAAGGCTTGTATGCGTCTCGGATGCCCTGCTATCAGCATGAAAAACGGCAAAGCGGTCATCGACAGCACTCTCTGCGTAGGATGCGGAGTATGTAATCAGCTCTGCGCATTCGGCGCTATCAACTGAGCAGTCAGAAAGGAGTTATCGTTATGAATACTAAAAATATTATAATTTCGGGCGTTGGCGGTCAGGGATCGCTGCTCGCAAGTAAGCTTCTCGGACGTCTGCTCGTTGACGAGGGATACGACGTAAAGGTCTCCGAGGTTCACGGAATGAGCCAGAGAGGCGGAAGCGTTATCACGTACGTAAAGTTCGGAACTAAGGTATATTCGCCTATCATCTGCGAAAAAGAGGCGGACGTTATCGTCTCCTTTGAAAAGATCGAGGCGGCAAGATGGGCTGCATACTTAAAGGACGGCGGAAAGATCATCGTAAACACTCAGGAGATCGATCCTATGCCCGTTATCACAGGCGCGGCAGAATACCCGCACGACGCTCTTGAAAAGCTCGCAGAGCTTGGTATTGAGTGCGACGCGCTCGATGCTCTCTCGCTTGCAAGCGAGGCAGGATCGTCCAAGGCTGTTAACATCGTTCTTATGGGACGCCTTGCAAAATATTTCGACATTCCTTACGAAAAGTGGATCGCCGCTATCGAGAACACGGTTGCGCCCAAGTTTATCGAGATGAACAAGAAAGCGTTTGATCTCGGATACAACGCGTAAGATGTTATTTTTCAAATCCAAAGCACAGCGCGAGCTTGACTCGATCATAAACGATATTGAACAGTATCTTATGAACAACTACAAGGATCTCGCGCACGACTCGCGAAAAAGACTCGAGGAGCGCACGGAGGCGCTTTACGCTGAGGGCAAGATCTCCGAAAAGCAATATAGATCTTATATGCTGAAATTTCGGAAATACTCCTTCAAAATGCGAGATTATCATCATTAAAATAAAAGCACCGAAGCAAATGGGTGGTTCTCTTATCGGAGAAATTGAAAACCGCCGTTAAGTGCGAGCATCGCATTTGACCGGTCAAGCGCAAATACGGGCTAATCCCAAACCCTTATAACGACAGAAAGAGCAAGAGTAAAAGGAGAAATCCTTCTATTCTTGCTCTTGTTTTTCTTTCTGTCGATATGTCAACTTCGTTGACTCGATATGTTCTCGCTTTGCTCGAACTCGATATATTGTCGCTTCGCTTCAATTCGATATGAGATAAATCCCTCGTTTGCGTAGCAAACATATCGAGCCGCAGGCATATCGAGTTGCGTTAGCAACATATCGAAAATCCCTCAAGGGATTTATCTCGATGCGTGATTTGTCCGTTAAGGACATCACGCTAAAGCTTCGGTGTTTTTATATTCATTTTACCAGATCTTCAGTGCCTTGAATACAACGCTCTGATAGGACTGCTTACTGTCCGGAGGGTTGTTAAGGTAGTAAAGAGTATTTCCGTCCGCAGAGAATCCTACGAAGGGAGAATATGCGGTCTTTTCAAAGGTGTAGTACGGAATGGGGTTTCTGAACGGGATAAAGGTCTCGCCGTAGTCGAGAGAAATGAGCATATCGGTTCCGTAAACCTTGCCGTTTCCGTCAAGGGTGATAGGCCGTACACTGTTGTTATTGTGGTGCGCTACAACGACAAGCGTTCCACACTCACCACCCGCAGGAGTCCACGCACACCAAGGAGCACTTCCGAAGGTGTAGCCGTTTGCCGTCTGTATCGGCTTTCCGTGATCTCCCGTATCGGTCCACTCTGCAAGGTTCGTGGTCTTCTTATAATATATAGGACATCCGTTATTTTCTCCCGAGAGGCAAAGCTCGTAGGTCATAAAGTATTCGCCGTTACCCATCTTTGCGATCGAGATCATTCCGGGGCGGGCATTATAGGTCGAGCTGTTTATAGCGATAAAGGGATCGTCGGTAACACCCGTTTTATTATCCTTGCCGACCCAAGTTTTCATATCGGTAGAATACTTGAATACGAGCTTCTGCGCGCCCGCGCCGTTTTTATCGTTTGCTTCGTTACTTTCGTCCGAATAGTAGCAATAGAGACGGTCGGTCTTTTCGTCGAAAATGAAGAAGGGTTCCCACACTCCGAGCTTATCGGGAGCAGTTCCTCCGTAGCAAAGATCCATATACTGAGTCCAGCTCTTTCCGCTGTCCTCGCTTATATAGAATACGATGGCAGTTTTTGCAATACCGTCCCTAACGAAATTCGTGCAGCCGCCGAGAATAAGAGTTCCCGCCTTATATTTGCCCATATCCTTAGGAATTTCAAAGAGACAGGGCTGGAAGATGGCGTTAAGGATCTTATCCTCCCTATTGTCAACGGCGCTTGAGAGATAATGCCAGCTCTCACCGTCGTCACAGCTTTCGTAAACGTCATATCCCTTCCACGTTCCGTATCTTGCAAAGGTGGCAAGGAGTGTGCCGTTTCGCTCTCCGCTTACGTTAAGACGCACCATAGTCGGATATCCGAAAAATTCTTTATCTTTAGGAATGGCAACGTCAGATACAGTCTTTACAGTGAACTTTTCCATCGTTTCTTCCTCCGAAACACTTTTATTTCTTGAGCTTTATTGCCTCGCGACACTTATTTGCGATCTCGCTTGCGGTGAGACCGTACTTTTCAAGGACAAGCTGAGCCTTGCCCGAGCGTCCGAATTCATCGTTTACGCCGTGACGAATAACGGGTACGGGGCAAGCTCCCGAAATATATTCGCAAACCGCCGCGCCGAGTCCGCCGATAACGGTATGCTCCTCGGTGGTAACGATAGCGCCCGTCTCTTTGGCAGCCTTGAGAAGGATCTCGGTGTCAAGAGGCTTTATGGTGTGCATATCGATAACTCTTACAGATATTCCCTCACCTGCGAGCGTTTCTGCCGCCTCGAGAGCCATCTGTACCATCATACCGGTTGCAACAACGGTAACGTCGCTTCCCTCTCTGAGGGTTGCGCCCTTGCCGATCTCGAACTTATAGCCCTCTACGCTATCGGTGACAACGTCTATTGCAAGGCGTCCGAGACGGAGATATGCGGGTCCGTCATAGTTAAGGAGTGCCTCTACCGCCTGAGTCATTTCGTTTCCGTCGCAGGGGACGATAACGGTCATTCCGGGGAGAGTACGCATAAGAGCGATATCCTCGCAGCACTGGTGGGTGGCGCCGTCCTCACCGACAGAAAGTCCGCCGTGAGAGCCGACGACCGTAACGTTGAGTCCCGGATATGCTATCGAGTTTCTTACCTGCTCGAAGGCTCTGCCCGCCGAGAACATAGCAAACGAGTTTGCAAAGACCTTCTTGCCGCAGGATGCAAGTCCTGCCGAAACGCCCATCATATTTGCTTCTGCAATTCCCATATCGAAGAATCTGTCGGGATATGCCTTCGAAAAGCCGATGGTCTTGGTTGCCTCTGCGAGGTCCGCGTCAAGCACGAGGTAGTTGGGGTATTTTTCAGCAAGCGCTACGAGTGCCTTTCCGTACGCTTCTCTGGTTGCTATCTTATCTGCCATCTTACTTTCCCTCCAGTTCAGAAATTATCTTATCGAGATCGCTGACTGCAACGGCAAATTCGTCCGCATTGGGAGCCTTGCCGTGCCATGCAACGCTGTTTTCCATAAAGGATACGCCCTTACCCTTCGTGGTCTTTGCAAGGATCATAGTGGGCATTCCCTTGCACGCTTCTGCCTTATCAAGCGCAGAAATTATCTCGTCGAAATTATGTCCGTCGATCTTGATAACGTTCCATCCGAACGACTCGAACTTTTTGTCAAGAGGCTCGGAGGGCATAACTACCGAGGTAGGTCCGTCGATCTGGAGTCCGTTTACGTCAACGAAGGCGCAAAGGTTGTCGAGCTTATATTTTGCTGCCGCCATCATCGCTTCCCATACCTGACCCTCTTCGATCTCGCCGTCTCCGAGGAGAGCGTAAACGCGGTAGTCCTTTTTATCGAGCTTGCCTGCCATTGCCATTCCGACTGCCGCCGAAATTCCCTGACCGAGCGAGCCGGTGGACATATCTATTCCCTTGATCTTGCGCATTTCTGCGTGGCCTGACATATCGCTGTCGATCTTTCTGAAGGTGCGAACGTCATCCTCGGGGAAAAATCCGCGCAGTGCGAGGACTCCGTAAAGTCCGGGCGAGGAATGTCCCTTGGAAAGCACGAAGCGGTCTCTGTCTGCCCATCTCGGATTTTCAGGATCAACGCGCATTCTCTCAAAATAGAGGGTGGTCATAATATCAGCCGAGGAGAGCGCTCCTCCCGGGTGACCCGATGCTGCGTTGAAGACTGCTTCAACACACAGTTTTCTTGCCTTTGCGGCAATGAGTGCAAGTTCTTTTGTCGTCATTTTTACTGTTCCTTTCGCTTGTTTCGGCAATAAAATTCTGTTAAAATGCAAAATCAAAATTTTTCACCTATAATACTTTAGTATTATAACATTATATTTCGTCCGTGTCAACCGAGAAATTGAAAAATTTTAGGATTTTGTTAATTATCGTTAAATTATAAAAATGTTATGAAATGTCCTTGAATGTCCGCCTGTTCCTGTAATATAATTAAAATAAGCAGAAATGAAAACACTAAATGCACAAAGCATTTAGTGCTTTTTTTGCGCTTAAAAACCGTCTTATCAAGCAACAAAAAACACCGTAGCTTCAGGAACAATCCTGAGCTACGGTGTTTTTCAGGGAGAGCGATGGGAATCGAACCCACTACCTCCAGGGCCACAACCTGGCGCTCTAACCAAGTGAGCTACGCCCTCCATACAAACTGCTTTCGCAGTCAACGTTGCGATTATATCACAAAAAAGTGCGCTTGTCAATAGCAAAATGAAATATTTTTTCGTTTTTTGTTTTCTTTTCGCGTATGACGGAGAATTTATCAAAAATACCGCCGAAACGGCGGTATTTTTTCATATTTTCTTTTTCTTTTTTCCGCTCTTTACCGCGAAAATTGTGCCAAGTGTCGCTGCACAAACAACGAGTACGGCAGACGACAAAAGGATCAGAGTCATATACTGATTATTTTCGCTGTCAACGTCAGGGCTTGCCGCAGGGGCATCTGTGATTTCCTCCTTAGGCGTCGGAAACTGAAGCACTCCTGCACATCTCTCGGCACAGAAATAGGCTTCAAAGACGGGAGAATAATATTCAAACGTCGCAAATTCGCCATTTTCGGTGAAGTACATCATCGCAACGAGTCCTGCGCCATCAAGATTTGAGTCTGTGGTCTGCGCGTCAACGAGGACCTGATACACAGTGTTTTTCGCGTATCCCTCTGCCTCGGTAACGAGTACTGCGTCTGAATGCATGTGTCCGCACGCTAGCATTGCAACGTTGGGATTATTATACACAAGATTACCCCAAAGCTCGTCTCCGTTGACGTAGTCTGCATCAAGATAATGCTCATATTTGTTCGGATCTCCCGCGTCACCGGTGGAGAGAGTCGTTCCGTCAACGTAGAGATATGCGTGAGTTGTGATTATTACCCTTCTGTCAGGATACTGTTTAAGCAGTCTGTTTGCCCAAAGAACTATATCACCGCTCGCGCCGAAGTCGAGGCTGAGTATCATATAGTCAACGTTTCCGACACTGAAGAGCAAATAAACGTTTTTGACCGAATTTTCGTCGTAAAATCCACCGTTCTCCTTGACGAAATTATAATAATACCCGTCCTTTACCGAGTAAAGCTCGTCAAATATTTCCGCGCCCTCGTTATACGTGGTATCGTGATTTCCGCGCATTACCGTATAAGGAACTATTCCGTCAAGTCTATCGGTCTGCGCCTTGGCGATCTTCCACTGCGCATCGGGAACGTTCTGCTTATTTTCACATTCAAAGAGAGGATAATACGCCATAAGCGACTTATCCTTGTAGTTGGGCGAGGTCATATCATTCTTTATATACGCATCGGTTCTTACGTCCTTATAGACCGCGATATCACCGAGCGATCCTGTGAAATGAGCCGTATTGAGAGAACGCGAGTCACCCGCTATCGAGAAATAGTTATCAATTACCGTTTTCTGCATCGTAGCCCACGAATCATCTGTATAGGTGTGCTTTCTCTCCCCGTTTATGTAGCAGTAGATATCCTTATAATTTCTTCCTGCTCCGTAAACGACCGTAACGTGCGTCCACGTATCGGCAGGTATTACCGCATCTGTAAACGGATAGCTGTTTACTGTTTTATCGGTATCACCGAAGGTCAGGCAAGGAACTCCGTTTTTGAGCACCTCGTAGGTGACGTACGCATCATTATCAAGTCCTGCGTAGTTACCGAAATAAACTCCGCAGTCGAACGAATAATTGCTTTTGGGGATATATATCCACGCCTCAAGGGTAGCTATATTATTTGGCATTTTGGAGGTTGAATAGTAGCTTCCTTCGGCATACGAATATATCTCTCCGTCCACCTTCTTCCACGCACTTTTTACGGTGATGCCCTCTCTTTCGTCTGCGTGGACGATTCCCGTACAGAGCATAAGAAGAGACGCTACAACAAGGACAAGCGATACAGTGCGCGTTAAGTTTTTCTTTACCGACATAGTTTTCCCCTTTTATTTTACTTGGGTAAACTACAACATAAAAGCAGGAAAAAGTCAAGTGTTGAGTAAATTTCAGGAGAGCGCGACATCGAGTATCATCATAAGCGAAAAGCCTACTGCGAAAAAGAGTGTTCCGACGTCCGAGTTTTCAGCCTCGGATATTTCGGGGACGAGCTCTTCAATAACGACGTATATCATAGCGCCTGCGGCAAAGGCGAGCATATAAGGGAGCGCTCCTATCAGAAATTCGTACAGAAGGACCGTCAGACAGGCGGCAACAGGCTCGGCAACACCGGAGGCAAATCCGCAAAGAAAGGCACTTCTCTTTCGTGCGCCGCTACTTGCAAGAGGCATTGAAATTATTGCTCCCTCCGGGAAATTTTGCACTGCTATACCGAGCGAGAGTATCAGCGCTCCGCCAAGGGTCACGCCTGCGTCGCCGTCAAGGAGTCCTGCATATACCGCACCCACCGCCATACCCTCCGGGATATTGTGAAGGGAGACTGTAAAAACGAGCATTGCGTTCTTGCCGAGGGTGGTACGAAGCCCCTCCTTCTGCATACTGCCAAGGTGGAGATGAGGTACTGTATGATCGAGCAGAACGAGAAATCCTATTCCTGCCCAAAATCCCACCGTTGCAGGAAAAAAGGAAAAACGTCCGTACGATTCCGACGCCTCGATCGACGGTATGATAAGACTCCACACCGAGGCGGCTATCATAACGCCTGCGGCAAATCCGATAAGTGCGCTTCTGACGCGAAGGCTCATTTCCCTTTTCATAAAAAATACGCAGGCCGCACCGAGTGTTGTACCCAGAAGCGGCAGAAGAATTCCTTTTAAAAGCTGGGCGATCATTTTATCCTCCTATGAGTTTACTTTCCTTTGTTTTTTCGTCTCACAGTCAGTATATTGTGTGCCGCCCTATTTGACACAAAAAAGTCCGACCTTTCGTCGGACTTTTCCTTATTTATTTTCCTTTATATACTTATCAATAGCCGCGGCGGCTTCTCTGCCTGCGCCCATTGCGAGTATTACGGTTGCCGCACCCGTGACAGCGTCTCCGCCTGCGAAAACGCCGCTTTTTGTGGTGGTTACTCCGTCAGAGGTGATGATACAACCCTTTTTGTTGGTTTCAAGACCGTCCGTCGTCATACGGATAAGCGGATTCGGGGACGTTCCTACCGAAATTATGACGGTATCGAGCTCGATATCAAACTCGGAGTCGGGTATCTCGGTCGGACGGCGTCTGCCGCTTGCATCAGGCTCGCCAAGCTCCATTTTAACGCAGGTCATCGAGAGGACGTTACCCCTTTCGTCTGCGTTTATTCTGATCGGATTTGTGAGGGTCTTGAAGATTACCTCTTCCTGCTTTGCGTGGTGTATCTCCTCGTTTCTTGCGGGCATTTCCGCCTCGCTTCGTCTATACACGATATAAACGTTCTCTGCGCCGAGACGCTTCGCGCATCTTGCCGCGTCCATCGCAACGTTTCCTCCGCCGACTACCGCTACGTTTTTGCCGCATTTTACGGGAGTGAGATAGTCCTCTCTATACGCCTTCATAAGGTTGATTCGCGTGAGAAATTCGTTTGCCGAATATACTCCGTTCGAGTTTTCTCCCGGGATATTCATAAAGCTCGGAAGTCCTGCTCCGCTTGCGATAAAGACCGCCTTGTAGCCGTCTGCAAAGAGCTCGTCAACTGTAAAGGTACGTCCGATTATGGTATCGAGGCATATATTTGCGCCCATTTTTTCAAGAGATTCTACCTCTTTATCAACTATGTCCTTAGGGAGACGGAATTCGGGGATTCCGTAGGAAAGCACGCCGCCCGCTTTATGAAGTGCCTCAAAAACGGTGACGTTATATCCCATTTTCACGAGATCTCCTGCGCACGAAAGTCCCGCGGGACCGGATCCTACTACCGCGATTTTCGGCGCATCTGTGGGGATTTTTACGCTCACAGCATCAGAGCCCTTCGCGTGCGAGTTATGATAATCGGCAACGAATCTTTCAAGGCGACCGATGCCTACGCTCTCGCCCTTGACTGCGCGGACGCAGTTCTTTTCGCACTGGTTTTCCTGCGGACAAACTCTGCCGCAGACCGCAGGGAGAGAGTTCGTTTCCTTGATTTTAAGGTACGCGCCCTCAAAGTCGCCCTCGGCAACCTTTTTTATAAATTCGGGTATCTTTACGCCGACAGGACATCCGCTGACGCAAGGCATATTCTTACAGTTAAGGCATCTTTTTGCCTCGTTTACTGCATCCTGCTCGCTATAACCGAGCGCGACCTCCTGCCAGTTTTTATTTCTGACGAGCGCCTCCTGCTCGGGCATCTGAGTCTTACAAAGCTGCATATTTGCCATTATTTTGCACCTCCGAATCTGTCGAGGTTACATTTATGCGCCCTTTCAAGAGCGGACGATTCCTCGGCGCGATAGGTCGAGTTACGGCGGATAAGCTCGTCAAAATCAACGAGGTGTCCGTCAAAATCAGGGCCGTCGATACAAGCGAATTTAGTCTCGCCGCCGACTGTGAGACGGCAACCGCCGCACATTCCCGTTCCGTCTATCATAATAGGGTTCATACTGACTATCGTCTTAATTCCAAGCTCCTTTGTTAAGAGAGAGACGAATTTCATCATCATCGGCGGTCCGATCGCGATAACGAGATCGTACTCTGCGCCGTTTTCAATATTGCTCTTCAGTCCGTCTGTGACGAGACCTCGGTTTCCGTTCGAGCCGTCGTCGGTGAGGATGGTGAGACTGTCGGAGACCTTCTTCATATCGTCCTCGAGGATAATGAGATCCTGCGAGCGAAATCCTGCGATAATATCGACTTTTGCGCCGCTGTTATGGAGATATTTCGCCTGCGGATATGCGATAGCGCATCCGAGTCCGCCGCCTATTACGGCAACCTTTTTTGCGCCGTCAAGCTCGGTCTTATTGCCAAGCGGTCCGACAACGTCAAGCAGATATTCTCCTGCCTCAACGGTGGCGAGAAGCTTTGTCGATGCACCGACCGTCTGGAAAATTATAGTTACAGTTCCCTTTTCTCTGTCGAAATCGGCAACGGTCAGAGGAATACGCTCGCCTTTTTCGTGGGAGCGGATTATAACGAACTGACCCGGTCCTATTTTTGCGCTGACGGCAGGAGCTTCGATCTCCGCCTTCACGATAGACTCACTAAGGTACTCTTTATTTAAAAGCTTAAACACAGTTTAATTCCTTTCAAGCTATTTCGCATAAGAATTGAATTATATAATAACACATAGATAAGGATTTTTCAAGGGATTTTTAATAAAACTTAAAAAATGTGTCATTTTTTTGCGATAATCGGCTCTATCTTAAAGATTTATTCACATTTTTGAGTTATACTACTATGTAATGTTTTGATTTATTCTACGGAGGAAACGCAAATTATGGCATCACTTAAAAAATCGGCACAGTTTCAGGGAGTCAAGGGACCGCTCGTAACTATCGTTATGGACGGCATCGGCTTTGGCTCTGACGGTGAAGAAAACGCGGTTAAAAAGGCAAACACCCCCACTCTCGATATGCTTATGTCGAAGTACCCGACTCTCTCGCTCAAGGCTCACGGAACGGCAGTAGGTCTCCCCTCTGACGACGATATGGGCAACTCCGAGGTTGGACACAACGCACTCGGCGCAGGTCAGGTATTCGCTCAGGGCGCAAAGCTCGTTTCCAATTCTATCGAAAGCGGAAAGATGTTCGCTTCCGATACTTGGCAGAGTCTCGTCAAGAACGCAAAGGAAAACGGCGGAGCGCTTCACTTTATCGGTCTTTTCTCTGACGGAAACGTTCACTCGCACATCGATCACCTCAAGGCTATGATCGAGAAGGCGAAGGAGGACGGACTTTCCAAGGTACGAATCCACATTCTTCTCGACGGACGTGACGTTGGCGAGACCTCGGCTCTTGACTACGTTATCCCCTTTGAAGCATTCCTTGCTTCTCTTAACGACGGCACATTCGACGCAAAGATCGCATCGGGCGGCGGAAGAATGAGCATCACGATGGACCGCTACGAGTCCGACTGGTCTATGGTAGAGCGCGGCTGGAACACCCACGTTCTCGGAAACGGAAGATTTTTCGCATCGGCTGAGGAGGCTATCACCACCCTCAGAAAGGAAACCGGCGCTATCGACCAGGATATTCTCCCCTTCGTTATCGCAGAAAACGGCGCTCCTGTCGGCACTGTTGAGGACGGCGACAGCGTTATATTCTACAACTTCAGAGGCGACCGCGCTATCGAGATCTCGAAGGCGTTCGACGCGGAGGAGTTTGACAAGTTTGACAGAGTAAGATATCCTAAGGTAATGTATGCAGGTATGCTTGAGTACGACGGCGACCTCCACATTCCGAAGAACTATCTCGTTGCTCCCCCTGAGATCTCGAACACGATGAGCGAGTATCTCGTGGGATGCGGCATTTATTCGGCGGCTATCTCCGAGACTCAGAAGTACGGACACGTTACTTATTTCTGGAACGGAAACAGAAGCGGAAAGTTTGACGAGGAGCTTGAGACCTTTATCGAGATTCCCTCGGACGTTATTCCCTTTGAGCAGAGACCTTGGATGAAGTGTGCTGAGATCACCGACAAGCTCATCGAGCTTATCCGTAGCGAAAAGTACAAGTATATTCGTGTAAACTTCCCCAACGGAGATATGGTTGGACACACCGGAAATATGGACGCTACCAAGATCTCGGTAGAGGCGCTTGACCTTCAGCTCGCAAGACTTCTTCCGGTTATCGACGAGGTATGCGGCGCAGCTATCATTACCGCAGACCACGGAAACGCAGACGAGATGTACGAGACCGACAAGAAGACCGGCAAAGTTAAATGCTCGTCCGACGGAAAGCCTAAGGCAAAGACGAGCCACACCTTAAATCCCGTTCCCTGCGTAATATACGACAACTTCACCGCAGATGCTTACGAGGTAGTCGAGGGCGCGTACGGACTTTCCAACGTTGCCGCAACTACGGTAAATATGCTCGGTTATGAAGCTCCTGATATGTGGGACGCTTCGATGATAAAGATCAAGTAAAAAGCAAAAAAACAACTCCTTTGCGCAACTTCTCGTAAGGAAGTTGCGCAGTTTTATTCGCCTCTGGCGAGTTGTATTGCTACGCAGTGATATTCGGCTGACGCCGAGTGATATTCGCTACGCGAGTTTTTGGCGAATAAAATATCACTGAAGCCGTAAGGCTTCAATATCACTATTGCGATAGCAATAATATCACTCCGACGAAGTCGGAATATCACTCTTGCTTTCTCTGCCGATTTGTGTTATAATGGAGCTAACGAAAAGCCTCCCTCCGAGAGGGAGGTGGCACGGCGTAGCCGTGACGGAAGGAGCCTGCGTGACTTAGAGTTTAGATTGACTTTATAGTAACGCGCTCTCCCTCAGTCGCCTACGGCGACAGTTCCCTCCCGGAGGGAGCCTTTGGACACGCTCGTGCATCTTTAGGGGTATGGGCTTTGCCCGATGTGCCTTTGTAATACAAAGGCGAAACTTGCGATAAAACAGAACGATCAATTAAATTTAATAAAATGGAGGATAATATGAAAAGAAAACTCTTTATTGTGTTGCTTGCTTGTATATTGTTGACTCTGTTAACATCTTGCAACGGAAAACCCAAGTCGCTCACGGAATGCGGAGAAGATGTTATTTCCTTGATGGCGGAAATGCTTGAGAGTGAAGAATATAAATCTTTATATAATCTTCCGGCTGCATACGATGACCAGATAAATATGTTGCGCGAGGGAAATTATTCAAAAAGTATTGCAGTATACGAGCTGTTGATTTCGGAAGAAGAATTACTTGATAAGACTATTAATAAAGATGAGTTGTCGAAAGAACTGTATGAATATATTTGTTCATCGGCGTATGTATCTTTTGCTTCACGAATTAATCAAACAAGTGGTGTTGAAGCTATGGCGGTATCAGCGGTATTCACAGCACAAAAGACCTATGCAAATAAGAACATAGATTCAAGCAAAATTTATCTGTATGTTTTTGAAAAAGGTTGTCCTGTTGCAGTTACATTCGTGTCGGATGGAGGGGACGCGTTGAGAGCAGTTGGTCATTTCATTATGAACGATGAATTCATAGTCGAAGACGAAAACAGTATAAAAGAGTCGTGTGAAGATTTGGGAATAAATGATATAACGGTAAAGAAACAATAAAATAACAGACACCCCCGATAGATTTTTTGAAAATCTGTCGGGGTGTTCTTTGCTTTCTGCGGATCAATTTTTGTCTTAACGGGTCGCCGAGGACGTCGACCCCTACAAGGAGGAATCCAACTTCCTTATGAGAAGTACGCTTTCGGAGTTGTTTTTTTATTTTATTTTCTGCTTGGCACTGTGACGGTGATGCCGTGGCTTTCCTCTTTTTCGCCCGAGAGCGCGATCACCTTATAGGTGGCTTGTCTGTCTCCGCGATCCTTGTCCTCAAGCTCCAAGGAGTCTGTTTTTGAAAGAAGAGTGTAAGTCGGAGAGGAGTCGAAGGCTCTGTAAAGCTTGTACGTAACATTCTCGTCGGGAGATTTTTCCCACTTTAAGATCGTCTCTCCGCCCGAGCAGATCGCGGCAAGAGAGTGTGCGTCTCTTGTGATCTCAAAGAGCGGAATGTCCAAGACGATTATCTTATCGCCCTTTGAAGTCTCGATAAGTACGGTGTCCTTATCAAGTGCTTTTACCTTATTATCGGTAACAAATCTCGCCTTTGAAATATTGTAATATTTGATCGTGAGAGGTCCTCCGAGAGTGGAGATCATCTCGATCTTCTCTGCCTTGCCGCCCTTCCACGAAAGCGAAATATCAAATCCGTCGCGCGCAGCAAGGTGCTTTACCTTTCCCTTTTTCCAAGCGTTTGGAAGTGCGGGAAGGATCTTGACTGTGCCGTCCCCGCTCTGAACTATCATCTCGGAAAGCGCAGCGCACGCGCCGAAGTTTGCGTCTATTGCAAAGTTTGCGTGTGAGTCTGTGCGGTCAACGGGCATCGGATCGTAATGACAGCCCCAGAGATTATCGAAAATGCTCGTTGAGATCTCAAGGTTTAAAAGTCTGTATGCCATGTCTCCCTCTTTGGCTCTTGCCCAGAGGAGCGCTCTGTGCATAATTCCAAAGCCGGGTCCCTTACGCGATCCGCGATTTTTGAGAGTCACCCTCGCGGCGTCAAGCCATGCGGGGGTTTCGTCATTTATAACGCTTCCCGGATAAAGTCCGACAAGCTGCGAAACGTGTCTATGCTCCAACTCGCCAAGGTCGCCGTAATAGTTTTCCTCGCGGAACTCCTTGACCTGACCCGAAGCGCCGACAAGGACGGGATCGAGAAGGTCTATTTTCTCTTTTACCTCTTTATATACGGTCCTTGCCTCGTTTTCACTGTGCGTGTAGCGCACCTTATCAACGTCGGATATTACGGTAAAGCCGCTCGTTCCGGGTCCTGAGTGGCTGTTTTTGCCCACTCCCGACACCTCGTAAGCACTGTTTGCCGTACCGACGAGCCAACCGTTTTTGCCGTCTCCCTCTTCAAATCTTTCGGGATAGAAGTTCTTTATGTAGGCGTCTCCGTTGATCTTTGCCTTTTCGTAGCGAGCGGAGTTGAAATCGTCATACGCCTTATAAAGGTCGCCGAGACCGAGCGCAAAGACGAACCAGTAGTTCATCTGCTGATTGATGTTATACCAGTATCCGCAGGTCCACGGCGGTATTTTGTATGCGTTCCACTTACCCTGAACGCTACTCGGCAGAGTGCCGTCACGCGAGGTGGCGATCATCATATATCTGCCCATCTGGATAAAAAGCTCCTCAAGATAAGGCTCTTTTTTGCCGCTTCGGTAGGACTCCAAAAGTGCGGGAGTCGTGCGATTATCGGCTTTTCCGCCAATATCAAAGGAAAAACGCGTAAAGTATTTTGAGTAGTCTGAAATATGCTCTTTTTTGAGCTTTTCGTAGCCCTTTTTAGTCGCATTTTCGATTATCTGCATCACTTTTTCGTGAGGATGCGGATTGCCGACAGCTTTTCAAGTCGGGGCGCGGTAAAGGTCTTTTCGCTGAGGATATAGTTCGTTCCGACTGTAAAATAGATATAAGCGCAGCTCGCGTTTTTGACCGAAACAGAGCTTTTCTTTACCGTCAGCTCACCCTCGCCGTCAATGACAACTCGGATCCTTGCCTCGAAATCTATGCCGTAATATTCCCCTCTGCCGCTCATAACGAGGGTATCGCCCTCTGCATACACCTTACCGAATTTCCCTGAACTTTCGGGATTTTTACCCTCGGTGAGTCTATCTCGGAGGTTTGCTATCTCGGGGCGCAGAGTGAAGCTCAGCTCTCCCTTTTCGGACGCTGAAAGGCGCACTGCGGTAACGCGCGAGGGGTAGCTTGAGAAATATTCTCTCTCAAAGTCCACGCCGCCCGAGGTGTATTTCACGCTCGCGACAGCAGAGTTCAGCGAAAGCTCGCGCGTATAGTTTTTTATCTTGTGCTTATGACTGAATTTGATAAAAAGGTCTCCAAAGGTCTCCTGACCGCTGCAAAATCGGTTTTCGATATATCCGCTGTTTGCCGTCCAGAGAGTCGGCTCGGTTATCTGGAGTCTTTCGTAATTTGTGCCTCCGAAGATGCACGTACCGAAATAGCTGTTTGAAATCGGAAGGGACTCGTTTTTCCAACCGAAAACCGAGTCCTCCGCACTTTTATCAAATCTTAAGGTATATTTTTTCATACCAATCGTCCTTGATATTATTTGTTTTCTTCCGCCTTATATTTTGCATAAAGCTCTTTTACTCTGTAATACGCCGCCTTCGGCTTTCTGTATTCGTTGACGATACCCTTATTATTGAAGCCTCTCGCGCGATCAAGTCCCGCCTCAGGGCAGGTTCTCATATCGGTAAACTGCCGGAGGAGATTCCGCTGAGCTTTTCAACGGTAACGTCACGGGTGATGCCGCCGTAATGATACCAGTCCACTCTCTTTTGCGGAATAGAATTGAAATCAAATCGGTTATCGACCTTAACGGTGAGAGTGTGCTCTCCCGCCTCAACGCCGTTTACGATAAAATCAAACTGCGAAAATCCGCCGTAGTGGTAGCCTATATGATTGCCGTCCAGATATACGTTTGCTTCGGTGAGCACTGCGCCGAAGTTCAGACGCATAGTGCCGCCCTCAAAGTAGAATTTTTTCTGATACCATGCAACTCCCTCAGTGGAAAATCTCCGTCCTTTAATACTCGTTTTTTCGGCGTATGCTATACTATTCTTTGACTTTCGTGTATTTTTTTGCGTAATTTCGGGATAGTTATTGACACGCGCCTTATAAAGTAATATAATATTACTTAAATTAGGTGAATATGTGTCTGTTTTCAAGCAGATTGCTTTGTCTGTATTTCAGAGGCGATATTCCGACGATTTTAGTAAACTGTCTTGTGAAATGCGTAGCGCTTGCATATCCGAGCGCGCTTGCTATATCGGACACCGATCTCTGCGTCTCCGAAAGCATACTTTTCGCCTGCTGGATCCTTATATTTATAAGGTCCTGAATGGGCGACACTCCGTAAAGCTTTTTATACGCCGAATGGAGATGCGAGGGGCTGACGTTGATATATTTCGCCATCTCCGATATTTCCCAGTTTCGCATATAGTCGAAATGAAGTATCCTGCGCAGCTTTCTGAGTTGCTCCCTCGTTTGTCCGTTGAGGCTCTTAGCATCTGCCTCGCTATGCACCTCTCGCGCAAAGCGGACAAGCAGCTCTCTCACGAGGCAGGCGCACAGATCCTCGCTGTACGTATCCCCCGTTTTGCTTTCGACCTCTATTCTGCGGATTATATCAGTTATAAATTCGTGATTTCGCGGATAGTATATGCAGTTTGCTTCAATTTCGTATTCTGAAAGGACAGCGCCGACGTCTTCGCTTATGTGCATCCAGTCGTGAATACACGCGTCCTTACAACCAAACTGCTGCGCCTCGCTCGGCGAGAGTATTATGCAGGCGTTAGGAAAGGTCGTTATCATTTCGCCGCGATAAAACATCTGCATAGGATTCCAAAAATGCAGGAATACGTATTCGTTTAGCGTTCCGTGAGGTCTGTATATGCCGAAATCGGCGTCCTCACGCCAAGCGTGACGAATCTTCGTTACCTTCAAGAGACTTGCACCTCCGTCTGTTACTTATCTGATACGTTTATTTTAGCAACAAAAGCAGTTTGTGTCAACAAAGTAGCACGATATGTAAAGTTTTGCGTAGTTTTTATCATATTTTACTCTTGTGGCGTAACTACAAGTTCACAATTATATTATAAAATTACCATAAACAGCACAGAAAGAGTACAACTTAAAGAAGATCTTATCTATGTTAAGAATGTTTGAAACAAACGAGAAGAGAAACCAGCGAGAGCTTGGCGGACTCTGGAAGCTCGAAACGCTCAGCGCCTCGGGCGAGGTCACCGGAGTATATAGCGCAAGCGTTCCCTCGGTCTGGGAGACTATCTGCGGTCTTGAGGACTATCGCGGACTCGGAAAGTACTCGACAACAGTACGCACGAAAAGCTCTAACGTACGCCTCGTTTTCAAGGGTGTATCCCACACCGGAGACGTGTATTTTGACGGACGACACGTAGGTCATCACTACAACGCGTACAATCCCTTTACAGTAGAGGTAGGAGCTGTCAGTGAAGGCGAGCATCTTCTCGAGGTTATAGCCGACAACCGATTCTCGCCCGACTCCGCTCTTCACGTTCCCAACGATTACAGAACCTACGGCGGTATAAACCGTCCCGTTGCTATCGAAGAGCTTGGCAACGCTTACATAGAATACCTCCACGTTAAAAACTCGCGCGGCGAAAAGTGCTGGGAGAGCGAGATAGTTGCGAAGGTAAGACGCTTTGGTGAAAACAGCTCCGAGTATTCGGCAGAGCTTACCCTTGCAGGAAAGACTATAACTCTTGAGTGTGCAGGCTTTGAGGAAAACGCCGCTATCTTCTCGGCAAAGACGGCCTTTGAGGGTGTTGACGAGTGGATGCCCGAGACTCCAAGTCTCTACATCGCTCACGCGAAGCTTTTTGAAAACGGCGAGTACATCGGCGACCTTAAAGAGCGAATCGGATTCCGCGACATCAAGATCGACGGCGAAAAGATACTTATAAACGGAAAACAGATATTCCTCAAGGGCTTCAACCGCCACGAGGAGTACGGCACTCTCGGTTGTGCAGTCCCCGAGAGCCTTATGAACTTTGACCTTGACATTATTGCAAGCACGAGCGCGAATTTCGTTCGTACCTCCCACTACCCCAACGACGAGAGATTTCTCGATATGTGCGACGAGAGAGGCTTCTTCGTCTGGGAGGAGGGCCACGCAAGAGGTCTTGACGAAAACAAGATGAAGAATCCGAACTTCAAGAAGCAGAGTGCTGACTGTCTTGAAGAAATGGTAATAAACCACTACAACCACCCCTCAATAATTATCTGGGGAATCCTCAACGAGTGTGCAAGTCACACCGAGTACGGCGCAGAGTGCTACAAGCTTCAGTACGATCAGCTTAAGGCTCTCGACCCCTCGCGTCCGCGCACCTCGGCTACCTGCTATCATCTCAAGGACCTCTGCTACGATATGGAGGACATCATCTCGCTTAACATCTATCCGAGATGGTACACCTGGTACGGAAACGACTACGCTCCTCTCGAGCATTATCAGAAGATAAGAGAGTACATTGACACCTGCGTTTCATCGAAAAAGCCGATAATCATCAGCGAATGCGGCGCGGCGGCTATCTACGGATACCGCACGTTCAGCCACGTCAAGTGGAGTGAGGACCGCCAGTGCGACGTTATAAAAGAGCTTATCGAGGGTCTTTCGGCGTCTGACGAGATCTCGGGCGTTGCTATATGGCAGTTTGCTGACTGCCGTATCGACGGAGATTTCAGAGACTGGAACAGCCGTCCCAAGACGCAGAACAACAAGGGTATCGTTGATATTTACAGAAATCCCAAGCAGTCTTACTACACGGTCAAGGAGTGCTTTGGCAATATAAAATCCTACAAGGACTAAAAAAGAGGTACAGTGCTATGAAATTTATGGACAAGAATTTTCTTCTCAAAACAAAAACGGCTCAGAAGCTTTATCACAACTATGCGGCAAATATGCCGATAATTGACTATCACTGCCATATAAATCCGCAGGAGATATATGAAAACCGCAAGTTTGACAACATCACTCAGATCTGGCTTGGCGGCGACCACTACAAGTGGCGTCTTATAAGAAGCAACGGCGTATGCGAGGACGAGATCACCGGCGCCGCTGACGATTACACCAAGTTTATGAACTTTGCAAGAATGCTTCCGAAGGCTATCGGAAATCCGATGTATCACTGGACTCACCTTGAGCTTAAAAAGTATTTCGGATATAGCGGCGTCCTTAACGAGGATACCGCAAAGGAGGTCTGGAATCTCTGCAACGCAAGACTTGCAAGCGACGATATGAGAGTCAGAAACATCATTCTTAAATCGAACGTTAAGATGATCGGTACTACCGACGATCCTATCGACTCGCTCGAGTGGCACAGAAAGCTCCGCGACGAGGGAGATTTCCCCGTAGCAGTTCTTCCCTCCTACCGCCCCGACAAGGCCGTCAACATCGAAAAGGCAGGCTTTACCGACTATCTTGCAAAGCTCTCCGAGGCATCGGGAATTGAAATCAAGAGCGTTGAGGACGTAAAGGCGGCTCTCACAAACCGTCTCGACTATTTCTGCTCTCTTGGTTGCCGCGCTACCGACCACGGTCTTGACTACGTGGTTTATGAGGAAGCGTCCGACAGCGAGGTTGAGGACATTTTCGCACGTGCCATCAGCGGCGAAAAGATCACACAGACCGAGGCTGACAAGTACAAGACCGCTATTATGCTCCACCTCGGCAGAGAGTACGCTCGCCGCGGTATCGTAATGCAGCTCCACTACGGCGCGCAAAGAAACACAAACGGCGCAATGTTCGAGCGTCTCGGTCCCGACACCGGATTTGACTGCATCTCTGTTCGCGACTGCGGATTTGCTATTACGGGATTCCTCAACGCACTTCAGAAGGATAACCTCCTTCCCAAGACTATACTCTATTCGCTCAACCCCAACGACAACGAAATGCTCGGCACGATAATCGGCGCATTCCAGGGTACTGAGATCGCAGGCAAGATCCAGCACGGCTCTGCCTGGTGGTTCAACGATACAAAGAGCGGAATGGAGACTCAGCTTAAATCTCTTGCAAACCTTTCGGTTCTCGGAAACTTCGTTGGTATGCTTACCGACTCGCGCAGCTTCCTTTCCTACACACGTCACGAATATTTCAGAAGAATCCTCTGCAACCTTATCGGCGAGTGGGTTGAAAACGGCGAGTATCCTGCAGACGAAAAGTATCTCGGCGAGATCGTTTGCGGCATCTGCTACAACAACGCAGAAAAGTATTTTGATGTAAAATAAGAGTCTTGAAAGGATTTTAAGATTATGAAAAAGATAACCGATCTCGGCATCTCGCGTGCCGACAGACCTATAAAGGTAGTTCAGTTCGGAGAAGGAAATTTCCTCCGCGCATTCACCGACTATATGATCGACATTGCAAACGAAAAGGGCGTTTTTGACGGAAATATTGCGATAGTTAAGCCCATTTCCTTTGGAAACCTCGAGCGTTTTAATCAGCAGGACAATCTCTACACGGTAGTTCTCCGCGGTAAGGAAAACGGTCGTACTGTAAACGACAAGCGAGTTATCACCTCTGTATCGAAGGTGCTTGACGCCGCTGAAAATTACGACGATTACATGGCTCTTTCCGAGCTTGAAAGCCTCCGCTTCGTCATCTCGAACACTACCGAGGCAGGCATCGTTCTCGACAAAAGCGATTCTATCGAGGGTCTGCCCTCGACCTATCCCGGAAAGCTCACTAAGTTCCTCTATAACAGATTTGAAAAGTTTGGTGGCGACGCGTCCAAGGGTCTTATCATACTCCCCGTTGAGCTTATCGAAAACAACGGCGGAAAGCTCCGCGAGTGCGTTCTCGCTCTTTCCGACATCTGGAATCTCGGCGCAGAGTTCAAATCTTGGGTAGAAAATAACAACGTATTCTGCAGCACTCTCGTTGACAGAATCGTCACCGGTTATCCGGGCGCAGAGGCGGCATCGAAGATATACGAGGAAATGGGATACACCGACGATCTTATCGACGTCGGCGAGCCTTTCGCTCTTTGGGTAATCGAGAGCGACAAGGACGTCTCGGCAGAATTTCCGCTTGACAAGGCAGGACTCCCCGTCGTATTCACCAACAACCAGAAGCCCTACCGCGAGAGAAAGGTACGCGTCCTCAACGGCGCGCACACCTCCTCTGTTCTTGCGGCATATCTCTGCGGCTTTGACATCGTTCGCGACTGTATGTACGACTCTGTAATGGGCAAGTTTATCCGCTCTATCGTACGAGATGAGATAGCGCCTCAGGTAAATCTCCCTGCAGACGAGGTTCTCGCATTTGCAGACTCTGTATTTGAAAGATTTGAAAATCCCTTTATCGACCACGCGCTCCTTTCGATCTCGCTCAACTCGGTATCGAAGTGGAAGGCTAGAGTTCTTCCCTCCTTTAAGGACTACGTAAAGAACGAGGGCAAGCTCCCGAGACTTATCACATTCTCGCTTGCCGCACTCCTTGCCTTCTACACAGGCAGCGAGATAGTTGACGGCGCACTCTCGACAAAGAGAGCAAACGGCGACGCATACTCTGTACGCGACGACGAGGCTGTGATCAAGTTCTTTGCAGAAAACAGCTCCGAATGTCCCTGCAAGTTCATTCCTGCCGCTCTTTCTAACGAGTCTTTCTGGGGCGAGGATCTGACGAAATACTGCGGTCTTACCGACGAAGTTACAAAGTGGTACAAGCTCCTTCGCGCTGATGCAAACGCCGCTCTTACGGCAGCTTTGGAGGCGTAAAGCAATGAAGGCGCTTCAAATCAACGCAAAGGACAAGGTAGCTGTTGCCGTCGAGGCTATCTCTGCCGGCGAAAGGGTCACAGTCTCGGGGAAAGAGGTCACGCTCAAAAGTGACATTCCCGCAGGTCACAAGTTCGCGCTTTGTGACATAGCCAAGGGCGAAAACATCATAAAGTACGCCTTCCCTATCGGTCACGCAAAGTGTGATATAAAGGCGGGCGAGCACGTACATACCCACAACACGCGTTCAAATCTCGGTCAGCTTCTTGACTACAAATATGAGCCGAATTTTGAGGAGATCTCAAAAAAAGAGTCCAAATATTTCATGGGATACAGACGTCCTGACGGAAAGGTCGGTATCAGAAACGAGATATGGATAATTCCGACTGTCGGATGCGTAAACTCGATAGTTCGCGAGATCGAGGCTAACTCTTCCGACTTTATTACCGAAAACATTGACGGAATATACTCCTACAACCACCCGTACGGATGCTCACAGCTTGGTGAGGACTGTCTTATGACGCTCGACTATCTTGCAGGACTTATCCGTCATCCCAACGCATCGGGCGTGCTTGTTGTCGGTCTCGGTTGCGAGAACGGAAACATCGACGAGCTTAAAAAGCGTCTCGGCGAATATGACGAAAACAGAGTCAAGTTCCTTATCTGTCAGGAAAGTGCTGACGAGATAAGCGAGGGCGTTGAGATAGTCAAGGCTCTTGCCGAAAATGCCGACAAGGCGCGCCGCGAGAGGTGTCCTGCATCCGAGCTTATAGTCGGTCTCAAATGCGGCGGCTCGGACGGATTCTCGGGAATTACCGCAAACCCCCTGCTCGGATCCTTCTCGGATAATCTTATTTCTATGGGCGGAAGCACCATTCTCACTGAGGTACCCGAAATGTTTGGCGCGGAGACGATTCTTATGAACCGTTGCAGAACGCCCGAGCTTTTCTCGAAAACTGTTGATCTTATCAACAATTTCAAGAAATACTTTATGCGTTACGGCGAAAAGGTGGACGAAAATCCCTCGCCCGGAAACAAGGCAGGCGGTATCACAACGCTTGAGGACAAGTCGCTTGGATGCGTTCAAAAGGGCGGTGGCGCTCCCGTAGAGGACGTTCTTTCTTACGGAGAGGAAGTAACGAAAAAGGGTCTTTCCCTGCTTCAGGCTCCCGGAAACGACCTTGTGGCGTCGGGCGCACTTACCATCTCGGGCGCACAGCTCATTCTCTTCACAACGGGACGCGGCACACCGTTCGGTTGTCCCATTCCCACGCTCAAGATCTCGAGCAACTCGCGTCTTGCAGAGTTCAAATCGCGCTGGATAGATTTCAACGCAGGTCAGCTTCTTGAGGGCAAGGATATGGCTTCTCTTACAGACGAGTTTACCGACTACGTTTTAGCGGTGGCCTCGGGTGAGATCAAGGCGGCATCCGAGCTTCTCGACAAGCACGAGCTTGCTATCTTCAAGGACGGCGTAACACTTTAAAAAGAAAATCGGTTGACTTTTCAGTCAACCGATTATTTTTTTATTAACGAATTCCTGCAGAGCGTCTCTTTTCGACTTATCGAGCGCGCTTTTTTCCGAAAAGGGATTCTCTACTTTGAGTGCATCGTACTTGAAAAATCCCATTGTATGGAAGGAAAGAAGCTCGTATTTCTCAACGCACTTTTTATCCTTGACAAACGGAATATACCTTTCAAGTATCTCCTCGCTATCGTTCACGTCGGGAACGACTACCGTTCTTATAACCGTTTTTTTGCCGATGCTCTCGAGAAAATCGAGAGTTTTGAGAGTGTTTTCTCCCGCGTCACCCGTATATTTGAGATAGCTTTCACTATCCCAGAATTTGAGGTCAAGAAGCACCTTTTCTGCGTTTTCGAGTACCCTCTTGACGCTTGGAGTCAGCTCGCAAACGCCGGCGGTATCAACGACGTAGCTTATTTTCGCCTCGTCAAGCAGGGGTATCATCTCGCAAATAAAATCGGACTGCACAAGAGGCTCGCCGCCGAGGAAGGTCACTCCGCCGCCATTTTTAAAATAGGGCGTATAGCGGACGATCTTCTTAAAAAGCTCCTCGGGTGTCATCTCGTATTTTGCGCTGCTTCTCGCCCACATATCGGGGTTATGACAGTATGCGCATCGCATCGGGCAGCCTGCGAAAAAGACTGCAAAACGGAGTCCGCCGCCATCGAGGGCGGCGAGACTTTCAAAGGAATGTATATATCCCTTCATATTACATTTTCTCGTGGAAGGTACGCGAGATAACCTCAAGCTGCTTATCCTTTGTAAGCTTATTGAAGTTGACCGCATATCCGCTGACACGAATGGTGAGCGAGGGGTAAAGTGTGGGATCGTTCATCGCGTCGATAAGCTTCTGACGGTTAAGAACGTTTACGTTGAGGTGGTGTGCATCCTGAACGAAATATCCGTCGAGAACGCTTACAAGGTTATCTATCTGCTTTTCTTCGTTTTCACCGAGAGTGTCGGGAGTTATCGAGAAGGTATTCGAGATACCGTCCTGACAGCAGTCAAAGCAAAGCTTTGCAACCGAGTTGAGCGAGGAAAGTGCGCCCTCGCAGTCGCGTCCGTGCATCGGGTTTGCGCCGGGAGCAAAGGGCTCGCCCGCCTTTCTTCCGTCGGGAGTTGCGCCCGTCTTCTGTCCGTAAACCACGTTAGAGGTGATGGTGAGTATCGAAAGGGTGTGCTTTGCTCCTCTGTACGGCTTTGTCTTGCAAAGCTCTGCGTAGAAGAACTCGGTGATCCATTTCGCTATCGAGTCAACTCTGTCGTCATCGTTTCCGTATTTGGGGAAATCGCCCTCGATCTTAAAGTCGGTGATGATTCCGCGCTCGTCCTTTACAGGAGTTACCTTTGCGTACTTGATCGCGCTAAGGCTATCGGTAAGAACGCTGAGTCCGCTGATACCGAACGCCATAAGTCTTTCGGGCTCGACGTCGTGGAAGGACATCATAAGACGCTCGTAAGCGTATCTATCGTGCATATAGTGGATAACGTTCATCGTATTGACGTAAAGCTTTGCCATCCACGATGCGTAGGACTTGAACACCTCGACTACCTTTTCGTAGTCAAGAACCTCCTCGGCGAAGGTCTCTCCCTCGGGAGCGATCTGCTCGCCGTGGATCTCGTCACGTCCGCCGTTGAGCGCCATAAGAAGAACCTTTGCAAGGTTACATCTTGCACCGAAGAACTGCATCTGCTTACCCGTCTTCATAGCCGAAACGCAGCAAGCGATCGAGTAGTCGTCACCGAAATCACGACGCATTACGTCGTCGTTTTCGTACTGAATAGAGTCTGTATCAATAGAAACCTTTGCACAGAAGCGCTTGAACTCCTCGGGGAGATTCTGCGACCAGAGAACGGTGATGTTCGGCTCTGCGCTCGGTCCGAGGTTATAAAGAGTCTGGAGGAAGCGGAAGCAGGTCTTTGTAACGAGCGTTCTGCCGTCCTCGCTCATACCTGCGAGCGAGCAGGTTACCCATACGGGGTCGCCTGCAAAGAGGTTATTATACTCGGGGGTACGGAGATGACGAACGAGTCGCATCTTGACAACGAGATCGTCTATAAGCTCCTGCGCGCGAGTCTCGTCGAGCGTTCCCTCGTTAAGGTCTCTCTGAATATAAATATCAATGAACGAGGAGATACGGCCAATACTGTTAGCCGCGCCGTTCTGCTCCTTGACTGCGCCGAGGTATCCGAAATAGAGCCACTGAATAGCCTCGTAAGCGTTATCTGCAGGACGGGTGATGTCGCATCCGTGCTGCTCTGCCATCTTGACGAGCTGACGCATGAAGTCGAGCTGCTTTTCGATATCCTCGACAAGCTGAATGGTATCTGCGTCCATATCGCGCTCGCTGATGCGCTTTTTATCCTTGACTCTCTCATTTATGAGGTAGTCCATTCCGTAAAGAGCAATTCTGCGGTAGTCACCGATAATTCTTCCTCTTGCGTAAGCGTCGGGAAGTCCTGTGAGAACGCCTGCGTGTCTTGCCTTTTTCATAGTGTCGGTGTACGCGCGGAAAACGCCGGTATTATGAGTTGTGCGGTATCTGAACTCGTTATGTACGTTTTCGCCGATCTCGTAGCCGTACGCCTGACAAGCCTGAACTGCGTTTCTGTATCCTGCGAAGGGGTTGACCGCTCTTTTAAGGGGCTCGTCCGTCTGGAGTCCGAGGATTATATCCTTGCTCTTGATGACGTATCCCGGCTTATGCGAAAGTATCGAGGAAACGTGGTCGGTATCTATTTTAAGAACACCGCCCTTTTCGATCTCCTCAACGAGAAGATCGTTTACACGAGTCATTACCGCCTCAGTACGCTCGGTCGTTCCCTCAAGGAAGTCCGCGCCGCCCTCGTAGGGTGTATAGTTAAGCATAATGAAATCGCGCACGTCGATCTCTTTATTCCAATTTCCTTCTTTAAAGCCTCTCCAATAATTCATCTATCATCTATCCTTTCATGCCGTTTGGGAGTCAAACGGTCTCGTTTACACTTTGTTACAACGTAACAATATATTATATATCAAATTCTCTTGTTTGTCAACGGTTTTCGGGTCTTTTTACACAAAAAAGATAAAATCCCGCGATTTTACTTTCGCGGGATTTTTTACCTTTTAATTTTAGTTCTGCGCGCTGTAATTGGGCGCTTCCTTGGTGATATTTATATCGTGAGGATGCGACTCGCGAAGTCCTGCGCCGGTGATTCTTACGAACTTTCCGTTTGTCTTGAGAAGCTCGATAGTTGCCGTTCCGCAGTAGCCCATGCACGAACGAAGTCCGCCGATAAGCTGGAATACGGTATCCGAGAGGAGTCCCTTGTAAGGAACGCGTCCTTCAACGCCCTCGGGAACCTTCTTGGTGGTACCCGTCTGGAAGTATCTGTCGCCGCTTCCCTTTTCCATTGCTGCAAGCGAGCCCATTCCGCGATATACCTTGAAGTTTCTTCCCTGATATATCTCGATCTCTCCGGGGCTTTCCTCACATCCTGCGAGAAGCGATCCGACCATTACTACGTCTGCACCTGCAGCGATTGCCTTGGGAATATCGCCGCTATACTTGATACCGCCGTCTGCGATAAGCGGAATTCCGTACTTTGCCGAAGCCTCGTAAGCATCGTTTATAGCGGTAAGCTGGGGTACGCCGACACCTGCAACTATACGGGTAGTACAGATAGATCCAGGGCCGATACCGACCTTGATAGCGTCCGCGCCTGCCTTGATAAGGTCCTCAGCAGCCTCGGTGGTAGCGATATTACCCGCGATAATATCAACGTCCGGGAATGCGTTTTTAACCTTATAAAGCATATTAAGAATATTCATCGAATGACCGTGCGCCGAGTCGAGAACGAGGAAGTCAACTCCAACGTCAACGAGTGCGCCTGCTCTGTCAAGAACGTCGTTTGTTACGCCGATAGCGCCGCCGCAGAGGAGTCTGCCTCTTGCATCCTTTGCAGAGTTAGGATATTTTGCCGCTTTTTCGATATCCTTTATAGTGATAAGTCCCTTAAGCTCGAAGTTATCGTTGACAAGGGGGAGCTTCTCGATCTTATTTCTGATAAGAAGCGCCTTTGCCTCCTCGTGGCTCGTTCCAACGGGAGCGGTGATGAGGTTGTCCTTTGTCATAACAGTGGATATCTTCATATCGTGGCTGTCAAGGAAACGAATGTCGCGGTTTGTGATTATGCCTACGAGACGGCCGTTTTCGTCACAGATCGGCACGCCCGAGATCTTATACTTATGCATAAGAGCCTCTGCCTCGTAAACGTAGTTATCGGGATGCAGGTAGAAAGGATTGGAAATTACTCCGTTCTCGCTTCTCTTTACCTTTTCAACCTCTTCTGCCTGACGCTCGATGGTCATATTCTTATGTACGACTCCGACGCCGCCCTCTCTTGCGATAGCGATAGCCATTCTGGACTCGGTAACTGTATCCATTGCCGAGGACATAAGAGGAATGTTCAGTGTGATCTTCTTCGTGAGCTTCGTGGTAAGATCAACCGTATTGGGAAGCACCTCACTCTTCTGAGGAACGAGAAGAACGTCGTCAAAGGTGATGCCTTCTTTTGCGAACTTGTTGTTATCCATAGCTTCAAAATCCTTTCTCTGCTTGACTTGGTTTATGGTTTCGACGGTATTCTTTATTATTATAATAATTATACTTATTTTTCCGATTTTGTCAAGGCGTACGCGAAAGAAAAGTATTATTTTATTTTTTTTACAAAAAAATCAAAAAATATCGCAACATTATTTGACAAATTAACACTTTTGTGTTATAATTGTTATGTTTGTTTCACAAGTACAGATCTTATCGAGGTAAATATGGTACATACAGAAACTAAAAGAAAAGCATTTACGATAATAAATTCAAAGAAAAAAACGCCCGCAGGAGTGGACGAATCAAAGTGCTACCGCTCCAAAAGTCAGGGAGATGCGACCGAGAAAATAAAGCAGGTCTGCACCGAAGATCCGAGCGCGCACGTTACCGTTTACGGCGGTGACGGAAGCGTTTACGAATCGGTAAACGGAATAATGCAGGCAGGCGCGGGAGAGAGCGCTCTTCTCACTATCGTTCCCTTCGGAACGGGCAACGATTTCGTAAGATCGCTTCCCGAGGACGAGTCGTTTGAGAAGAAGATCGACCTTATCAAATTCGGTGACAAGTACAGCGCAAACATTCTGAACGTCGGATTTGACTGTGACGTCGTTGCAGTTACCGAAAAGATGAAGAAGTTAAAGCTCGTCAAGGGCAGTCTCGCGTACGCATTCGGCGTGGTTGTAACTATCTTCAAGAAGATGGGCAAGGATCTTGAGATCGAGTTCACTCTCGAGGACGGAAGCGTTGAAACAGAAAAGGGCAAGTTCCTTCTCTGCGCGGTTGCAAACGGAAAATACTACGGCGGCGGCTTCAAGTGCGCTCCCAACGCCGAGCTTGACGACGGAATACTTGACGTTATACTCGTCAAGAAGATCTCCCGTCTGCGCTTCTTCGGATTCGTGGGCGGATACAAAAAGGGCACGCACATAACTCCCGACGGCAATATAGCAGACAAGTTCGCATCTGTTGCAAAGTACAAGAGATGCACGGCGGTAAAATTCAAGGGACTTGAGCGTCTCTGCGCTGACGGAGAGCTTATAGACTGCACCGAGGCAGACATAACGGTCGCGCACAAGGCAGTGACGATAGTAAAATAACAAAAAAGCGGAGAGTCGAAACGACTCTCCGTTATTTTTATATTATCGAATAATCCTCGTCTGTCATAGCACCGCGTGCATAGAGTATCCACTTTGCTCTGTCGAGAGGATTCGGTCCTCTGCGCTTTGCGGTTTTGCCAAGCTCCAGGGGACATTCTCTATATCCGTCAAAGCGGGAGAAGAAGATTCCCCTTCCGTGGGTGATGCTTGCAAGTCGAGTTGGATAATCAAGCGAGGTGGCAACCGAAAGGCTTGCCTCGACGGTGAAAGATTCTCCCGTATTTACCGGAGTATCGAACTCTCCCCGCATCGCGGTAATATCGCCGATAACCTTGCCGAGACAGTCTGTGGGAGCGACTATTCTGACCTTCAGAAAGGGCTCGAGAAGTGTCGTTCCTATTTTAGTAAGTCCGTTCATTATCGCCATTGGAGTTGCAACGAAGAAGTCGAGCGGATGGGTGTGCATCGTATGATGCTCGGCATAGCTAAGAGTCGCCTTTATATCGGTGACCTGCCAGCCGAGAGGCCCCTGCTCCAGATTTGCAAAAAACGAGCGCTTTATATGCTCCTGATACCTATAAAAGCAGGTATTATTCGGCACGTTTCCGCCGTCATAGACGACTCCCGCACCTCTCGGGAGAGGCTCGATATCGAGCTTGACTATCGCCCAGCAGGGCTTTGGCATGGTATAGTGATCGTACCCGAATCCGACTCCACTCGGAGTTTCCTTATATATGACAGACGGCTCGGAAAAGTCTGCCGAAAGTCCGTATCTTTCAGAAAGAAGGGCAGAAATTATCTCGGTCTGCATTTTGCCCGTTATCGAAACGAGTATTTCCCTTTCCGATTTTTCCCACTTACAGTCAAGCAGAGGATCCTCGTCCGACATTTCGCGAAGGGCGGCAAGCAGACTCGGTGTATCGGCATCGCTTTTAGGAATGACCTTTACAGAAAGATAGGGGTTCGCAAGTCTCGGTGACGAGTCGGCGTATGCACACCCGAGCATCTGCGATGCTCTTACAGACGAAAGTCCGCAAAGCGCACCTATATCACCTGCTGTGACAACGCCCGCGTCAACGTATTTCTGTCCGTTAAAGCGCCTTATCTGGGTTATCTTTTCGCTCTTTCCATCTCCGAGGTCAAGAGTGTCGCGCGAGTGCAGTGCGCCTCCGTAAAGGCGTACGTGCGCTATTTTGCCCATCGTTTTATCGTGTTCAAGTCTGAAAATTCTTGCCGAAAATTCGTCCGTCTGCTTTTTATCGGCGGCAGGAAGGAGTCCCGTCACAGTATCAAGAAGGATATCCACACCCACGCACTTTTGCGCGCATCCGCAGAGGACGGGGATTATCTTTCGCTCCGAAACTGCCCTTGCAAGCTCGGTTTTCAGCGTATTTTCGTCTATTTTCTCGTCAGAGAGGTACATATCGGCGATCTTGTCGCTATGGTCGGCAAGAGTCTCCGCGATTTTATCGCATATATTTTCTGCGTATTTTACCGAAACCGACGGTCTCTCCTCGCCTTGCGGCAGAGTCAGAGGGAGAAAGCTTATCTTCTTTTGAGAAAACGATCTCTCAAAGTCTCTGCACACTCTCTCAAAGCTGCTTCCTGCGCGGTCTGTCTTATTGACGAAGATGACTGTCGGGATACTTAGCTCGTCAAGTGCGTACCAGAGGTTCTCGGTATAGGACTGTATTCCCTCGACAGCCGAGACGAGAAGGACTGCGCCGTCAAGCACCGAAAGGCTTCTTTCAACCTCCGAGGCAAAATCGACGTGTCCGGGTGTGTCTATAAGATTTATCTGCTTTTCATTCCAGAAAAAAGAGGTCTGCGCCGCCTTGACAGAGATTCCTCGCTCTCTTTCGACAGAAAGATAGTCGGTCTGTGCGGTACCCTGATCCACGCTTCCTGCCGTACGGAGTGCGCCCGAGAGAAAGAGCATCTGCTCTGTAAGTGTGGTTTTTCCTGCGTCAACGTGCGCAAGTATGCCTATATTATGTATTTTATCGGGTGTCATTGCGGTATCCTCCTTTCTTTTTACATTATAAACGATTTTTCACAATTAGTCAATAGAATTTATGACCTATAAGGCGGCAAAACATATTATATAGAGTAGGTATTTCTTACAATCAGTAAACAAAAACGACGTATAAAAGTTTGGAAAGGTGGTAAATGCCTTTGAATGAAAAACTCATAAAAGCGGCGGTGATCGGCGGCGATGCGCGTCAGATATTTATAGCAAACGAGCTTGCCGAAATGGGATACGAGGTCTCCGCCTTTGCGCTCGGCGGACAGTGTATTTCCTGTCTTTCGGGCAAGGTATCTCTCAAAGCGAGTCTTGACGAGGCGTTAAAGGGAGCGGATTTTTCTATTCTGCCTATTCCCTTTTCAAAGGACTCGCTCACTCTTAACGCGCCCTACTTTCCGAAAAAGATCGCGCTTTGCGACACTGTAAGCTCGCTCTCGAGCTGTCCCTGTATTGCACTCGGTATGCCGAGCGAGTCGGTAAAAGAAGCGCTTTCCGCGCGCTCACGTGTTATCGACTACGCAAAAGACGAGGGCTTTCTTCTCAAAAACGCGCAGGCGAGTGCCGAGGGAGCGCTTGCGGTGATAATCGAGAGCATCCCGACGACCGTTTCGTCCTCTCTTTGCGCGATAGTGGGATACGGACGTATTTCGCGCTATCTTGCCTCGTATCTTGCCTCTCTGGGCGCGAGAGTGAGGATCTTTGCGCGAAAGGAATCGGACAGAGCTTCGGCAAGATGCTGTGGCTACGAGTCGTTTGACACCTGCTGCATAGGCGAAATGGTATCCGACGTTGACGCCTTAATAAATACCGCACCTGCGGTAATAATAACGAAGGACGCGATATGCCGCGTAAAGAAGGATGCGCGCCTTATCGAGCTTGCATCTGCCCCGGGTGGCTTTGACAGGGACACATCAAAAGAGACGTCGCGAGAGATAATCAGCGCGCAGTCTCTGCCTGCGAAATTCTCGCCGAAAAGTGCGGCAAGGATCGTTCTCGAAAGCGTGCTGCCCTCTCTGCCAAAGGAGGTGCGCTTATGATCGGCTGGGGATTTTGCGGCTCGTTCTGCACTATGAAAAATGCCATTTCGGAGATGGAAAAGCTCGCCGCGTACGACGAGATACTGCCGATATTTTCCTTTAACGTACAAAAAATCACGAGCAGATTCGGTACTCCCGACGAGTTTTTCGAGTCGGTTGAAGGGATCTCGGGAAGAAAGCCTCTTTGCACGATAGAATCCTGCGAGCCTATCGGTCCGAAAAAGCTCGTTTCCGCTCTGATAATTGCGCCTTGTACGGGAAACACGCTTGCAAAGATCGCGCAAGGCATCACCGATACGCCCGTAACTATGGCGGCAAAGTCGCATCTGAGAAGCGAGAGACCGCTTATAATAGCGCTTGCCTCCAACGATGCGACCTCGGGAAATCTTAAGAATATCGCGACTCTTATCGAAAAAAAGAACGTGTATTTCGTGCCTCTCGTTCAGGACGATCCGACAAACAAGCCAAGCTCACTCGTTGCCGATTTTTCAAAAATCGAGGAAGCTCTTGAGTATGCGAAAAACGGAAAGCAAATGAGACCTCTGTTTTTATAAAAGAAAATCACCTATGCCCCGCATAGGTGATTTTTTCATTATTTTCTCGCAACGCCGCTCTTTCTTGCCGCGTCGATAACAGCCTGCGCGATCCTTTCAACTACCCTTGTATCAAAAACGTCGGGCAGGATATACTCTCTTGAAAGCTCACTCTCGGGAATTACCGAGGCGAGTGCCTTTGCAGCCGCTATCTTCATTTCCTCGTTGATGTCACTTGCCCTGCAGTCGAGCGCTCCTCTGAACACACCGGGAAATGCAAGGAGATTATTTATCTGATTGGGGAAATCGCTTCGTCCCGTACCAACGATAAACGCGCCTGCCGCGAGAGCCTCATCGGGCATAATTTCGGGCGTGGGATTTGCCATAGCGAAGATTATCGGCTTATCTGCCATAGTTCTTACCATGTCGGGAGTAAGCAGTCCCGGACGGGAAACGCCGAGGAGAACGTCCGCTCCGCGAATTATATCACTAAGGCTTCCCTTTTCGCAGAAAGGATTGGACTCACTAGCGAGCTTTTCGTGCTCGCTACTGAGCCAGGTGTCGGGCGCGTCCTTGGAGATCGCTCCGTTTTTATCGGCAAATATGAGATTTTTTGCACCGAAAGCCATAAAGAGACGTCCGATAGCCGTACCTGCCGCACCCGCTCCGTTTATGACGATCTTGACGTCCTCTATCTTCTTTTTAGCAAGGCGAAGCGAGTTTTCAAGCGCCGCGGTCGCGATTATCGCAGTGCCGTGCTGGTCGTCGTGGAAGATCGGAATGTCCGATATTTCCTTGAGCTTTCTCTCGATCTCAAAGCATCTCGGCGCGCTTATATCCTCGAGATTTACTCCGCCGAAGCTTCCGAGAAGAAGTGCGACCGTTTTGACAAATTCGTCGGTATCCTTGGTTCTTACACATAAAGGGATAGCGTCGATATTTCCGAATTTATTGAAAAGAAGGCATTTACCCTCCATTACGGGCATTCCCGCCTCAGGTCCTATATCACCGAGACCGAGTACCGCGCTTCCGTCCGTAATTACGGCAACGGTATTCCAGCGGCGGGTCAGCTCGTACGATTTATTTATATCCCTTTGTATTTCAAGGCAGGGGGTGGCAACGCCGGGGGTATATGCAAGAGAGAGGTCCTCTCTCGTTTCGACCGGTGTATCAGAGGTTATTCTGATCTTTCCCTTCCACTCACTATGCTTTTCAAGCGATCTCTCGCCAATAGTTTTTTCAGCCATTTTTATCCTCTTTTTTTGCGTTTTTCTTATTTTAACACATAAGGTCGTTTTTTACAATATTTTTCGAGAATATTTGCGTCCTCTTTTGCAAAAAATTTTAGTAAAAGAAAGGACTGATCAAACTGAAAACAAAATTAAAGGTCATGTTGACCTCTTTTATCGCACTTTTGACTCTTTTCTCGGTTTTAACTATCGAGTCTCCGATATACGCATCAGAAAACAAGGCATATAACTGGTACTGCAAGAGAAACGACACTCACACTCTTCCCTCTCTCGACCCGGATTTTGCTTTTATCAGAGAATATGACGGATATTACGCAAACGAAAACGCCTCGGACAAGGTGATATATCTCACCTTTGACGCAGGATACGAAAACGGAAATATAGAGAAAATTCTCGACACCCTGAAGGCGCACAACGCGAAAGGCGCATTCTTTATACTTGAAAATCTCGTTCTGCGCAGTCCCGAGCTTGTGCAGAGAATGACAGACGAGGGGCATCTTATATGCAATCACACGGCAAAGCATCCCGATATGACTAAAATAAATGATGCCGAAACCTTTGCCGCACAGCTTACCCGTCTTGAAAATGCGTATTTCACTCTGACGGGCAAGGAAATGGCGAAAATTTACCGTCCGCCGCAGGGTCGATTTACAAGGAAGAATCTTGAGATAGCGTCCTCGCTTGGATACAAGACGGTATTCTGGTCGTTTGCGTACGCAGACTGGGACAACGCCTGTCAGCCCGATAGCGAAAAGTCGCTTGAAAAGCTGATCGCTCACACGCACAGCGGCGAGGTGCTGCTTCTTCATCCTACCTCAAAAACGAACTCCGAGATACTCGACCGCTATCTGACGTCTCTTGAACAGGACGGCTACCGATTCGGAAATCTTTGCGAGTTATGGGAAAGCTGAAATCTCTTTTTAAGGTGCTGACCTTGATGCTCGCCCTCTCGCTGATAGGCGCAAGACCTATATCGGCAAAGGAAAACGAAAAGAAAATCGCGCTCACGTTCGACGACGGACCGCACAGAAAATACACCGAGGAGATACTCGACATTCTTGACGAGTATTCGGTAAAAGCGACCTTTTTCGTTGTCGGCGTATGCGCGGAAAAGTATCCCGAAATAGTCGCGCGAGAGATCGCATCGGGACACGAGATAGGAAATCACACCTACTCGCACGCGCATCTTCGGAACATTGATTCTGCCGTTCTTATGGAGGAAATTGAAAAAGCGGAGCAGCTAATTTTTGACAGCGTCAGCTACCGCACGACTCTTTTCCGTCCGCCCGAAGGGGTGTGCAGTGAGACGGTCAAGGCGGTAGCGAGGGATATGAACTACTCGCTGATTCTCTGGACTGTCGATACGCGCGACTGGGTTCCGTCCTCGCGCGAGTCTATCATAAGCTCTGTGCTTGACACGGTGGACGGCGGCGAGATAATTCTTATGCACGATTACGTCGCTAAAAAAAGCAACACGCCCGACGCACTCCGCGTGATAATTCCTGCGCTACTTGAAAGGGGCTTTACCTTTGTAACTGTATCAGAGCTTTTAGAGTAAAACAAAATCCACCCAAATCGGGTGGATTTTATCATTTTTTTCATCGAAATTGAAAGGTCGAGGCTCTCAAATCCGAGAGAGTACAGACGCGCAACGTCGGATACGACGTCCTCTGTTTTTCTGTCGGGAGTTACTCCGCCGAAAACGTGAAAATCTATTCCTTTTTTCATAAGTTTACCCTCTTTTCAGGTATTATCTGCCCTTTTTAGGCTTGTTTTTCGGCGCGTACGCTTTTTTATTTTTCGCACCGTAATTTGTCTTGTACGAAGGCTTTTTGCCTCCGCTCGGCGTTTTTTTGCCGCCCTGCGCTCCGCGCGAGCCCTCCGAGGCTCCTTTATGCTGACGGTCGGGACGAACGAGGCAGCTTGGCGTGTTACCGATAAGGTCCTCTCTGCCGCACTTTCTGAGCGCATCGCGTACGATCGCGGCATTTTCGGGTCTGTTAAACTGAAGGAGCGCTCTCTGCATTATCTTGCCGTGATAGTCTCCCTCGCAGTAAACCTCTTTCATCGTGAGCGGATCTATTCCGGTATAGAACATAACCGTCGAGGACGTTCCCGGTGTGGGATAATAGTCCTGCACCTGCTCGGGCGAGCATCCTATCTTTTTAAGATATTCGGCAAGATTTACGGCGTCACTGAGTCGGCTACCGGGGTGGCTCGACATAAGGTACGGAACGAGGTACTGCTCTTTTCCGCACTCGTTTGTGATCTCGAAAAATCTCTTTCTGAACTTTTCATAAACGTCGATAGACGGCTTGCCCATACATTTCAGCACGTGGTCGCTCGAATGCTCGGGCGCGACCTTGAGCTGTCCGCTGACGTGATCCTTGACGAGCTTTTTGAAGAAGGTCTCGTCCTCATCATAGATGAGATAGTCAAAGCGGATTCCCGATCTGATAAAGACCTTTTTGATCTTCGGGACGCCCTCTACTCTCTTTAAAAGCTCGACGTATTCGCTATGATCGACCTTGAGATTTTTACAAGGTGTAGGCGCGAGACACTTTCTCTCGGCGCACACTCCGTCACGAAGCTGCTTATCGCAGGCAGGGTATCTGAAGTTTGCGGTAGGTCCGCCGATATCGTGGATATATCCCTTAAATCCGGGCATTTTCGTAATAAGCTCAGCTTCTGCGACAACGCTCTCGATGCTTCTCGAGCGCACGCTTCTTCCCTGATGGAAGGCGAGTGCGCAGAAGTTACAAGCGCCGAAGCAGCCTCTGTTATGCGTGATCGAGAACTCGACCTCGGCAATACCGGGCACACCGCCGACGCTATCGTACGAGGGATGCCATCTACGGGTGTAAGGGAGAGAATAGACCTTATCAAGCTCTTCTCTCTCAAGGGGAGGCATCGGAGGATTCTGGACGAGAATTTTATCTCCGTAAGACTCAATTACCGCTCTTCCGCGGACAGAGTCCTGCTCTCTGTACTGAATTCCAAAGGCCTTTGCGTACGCCCTTTTATCGTTTTTGACCTCGTCAAACGAGGGACACTCGACCGCGTCGAAATGAACTGCGTCGCCCGCTTTTGTCATATAAACGGTTCCGCGCACGTCGTGGATCTTCTTTATCGGAACGCCCTTATCAAGCAGCTTTGCGATGCGGAGAATGATATTTTCGCCCATTCCGTAGGTGAGAATATCGGCTCTCGAGTCAACGAGGACCGAGCGTCTTATTCTGTTTTCCCAGTAATCGTAGTGCGAAAAACGGCGGAGTGAGGCTTCAAGTCCGCCGAGAATTATCGGCACGTCTCCGTACGCCTCTCTTATTCTGTTTGAATAGACTATGCACGCTCTATCGGGACGAAGTCCTGCCTTACCGCCCGGCGAATAGTAATCGTACGAGCGCTTTTTCTTGGAGGCGGTATAGTGCGCGACCATGGAGTCTATATTTCCTGCGTTGACGAGAAATCCGAGTCGCGGACGTCCGAAGCGCTTGAAGTCCTCGCAGCTCTTATAGTCGGGCTGGGAAAGTATTGCAACTCTGAATCCCGCGTCCTCAAGCACTCTCGATATTATAGCCGTGCCGAACGAGGGGTGATCGACGTATGCGTCTCCCGTTACGCAGACAAAGTCGGGTGCGCTCCAGCCGAGAGCGTCGCACTCTTCCTTATTTATCGGGAGAAAGCTCTCGCCGAGTCTTGGAATATATTTAACGTTTGCCATTTTTATTTTCCTTTTTAGTTAAAAACCGCCGTAGCAGAGGCTTATTTTAAAAGCTCCGACACGGCGGTTTCAAAATTACTGTGCTTTTACTTCAACTATCTCGAAGGCTTCAAGAATATCGCCGATCTTGATGTCATTGAACTTTTCAAGACCGATACCGCACTCGTATCCCTGTGCGACCTCCTTGACGTCGTCCTTGAAACGGCGGAGAGAGGAGATCTTATCCTCGAAGATAACGATACCGTCACGGACAACTCTGATCTGTGCGTTTCTCGTAACCTTACCGTCCTGAACGTACGATCCTGCGATAGTACCTGCGCCGGGAACGTGAATGGTCTGACGAACCTCACTGTGTCCGAGAAGCTCTTCCTTGAAGGTAGGAGCAAGCATACCCTTCATTGCCGCTTCGATCTCATTGATGCAGTCGTAAATGATTCGGTAGGTACGGATATCTACCTTCTGTCTCTCTGCACTGTCGATAGCGCCCTTATCGGGACGGACGTTGAATCCGACGATAATTGCGTTAGATGCCGCCGCAAACATAACGTCGCTCTCGGTAATTCCACCGACTGCGCTATGAATTACGTTTACCTTGACCTCTTCGTTAGTCAGCTTAACGAGCGATGCCTTGACCGCCTCTGCAGAGCCGCCAACGTCTGCCTTAACGATAATATTGAGCTCCTTGCTACCCTCGGAGATCTGGGCAAAAAGATCGTCGAGGCTGACCTTGGACGCAGCTTTGAACTGCTCTTCCTTGGTCTTTGCCTTTCTCTGCTCTGCAAGCTCACGAGCCATACGCTCGTCCTTGACTGCGTTGAACTCGTCACCTGCGCTCGGAACCTCGTCAAGACCGATGATCTCGACAGAATCGGAGGGTCCTGCAACCTTGACGCTTCTTCCCTTGTCGTCGGTCATGGCGCGTACGCGTCCTACCGACGTACCTGCGATAACAGTGTCTCCGTGGTGGAGAGTACCGTTCTGAACGAGAACGGTTGCAACCGGTCCGCGTCCCTTATCAAGCTTTGCCTCGATAATTGTACCCTTTGCCGCTCTGTTCGGGTTAGCCTTGAGATCCTTGACCTCGGCAACGAGAAGCACCGATTCAAGAAGATCGTCAATACCCATACCGGTAAGCGCCGAAACGGGAACGCAGATGGTGTCTCCGCCCCATTCCTCGGGGATAATTTCGTACTGAGTAAGGCTCTGCTTTATCTGTTCGGGGTTAGCCGTGGGCTTATCCATTTTGTTTATTGCAACGATGATATCAACGCCTGCCGCCTTTGCGTGGCTGATAGCCTCAACGGTCTGGGGCATAATTCCGTCGTCTGCTGCAACAACGAGAATTGCAATATCGGTTACCATCGCTCCGCGCAGACGCATCGAGGTGAATGCCTCGTGTCCGGGCGTATCGAGGAAGGTGATGTCCTTGCCGTTTACGTGAGTCTTATATGCGCCGATGTGCTGGGTAATTCCGCCCGCCTCGCCCGCAGTAACGTGTGCGTTTCTGATGCGGTCGAGAATAGAGGTCTTACCGTGGTCAACGTGTCCCATAACGACAACGACGGGCGCTCTCTCAACGAGGCTTTCCTCGCTATCCTCACTCTCATCGAAGAGCTTTTCTTCGATAGTTACAACAACTTCCTTAGTAACGATCGCGCCAAGCTCGGTTCCTACGTACTCTGCGGTATCGTAGTCAACGGTCTGGTTAACGGTTGCCATTATTCCGAGTCCGAAGAGCTTCTTGATTACCTCTGCTGCGGTAACCTTGAGTCTCGATGCGAGCTCGCCGACGCTTATCTCGTCGGGAACGGTGATAGATACCTGCTGCTTAACGGGAGGCATCTTCTCCTGCTTCTTATTATTCTTCTGATTCTGGATATTGCGGACTCTGCCGTCGTTACCCTGCTGAGGCTGAGGCTGCTTCTTTCCGAATTTCTGACGCTGCGAAGAGTTTCTCGAGGACTTATCGTCGCTCTCGTATCTCTCGAGCTTAGTATCGTACTTGGAAAGGTCAACACTGCTCGCGCGAGTATCGACTACCTTCGTTCCTGCGCGGCGTCCGGAGAGATCGTCCGTGCGAATAACGGTTACCTCCTCGCTCGGCGTGCTGCTCTGAGGGCGCACTACCTGAGCGCGTGTATCGGGCTTTGCCTTTTCCTTCTCTTTTTTAGCCTGCTTCGGCGCATTCTGCGCAGGAGCAAGAGGATTTGCAAATCTGTCCTTCTTCTCAACTACCGGCTTAGGTGTCGGCTTGAAGGGCTCCTTGGGAGCCTCGGGCTTCTTCTGCTCGGGTGCCTTGGGGGCAGCGGGCGCTTCTGCCTTCTTCTCCTCTTTTTTCTCCTCTACTACGGGCTTTTCCTTATCTTCGGGGCGTTCGAGAAGTATCTTCGTAACTCCGTTGATATAGTCGTTGATGCTCGTTATCTGATTATTTTTCGTATAATACTCGATAACGAATGCAAACTCCTCCTCGCTAAGGGGTGAAGAATGCGATTTGCCGGCAAAACCGTTTGCCGCAAGCATCTCGAGCATATCTTTATTCTTGAGTCCGAGATCCTTTGCAAGAACGCTTATTTTAATACCATTTGCCATTATGCTCTACCTCCCGCGGATTCTCCGTTATCCGCCTTGATAAACATTGTTTCGTCGATTTTTTCCTTTATTGCATTTGCCATTGACTCGTCTGTCAGGGCAACGCACATTACGTCCGAGTCTTTTCCGATTATCTTTCCAAGCTCCTCGCCCGTAAGATCAAGTCTTGCAAGCGTTGCGTTATAGAACGCACACGAATCGCTTATCCTTTTTCTCGAATTTTCGGACGCGTCCGACGCGATCAGCACGAGAAAGGGCTTCTTTTTGCCTCTCAGCGAGTCCCTGACGAGCGTCGTTCCGAATACTATCTTGCCCGCGCGACGCGCAAGGCCGAGCATTCTTATTACGTAATTATCCATTTGTCTCCAAGCTTTCCTCGAGCGAGAGATATATCTCCTCGGGAATCTGACATTCAAGATTTTTTTCAAAGCGCTTTGCCTTTTTTGCTTTGGCAAAACAGCTCTTACTGTTACAGATATATGCTCCTCTTCCCGACTTTTTACCCGTAAAATCGAGCGAAAGCTCTCCTTCGGGTGAACGCACGAGGCGTATCAAGTCTTTCTTCGGAAAGGACTGCATACAACCGAGGCATTTTCTGCTCGGTATCTTTTTTTCCTTCATCGGCATTTTAACACCGCCTTAATTATTCGGTACGAATGTCGATCTTATAGCCTGTAAGTCTTGCAGCAAGGCGGGCGTTCTGTCCTGCCTTACCGATTGCGAGCGAGAGCTGATCGCTGTCAACGATAACGTGGCAGATCTTCTCTCCGTCGATAACGACCTCTTTGACGCTTGCGGGTGCAAGTGCGCTTGCGATGAACTCCTCGGGAGTTTCGCTATATCTGATAATGTCGATCTTCTCGCCGTGAAGCTCGTTTACGATGTTCTGGATTCTCGATCCGTGCTGACCGATACAAGCTCCTACCGGATCTACCGACTCGTCTCTCGACATAACTGCCATCTTGACTCTCGAGCCTGCCTCACGGGTGATAGCCTTGATAACTACCGTGCCGTCCTGAATTTCGGGAACGTCGTTTTCGAACATTCTCTTGACCATGTGCGAGTGGGTTCTCGAAAGGGTTACGATAGGTCCTCTCATAGAATCCTTGCTTACCTCGGTAACGAATACCTTTACGTGATCGCCGACTGCGAACATCTCGCCGGGAATCTGCTCGCTCTTGATAAGAGTTGCAATGCTCGTGCCGGTGTCAAGAAGCACGTTTCCGTTCTGGGGATCGATTCTCTGAACGGTTGCGGTGATGATCTCTTCCTTCTTATCCTCGTATTCCTTTATCATCATTCCGCGCTCTGCTTCTCTGATGCCCTGAATGATGACCTGCTTTCCGGTCTGTGCCGAAAGACGTCTTACGTTCTTTGTCTTGATCTCGGTCTCAACTACGCCGCCGAGAGTGTGGCGTCTGCTGAGAGCCTTCGCCTCGTCAAGGCGAATGTGAAGAAGCTCGTCGTACTCTTCAAAATCGTTTGCGACGACTTCGCGGACCTGATACATTTTAAGATCCTTCTTTACGGGGTCGATAACAACTCTTACGTTGCTGTTGCCTGCGAACTCACGCTTGTATGCGCTTGTGAGTGCCGCCTCGACCTTTTCCATCATATACTCCTGGGGGATTCCCTTTTCGGCTGCAAGCAGCTCGAGAGATTTGAAAAACTCTGCATTCATTTTTCTGACTGACCTTTCGTTATTTATCTTTTATTTTTATAATCTTATTCAAAATCGAAGACGGTGCTTGCCTTTGAGATATCTGCTCTTGCAAACTCAAGCTTTTCGCCGTTTACTTCGATAAATATTTTGTCTGCGTTTTCGTCGGTGGAGAGGATTCCCACAAACTGCTTTGCTCCGTTTTTCGGTGCAAAGAGCTTTATCTCGACCTTTTCGCCTACCGATTTGAGAAAATGCTCTCTCGTGCGGATGTTTCTTTCAAGTCCGGGAGAGGAGACCTCAAGGTGGTATGCGTTTTCAATAGGATCTGCCTCGTCGAGAAGCGGATCTATGAAGCGGTGTACCTTTTCGCAGTCGTTAATGTCGATTCCGTTTTCACTGTCAATAGTGATTCTGAGAAACCACTCGGAGCCTTCCTTTACGAACTCGGTATCCCATACCTCGTATCCGATAGAGTTGATGGGAGCCTCGAGAATTTCTCTTACCTTTACTGCCGTTTTGTTATCATTCTTTGCCAAAGCGTGTAAACCTCCGTATTCATAAAAATCGGAAGAGTGCTTTCACACTCTTCCAACCATACACGATCTAACTGTACCTATTATAACACTTTTTTCAAAAATTGCAATAGTTTTCCTCAAAAAAGTTAGGAGTTTTTTATATTTTATATAAAATAACATCTAAAACGCGTCTGAAAAAGGTGTTTTTAGGTATTTTGCAAAAGGGATCTTACTTTTTGTTGTGTCTGTCAAGACGGATGATGCCGAAATCGAGTGCCTCGTAGAGATCCTTCTTGGTGAACTGCTCTACCATTCTCTCGGAAACCGGCTTCGTGGTGTCGGTGCTGAGGATCTGTCCGACGATGTTCTCGGGGATCTCGACCTTGATGTTAGGGTCAGAGGTGTCGAGCTTTCTTGAGCCGAGGAGCATGAGGAAAAGGACGTACTTATCTCTCATATCTCCGTAGCAGATAAAGTTATTTTCTCTTACGAGGGGCTTGTTTTTATATACGAGGTATTTTCCCTCTACGGTAATTTCGTTTGCCATTTTGTATTCCTCCACTGGGTGTTTTCGTTGTAATTTAGTATATCATAGCATAAAAAAGCAATTTAATCAAGAGATTTTGTAAAAATTTTATTTTTTTACGTACGGTTTATTTTCTTCCTCGATTTCGCCGCAGAGAGCGAAGGCTCTATCCGCCTTTTCGGAAAGGAGATACTGCTCCTTTGCGAGTCCGCAGAGCTTATTATGTGCCGCCTTGGTTGCAAGAATATTTATTCTTGCCGTTTTCGAGAAGGTGCGGAGCGCCCTTCTTCCCGCATCACTGCTTGCAAGAAGAGTGGTATATTCGGGCATTTTTTCGAGGTCCTCCCTCTTTACTCCGAAGAAGGCAAAATTCAGCGCACGGCGTATTCTCGCATCGGTATATTTCTTGGTCGCTACCGCAGAAAGCAGATCGTCGATCCTTCTATACCTTCCGCTCTTTGCCGCGTTCACAAGTCTTGACGCGAGGTCAAAGCTCATTTCGGGTGACTCTGCGAGAATTTCGGGGGCTTTGTCCGCAAGGAAAAGTATCAGCGCGGCATCGGGCAGATGGGGGGTGAATTTGGGCGCGGCGAGAGTCCTTTCATATATCTCGGACGGGATATTTTTCCCGAGAGAATCGGCATCTTCCGCAAAAATATTCTTTCTGCTCTCGGTTGCCGAAAAGTCCTTTTCCCTCTTTATGAAAAGGGGCTTTATTTCGCTTGAAAGCTTATTCAGCGCCGAGATATATTCGAGCGCCAGAATATCGTTCGGCTTTACGGGGAGAGGCTTTTTATAGAGCTTTTCAAAGGTCTCCTCACGCAGAGCCGCATACGGCTTTGACGTGTTTTTGTTCTCCGCAAGCGCCTTTGAGAGAGCGCTCTCAAACTCGTCGCTTGCGAGCTTTTCGGCGGCTTCTATGATGCCCTCACTATCAAAGGACTCACTACCGAACGCGAGGTAATCGACACCGCCAAGGCTATCTGCGATATAGACGGACGATCTTGCAAAGGACTGCGCAAAGGATGCGCTATACGGAAAAGGAAGCTCAAGGACAACGTCCGCTCCCATATCGCAGGAAAGAGATGCTCTTTGGTATTTTGACATCACCGAAAGAGTTCCCCTTTGTACGAAATTTCCGCTCATTATACAGACTATGCAGACCTCCTCGGACGCAAAAGATGCTCTTATCTTATCAAAAAGGATCTTATGCCCGTTATGGAAAGGGTTAAATTCACAAATAACTGCTACTTTTTTCATCGTTTTTTCCCGTTTTTGTAAAATTTTTCAAATAAAGTTATATTTTGCGCTTTATCCACTTGAAATTTTGATTGATTTGTTATATAATCTTCTTTGTTAATATTATCACAAAATTTTTCATTTGTCAATCGGAGGAAAAAAATGAACGTACTCGTTGTAAACGCAGGAAGCTCCTCGCTCAAGTATCAGCTTATTGATACTCAGTCCGGGGACGTAAAATGCAAAGGTATTTGCGAAAGAATCGGTATTGACGGAAGTCTTATCGAGCACAAGATCAACGGAGAAAAGTACTCGAGCCAGTACGATATGCCCAACCACTCTGTCGCTATGAAGATCGTTGTTGACACTCTCTGCGACGAGAAGATCGGTTGCATCAAGGACGTATCCAAGATCGAGGCTATCGGTCACCGCGTCGTCCACGGCGGACCTTACTTCTTCGAGAGCTGCCTCGTAACCCCCGAGGTTATCGAAAAGCTCAAGCTTTGCTATGATTTCGCACCTCTCCACACTCCCGCACACCTTATGGGTATTGACGGATGCACCGCTGTTATGCCTACGACTCCTCAGGTTCTCGTATTCGACACCGCATTCCATCAGACCATGCCCGAGAAGGCTTATATGTATCCCCTTTCGTACGATATGTACGAGGACTACAAGATCCGCCGTTACGGCGCACACGGAACCTCTCACCGCTTCGTTGCAGGCATCATGAACGAGATCCTCGCAAAGAAGGGTGTTACCGGCGACACCAAGATCGTTACCTGCCACATCGGTAACGGATCGTCCATCTCCGCAGTTCGCGGCGGCAAGGTTGTTGACACCTCGATGGGTCTCACTCCCCTTGAAGGCGTTGAAATGGGTACCCGTTGCGGATCCATCGACCCTGCTATCGTTCCCTACATTATGGAGAAGAAGGGTTGGAGCGGCTCTGAGGTTGCAAGCTACATGAACAAGAAGTGCGGCTTCCTCGGTCTCACCGGCAAGTCCGACTCTCGTGACCTTGAGGACGCTGTTGCCAACGGTCCTTCCGATCCTCTTTACGAGAAGGCAAACCTCGCTACCAGCATTCTCTTCTATCAGATAAAGAAGTACATCGGCTCGTACACCGCTGCTATGGGCGGACTTGACGCTATCGTATTCACCGCAGGTCTCGGCGAAAACAACACCCGTCTCCGTGAGAAGGTTTGCGAGGATATGGAATTCTTCGGCGTTAAGATCGACAAGGAAGTAAACGACAAGGCGCTTCGTCAGTCCGAGATCATCAAGCTCTCCACCGACGACTCCAAGGTTGACGTTTACCTTATCCCCACCAACGAGGAGCTCGTTATCGCACAGGATACCGCAGCTATCGTTTCGGCTCTTTAATTTACACATTAAATGAAAAAAGCATCTGCAACAGGTCTGCAGATGCTTTTTTATTATAAATTTTGAAAATTCACTTGAAAAAGACGATAATATATGGTAAAATAGGTAAAATGATAAAAAAGGAGGCGATCTTTTGCGTTTACAGGAATCGGGAGAAATGTATCTCGAGGCGATACACGTTCTCTCTGTTGAAAAAGGCGAGGTGCGCTCGATTGACGTGAGCGAGCATCTCGGATACTCGAAGCCGAGCGTCAGCCGTGCGGTCGGACTTCTCAAAAACGGCGGCTACATCACGGTTGACAAGGAAGGTCTTATCACTCTTACCGATGCAGGACGCGAGGTTGCCGAGAAGATATACGAAAGGCACACCCTGCTAACGCGTTTTCTCACCTCTATCGGTGTTGACGAAAAGACTGCGTCCGAGGACGCTTGCAAGCTTGAGCATGCCATAAGCGACACGTCGTTTGAGGCGATAAAGCGTCACGCATTTGAAAAGATAAAAAAATAAAAAGTTGAGTTCGAATCGAACTCAACTTTTTTGTTTTATATATTATCTACATATATTATCTACGTAACCGAAAACAAGCGGGAACATATCTACTATCAAATCGTAGAGCGCCTCCGTATCCTCGTCAAAATCACCGAGATTATCTTCGTTAAAGCTCTCGGGGAGACGCATTTCGAAGGTGTAATCGTTTATAAACTCGTAAGGAGTATAGTTGGTGGACGAGAAATCGTTAGTTCCCTCTGCGAGATAGAGCTTTCCGTCCTCTGCCTTATAGCGTCCGGACGTTTTGGTATCGTCTATCGGGAAGGTTGCCGAGAAGTCAAGCTCGGCTGCTGCCGTGTTTACGTAATCTTCAAGGCTCATTCCCATTTCAGCCTGGCACATAGCGTCTCCCGAAGGATAGCCTGCCTGAGATGCCATAGAATTGATGTAGTCGGTAAGACCTGCCTTCATAATGTTTTTCAAGCTCTCTGCAAGCTCATCTATACTATCCTGATATGCATAGGTCTGATAGGTTCCGTCTGCATAGAACTCTATTATGTAAGCGATAGTAATATCGTCAAAGTTGAAATATACCGACATTTCGCCGAGCATTTCGTCCATAATTTCGTTGAAGAACTCGGTGAAATCGAAATCGGTTACCCATGTACCGACGAATTTTTCGCTTTCGCTATCGAGCGTAGGATTATTATCTCCGCCAATATCGGGGTCGCCGCCGATGTCGGGGTCGCCGCCGATGTCGGGATCCTCGCCGCCGACGTTCGGATATACGGGTTTTGCGCCTTCCTTGACTACGGGAAGCCCGTCAAGTGTCTCCCAGCTGCCTTCATCATATATTCCCTTTACGTCGAAATAAAGAGAGGTAAGATCGAAATCGATATCGCAGTCACCCTCGAAGAAGATGGTGCAGTCGGGATCGTTATATCCGAGATCGAAGGTGATTCCGTCGGGAATTATAAGATTTGTGATCTCAAGATATCCGTGAGAGCCGACAGTTGTAACGGGGATTCCCGCAAGAGAGGTACGGACTCTGTAACACTCAACAGACTCGATCTCGTAATTCTGATCATAGAATGCGCCGTCGAACGAAAGACTGCCGTACTTATCGACAGTGTACTTATACGTCACGTCGTCGCGCATTTCGTAAACCTCATCGCCCCAGTTAAGCGATTTATTTGTGTACCACTCGGGCTCGCTGACCGTTTTTTCCTCGTTGATATTATCTATCGAGGTAGCGATCTTCGATACAAAGGTCATTCCCTGCGCGGAAAATTCCATATCAATGGAAAATCCGATAAATTCGCCCTTTTTATTTACTAAAATGTTTACTTCTCCGCTGAAGCTGTCATACGCTCCGTATTCATCGGCATCGTATTCATCGCTTACGAAGAGCTTTATCGCCTCCTCGTAGATCTTAAGCTCGAGAGAAAGCGTGTAAACGTTATCCTCTTTGTTTACTTTAAAATCCTTTGCACAGAAATTCTTTACCGTCGTTGCGAAAGGAAGCATAAAGAGCTCGTCGGTCAAAAGATTTACAACGAACTGTGTATCCACAGGCTTACCGTAAACGAAAAGCTCTCCGCTTCCGTTATAGGACGGATCGGTGGTGAAAACGGTATCACCGGTCACATAGGTGCGCTCGGTATATTCATCGTTTTCTTCGCCATCTTCTGCTTTAGCCTTGGTCTCTTTGATGACCTTATAATTTTCGCCGTCCTTTTGTGCGGACACCGATACGGTCATCTCGCTCGCTTCGCCGTTCTGTGAGTGATAGAGTGTGCTCGTGCCTTCAAAATACTTGGCACCCGAGAGCTTTTCATACGCCGCGAGAATATTTTCCTCAGCGTTTTCCTTAGTCAGGGTAATGCTTGACGAAGGCTTTTTGCCGCCGTCGTCATCGTCATCATCGATTTCTGCATCGTCCGTACATCCGACGAGTGCAAAGGAAAGTGCCATAACAAGCGCCATTAAGAGCGCGAGTGCTTTCAGTGTAAGCTTTTTCATAACTACCTCCGAAATTTTATTTTACTTTTTAGAAAGGAAATTCTGCCTCGTCGATCTCGTCTTCAACGGGAACGTCAAAGCCCTCGGTGAACATATCCTCATCGAGATAGTCTCCGCAGAGAGAGTCGATAACGGTAAGACGCTTCTTTTCCTTATCAGCACTCTTTGCCATGAGGATTCCGCCGACAGTACCGCTTATTGCGGCAATAGCGAGGAATGCTCCTGCAAGGCTTCTGCGCTTATTCCACTGAACTATCGACATAATGAGAAACGATGCCGACTGCACGAGCAAAATAAGTGCTATCGTGAATTTGGACTTTTCGATCGGGATCTTCGGGAATTTAAAGTTTTTCATACTTTTTTCCGCCTTTCGTTTGTTTATGATAAGTTTTGATTATTTCGCGTTCATTTTGAGATATGCGTTAATGAATCCGTCGATATCGCCGTCCATTACCGCCTGAATGTTTCCGTTTTCAAAGCCTGTACGGGTATCCTTTGCGAGGGTGTAAGGCATAAAGACGTAGGAACGGATCTGCGCGCCCCACTCGATATTGGTCTTATTGCCCTGAATATCCTCGATTCTCTCGAGGTGTTCCCTTTCCTTTATCTCCATAAGCTTACTGCGAAGCATCTTCATTGCGGTTTCCTTATTCTGAAGCTGGCTTCGCTCGGTCTGACATCCGACTACGATTCCGGTAGGAATATGGAGAATACGGATAGCACTGTCGGTCTTATTGACGTGCTGTCCACCCGCACCGCTTGAGCGGTGTGCGGTCACCTCGATATCCTCGTCGCGGATCTCGATAGTGCCGTCGTCTGTAAACTCGGGCATTACCTCGACAGATGCAAAAGAGGTCTGACGTCTGCCCGAAGCATCAAAGGGAGATATACGAACGAGGCGGTGAACTCCGTTTTCGCTCTTCAAATATCCGTAAGCGTTGAGTCCCTCGATCATAATGGTCGCGCTCTTGATTCCTGCCGCTTCGCCGTCGAGCATATCTATAAGCTTGACGTTATATCCGTGCTTTTCGCCCCAACGGGTGTACATTCTGTAAAGCATAAGCGCCCAGTCCTGCGCCTCGGTACCGCCTGCGCCCGGGTGGAAGGAGAGGATGGCGTTATTTGCATCGTACTCGCCCGAAAGGAGCGCGGCAATACGCTCGGTCTCCATTTCCTGACCGATCTTCTCGGTTTCGGAAACGACCTCGTCGGCAAAGGAGGCGTCGTCCTCCTCGATAGCAAGCTCGGCAAGGGACATCGTGTCCTCGATCTTTGCGCTGAGAGCGGCAAACTGCTCGACCTTATCTCTTGACTGCTTAAGGCGCTGAAGTATCTTTCCCGAGTTCGCCTGATCGTTCCAGAAGCCCTCCTCGAGAGTCTTTTTCTCAAGCTCCTCGACAGTTTTTTCGTGTTCGCTTATTTTGAGTGCCTGCGCAAGCTCTGCCATATCGTCCTTCATGGCGCGAAGCTTCTGCAGTGATTCTTCAAGCTGGATTATCAAAATTAACCTCCGTTATTCTGCTCTTTTACAGACTATGCAGTATTTTTAGTTTTGGCAGAAAATCTGCTCTTATTTTCGTTTTTTAAAGTGTTTTTATCGCGTTACTCTCGAATATTTCGATCTCGATATTACTATCGAACTCCTCGATCATATCGGCAAGGAAGCCAAGCACCTGATTTTCGGTGTAGAAATGCCCCGCCTCGATAACGTTTATCGGATATTCGAGCGCGTCTATCATTGAGTTATATGATGCGTTTCCCGTAATGAAGGTATCCGCTCCCGACTTAAATGCCGTATAAAGGAGACTCTTTCCGTCACCTCCGCAAAGTGCGACTCTCGACACGTCAAGCTGTGCGTCGATAAGATTTACACTCGGTGCGCCGAGCTGATCCTTGACGAGTCTTGCAAAGTCCTCGGGGCTCATAGGCTCTCTGAGGTTTCCTATTCTGCCTATCATATCGCTGTCGCCGGGGAGGATCTCAACGTCCTCGATGCCGAGAAGATCGGCAAGAGTATCGTTGACTCCGCCGTCAAGCGCATCAAGACGGGTATGGAAGGAAAATGCGTTTACAGAGCCTTTTACGAGCGAGATCACCTTCGAGGAGACGTGATCCTCTCCGTTTATCGCGCCGAGGGGTCTGAATATAAGGGGGTGATGCGAAATTATAGTATCAAAGCCCTCCGAAATGGCGTACTCGACCGCCTCTGCGGTTATATCGAGGGTGAGAAGAACCTTCTCTACCTCTGCGTACTTATCGGGGCAGACCATCATTCCGTCGTTATCCCACTCGCACGAAAGGTGCTTTGGTATCAGTTTATCGAGGTATGAATAAAGCTCGTATGCGTTAGGCATTTCAAAATCCTCCGTTTATTTTTTATCTCCGACAAGCGCCTCTATTTCACCCACGAGCGCAATATCGGGAGAAACGTCGTATCCTGCGCCTCCCTTTGAGGCTATCTTGCGACCAAGCTTGCGAAGATGGATAGACGCATATTCGCAAAAGAGATCGCCGCCCTTTTCGATATTTTTCGGTCCGAGAAGCGCCTCGGCAGGTGTGAGCGACCTTTTTTCTCCGGTATATTCGAAAACGGCTACCTGATAGATCATGTGACCGTCACGAACGAGAGATTCGTCTATTATGCTATATCCCGCCTCGCAGAGTCCGTCTCGCATTTCTGCAAACGAGGACTGCGGCTGAAGAAGGAGTCTGACTCCCTCTTTTTTCGTATAGTCGCACTCGGTGACTATGCGGAGTATCAGCTCGCCACCCATTCCGCAGATCATAATATCGTCGGGGGTGTGTGCGTCTATACCGCAAAGACCGTCCGCGCGGTAGATAGTTACCGCATCACCGACGTTATAGAAAGCGACGTTATCTCTTGCGTGAACGAGCGGTCCTTCCCTGACGTCCGTTGCGACCGCGCGTCTTGCGACTCCCGTTTTTAAAAGGTATATCGGCAGATACGCGTGGTCTGTGCCGACATCGGCAACGACCGAATCGGTGCGTACGAATTTCGCCACCTCCGAAAGTCTCTTTGAGAGATCGGGGAGCGGAAACGATCTGTTTTTGTTTATCATCAAGATTATTTAGCGGCAAAGTGTGCGTTGAGCTTGTCCACAAGCTCGTCTGCGTTTACGCCGTGTACTGCGCAAGCCATCTCGATAGACTCGCCTGTTGCAGAGGGGCATCCGAGACAGTGCATACCTATCTCGAGGAAATATTTAGCGGTCGAAACGTCTGCTCTGAGAACGTCGCCGATTATGGAATCTTTAGTTACTTTCATTTTGGGTACTCCTTTAAAAGATATTATAAATATAATTATTCAAGTTATTATAGCACATAAAAAATTCGGTGTCAAGTGGAAAATTTCTCCTGACACCGATATTTTTGCACTTTCAGTGCTTTATTACGTAGTTAAACAGATCAAAGTTCAAAACTCCTATTTCCGAAAGAAGCTTTTTGCTCTTTTCCCTATCCTCGTCTGTGTTGAACTCGGGGATAAGCGGAAGTCTCACAACTACCCTTTCGGGTCCGACTTTTTTGATCAGCTTTTCAAGATTTTCAAGGACGATAGCGTTATCCTTTCCCGTATATCTACGGTAGATTTCGGGGCTTGTGTCCTTGCAGTCAACGTAGAATTTATCGACACATTCGCTTGCAAGAGAAACATTCTCCCACGGCACGGAAAGTGAGGTCTCTACGCAGATTTTCCAAGCATCTCCGCATATTGCTCGAAAATCCTTTATGAACTCAGCTCGAAGCAGAGGCTCTCCTCCGCCGAAGGTGACTCCGCCACCGCTTGCGCGAAAATAGATATCGTCAACTTTAAGCTTTTCGTAAAGCTCTACGGGTGTGGTTTGGGTATATTTCGTGTTTGGATCAAATGTGTACGGATTTATGCACCATTTACATCTTAATGGGCAACCGTGAAATATAACGAGTGTAGTAACTCCCTGCCCGTCCGTGTCAATTCTATGGCGTGAGTATCCGACGATTGGCGCTCTTATTTCCATATCCTTACTGCTCGGGCGGAATATCGCCCACAAACTCGTCCACAGGCTCACCCATAAGCTCCGATATAATCGTGATATCAATCGATTTCGCACGTCCGTTTTCATCATAGGTTACACGAATCTCAAATTCTTCATATTGTGCGGACATATAAAAGATATCGAGATCATCGCCAAGAACCGCATCGTCGTTTTGCCACGCTCTTCGCAGCTCGCTTTGCGCAAAGCCCGAAATATAGGCGTTTCTTGCAGCTTCGTTGAGAGAAAGAAGCTCGGTAAAATCAGGATTGCGCTCAGCAATGCCCTGCATATCATCTATGCTGCTATCAGTATCATCTGTGAGGGTGTCCGCACATCCAAATGACATTGTGGCAAGAGAAAGTGCAAGTCCTGCAACTACCACCCTTTTGCCGAGAGCTTCGCGTTTTCTGAGCTCGTTTTCAAGATAAACTACCTCTGCCTCGCATTTCGGACAAGTACCCTTGCAAGTTCCCTTATGCGTACATTCAGAGGTGATAAATTCAATATCATTCTGCTCTGCTATCTGTTTGCGAATTTCTTTTAAGATCTTACATTTGCGTTTTCCGTTCATACACCTTCTCCTTTCGGTTTTCTTTCGCCTTTATTGTAGCATATTTTTACTCTTTTGTCAACGTGTGCAGCAAAACTTGATAGATATTACCGAAAACTCAAAAAAATTTTCAAAATTTTCTCTGCGGACTTGAACTTGCGCTTCTTCTGTGGTAAAATATAAAAAAACAAGGAGATTTTAAACTATGAACTGTCTTTTTTGTAAAATAATAAACGGCGACATTCCTGCAAACAAGGTATATGAGGACGAGAGCGTTTTCGCATTCTACGACATCGCTCCCCAGGCGCCCGTACACATTCTTATAATTCCCAAGATGCACATTCCCTCGATGGACGGCATCACCCCCGAAAACGCTGACGTTATCGCAAAGATATTCGCCGCTATTCCGAAGATCGCATCCGAGGCGGGACTCACAAAGGGATACAGAGTTATATCCAACTGCGGAGAGGACGCTTGCCAGAGCGTACAGCATCTGCACTTCCACATACTCGGCGGAAAGTGTCTCGGCGAGAAGATCGTTTAAAATGAAAAAAGCGAGGAATTGCAAAATTCCTCGCTTTTATTTATTCAAGTGCAAGAAGGAGCGACGCAACGGTTTTCGTGTCAAACGACTCTCCGGCAAGGCGTCCGCACTCAGCCTGACTTTTTATTTCGCTTTCCAGAAAATCGGCATCAAGTCCGAGTTTTCTTGCTGAAAGAAGAAGGAGACAGTCGGCGCGCACGCTCGTCATATCGCCTCCGTTTTTCCTTACGAGAAGCGCTCTCTCGAGCATCTTTTTCGACTCTTTTGCTCCGTACGATTTTACAAATCGCTCGCTTGAGAGCAGAATCGCGGCGGCAAGGGTTGAAAAGGAGTTGCCTTCCGTAATATCCGCTCTTTCGTCCGAGGGGGTGAAGGCTGCGTAGCATCGCGGACAGGCGTACGTATTTTCGCTTGTAAGCTCAAGCTCTCCGTAGTATATACGTGAGAATTTTCTACTGCAGATCTCACACTCGCCGTGCGAAAAGCGAGGAAGCCTTATTTTCCTTTCGATCGAGGAAAGAGAGGGCTCTCCGTCTCTTATAAAATTCTCGGATACGCCGTCAAGGATCGCTCTGCCGCGTCTTGCGGCGCTTCCGTTATCGTGTGGAAGCTTTATCCCATTTTCCTCACAGTAGTCGCAAAAATCGAGAACTGACTCGGCAAACGAGAGGGTTGCTTCAAGCGATGCGTATTCCCTGCTTCTTATACTGACGAGCGAGTCTGAAAGCTCGGTCTCCGCACCCGAAAACGGCATTACTCCGTTTGTGAGTGCGTCAAACTGCGCGTAGAGCGCACTTCGCATCATCTTGATGTTTTTCTTTAAAAGTGAGTTATCTCCACTTATTTTGGCATAGTCAAGCATTGCCGAAGCAAGACCTGCGCAGCCGAGAGAAGAGTCGCAAAAATGACGCTTTCCGCGAAGAGTCTCGGCAGAATAGATCTGGTAAAACGCACCGTCAGAGGCAAATCTTTCGCAGAAAAATCCGAGCAGAGCGCGGGCGTTTTCGGTGTTTCCGTATTTCAGAAATGCGTTCACGATCATACGCACGCTATCCATTCTGAACAGGGTCTCGTTTCTCGATGCCAAAACTCCGCCGCAGTCAGACTGATGCGAGAGAAGAATATGTAAAAGCTCGTCGCAAAGAGGTGTGTCGCTTGTATATTTTACCGCGTCAGGCGAGTATTTTGGAGGCATCGCGATACGCGACGATCTTATACGCTCCTCGCCCTCGCCGAATGCGAAGATCATCCTTGAAAATCCGCGCAAGAGTGTCACAGACTCTCCGTTTTCTGAAAAGCGGGCGTCGCCGCAGAGGGTGACGAGTATTCCCTTTTCGCCGCTCGCTTCTCTCAGAAGAAGGGCGTTCTTTTCCCTTGATCCGATGCGGTAATTTTGGTAAAACGCCGTCTCCACGTAAGGCGGAGAGACCAGATTTATCTCGATCGGACTGAGCGTCTCTACCTCGCAAACAAAAGCGCCGCCTTGCGAAAATTTGCCGCAAATACGGGCGCTTTGGAAGATTTCTGTTATCTTTTCAGAGTTTTGTGTTAATTTATGTCTTTTGGAAAACACGCTTTGGTGATAGCTGTTTGCGTTTGTATCAAATATTTCCTCGGTGTCATAAAAGCTCTCGGACAGCACGGGAAGCACCGAGAGAAGCGCTCTGCTTCCAAAGCCTCTTATCTCGGACATTTTTAGGCCGTTTGTATAAACGATAAGCTTTCCGTTTGAAACAACACCGCTTTTGCCATTTACGGTATTATCTCTCATCGTTTTTCAAGTCCGCCGAAAAGCTCGTTTGCAAAGCTTGCAACGCTTGACGCAAAGTATGCCGCGATGATTATTTCAAGCGCGCTGTCAAGTCTCTTTTTTGCGCCCTCAAAGGGCTCTGTATAGTTTTCGTCGGTGAAGTCGCTGATCGTTTTACGAAGCTCACTCGGCTCGCTAAGTCCCGCCTCGGTGTATCTTTCACATATATCGCAGATATATCCGTAAAGCTCGGACTCGGAGATAATATCGTCGCTTGCGTCCTCGATCTCACCGTTTATATAGTGCAGAATGAAATCTATCTTTTCGAGCATCATACTGCTTTTCATCATATTTATAATGAGTATTCTCGCAAGCTGCTCCTTAGAGTATTTCTTATTGACCGTATTTCCAAGCCAGCCGCGCTTGACCCAGTTTTGCAGGGTCGAGCCGTCAACACCCGATACTTCCCTTACCTGACTCAGCATAAGTCCGCCTGAGAAGAAATATATCTTATCAAGAAAGTCCTTGCCGGAAATTCCGCTATAATCGCTTTTTTTGAGAACCGTACCCGGGATAAGACCGGTATTTATCGTGTATTTCATATTTTTGCCTTTCACTTTACGCATTTTAACTGTGTGTGATTATATCATACAATCGCGCGATTGTCAAGCAAAGCAAAAATATTTTTTATAAATATAAACATTCTCTCTTTGCTATTGACTTTATCCGTAATATATGGTATCATAATATGGATATACAAATATTTTCCCAAAAGGTGTATTTATGAATTTAAACCAGCGAAAGATCGGCTCTATACTTTCATACGTTCAGATGGCAGTCAGCATCATTATAAGTATAATTTATACTCCTGTGATGCTGAGGCTCCTCGGTGAGAGCGAGTACGGTCTATACAATATAGCATCGTCCACTATCTCGATGATGTCGATACTGAATCTCGGATTCAACAGCGGTTATATCAGATATTACAGCAAGTACAAACGAAACAACGATACCGAGTCACTAAACAAGCTAAACGGTCTGTTCTTGCTTCTTTTCTCGATAATCGGTGCGATAGTACTCGTTTGCGGCCTCTTTTTGACGGCAAATCTCCACGCGATATTCGACAGCGGTCTTACCGCTCGCGAATACGAAATAGCAAGAGTGCTTATGCTGATTCTCACCGCGTCTCTTGCCCTCTCCTTCCCTATGGGAGTGTTCGCAAACATCATCTCGGCGCACGAAAAATTCGTTTTCCTTAAGCTTCTCGGCATCGCGAGAACGGTAATCAGCCCGATGCTTACCATTATCCTTCTTTTGAACGGACACAAGTCTATTGCAATGGTAAGCGTTTCACTCGCTCTTTCGATAATCGTTGACGGAATCTACCTTTTCTACGTTTTAGGCGTACTCAAGCAGCGATTTATCATCGGTCTCCCCGAAAAAGGAATATTCAGCAGTCTATTCGCATATTCGGCGTTTATCGCGCTCAATATGATAGTTGACCAGATAAACCTCAACATCGACAAGGTCCTTCTCGGACGCTTCAAGGGTACGACAGCCGTTTCTGTTTACACGATAGGATATTCGCTGCATCACTACTACCAGACCTTCTCTACCTCGATTTCAAGCGTATTTACGCCTATGATACACCGAATCATAAACGACTTCAGAGACGACGCACGGAAGATGACGGACACGCTCACCGCGCTTTTTATTAAGGTCGGACGAATACAGTACCTTATTCTGATGCTTCTCTGCACCGGTGTTATCTTCTTCGGCAGTGAATTTATCTATTTCTGGACGGGCAGCGAGTCGTACGGCGACTCCTACTACGTTGCCCTTCTTTTGATAATTCCCTCGACGGTACCCCTTATTCAGAACATCGGAATTGAGACGCAGAGAGCGCTCAACAGACATCAGTTCCGCTCGGTGGTTTATATCATAATGGCGCTTATAAATCTCGGACTTTCGATATATCTCTGTCAGATATACGGAGCGGTCGGAAGCGCGTTCGGTACTGCAGTTTCGGTAGTCCTCGCGAACGGATTTATAATGAACGTCTTTTATCACAAGCGTTGCTTTGTTAATATGATAGCCTTCTGGAAGAGCATAATTCGTCTTTCGGCAGGACTTATTATCCCGATAGCTGTGGGCATTCTGATGATGAAATTTGTAAATATGGGAAGCCTTATAGTCCTTGTAGGCTGCATTGCAATTTACAGTGCTATCTACTGCGCGTCTATGTGGCTTTTCGGAATGAACGCCTACGAGAAGGATCTCGTGCTTGGTCCGATAAAGAAGATATTCAAGAAATAAAAATCGGTCTCCGTCAAAATGGCGGAGACCTTTTTTATAAGTTTTTCTCAAATGTTGAAAATTTCATATTTTTATGCTATAATCACTTTGTAAGCCATATTTTCAGGTACAAAAGGAGCTTTTATGCTTTCTGTTTTAGGACTTTTATTTCACACTGCGCTTATCGTCCTTGCGTATATTTACCCGAGATTTACAGCGCTTTTTCTTTTTGTATCGGTAATTTTCGTCCTTTACACCTATTTCAGACGAAGGATTTTTTTCCTTTTCCGCTTCGGCTTTTACAAGGACCTTTTACTGATATTTCCCATACTGTTTCTCTCGGCCATTGCGATATATTCGGACGTGCGTCTCTTCTTTATGTGGGCGCTCTGGGGCGTTTCCCTTTTCTTCGGACACATTCTTCCGACAGCGAAATATCTTTTTATCCGACTTCGTCTCTATGCGCGCGTGCGCTCTCTTATTAAGAACGGCGAATGTGAGTCTGACGTAAGCCTTCTCAAATGTATTTTCTGCGGATCGCGCACGCCATATAATATCTTTGTGAAAAGCCCGAAAAAGCGCATAACGGTCGGGATTCTCGGCTCTGTTGAATCGGTGCGTTACATCTTTGGAAGAAGCACGGTCACCTCGCAGAAATTCGGCAACGGCAAGGCGTATATGATCGAAAACATACGCGACGTCGAGCGGTTTGAGGAGGACACCGAGGGACTCTTTCCTCGCATCGGGCCTTCGTTTTTAGGGCGCAAGGTACAGCGCGACATCGGTGAGATTTGCGAGAGTGACGCTTTGATCCTCGTTTTACATCCTAACGCATACATTCAGGAAAACGAGCGGATACTCGGTATGGGAGAGACAATAGCATCTTACAGACTCGTCAGTCTCAAAACGGCGTTCAATATTCTCGGGGAGTGACCGAAATTATTCATTATTCATAAAAAAAGCCAAGTCGTTTGACTTGGCTTTTTATTCTTTTATCCTCTGAGCTTGATGCCGAGCTGCTTTTCAACCGATGCGATGATCTTCGCAGAGGTCTTTTCACATTCGTCCTCAGTGAGAGTGTGGTCTGCGGCGCGCAGGGTTACTCTGAATGCAAGGCTCTTCTTGCCCTCGCCGAGACGCTCGCCGACGTACACGTCAAAGAGTCTGACCTCCTCAACGAGCTTGCCTGCCGCCTTGCGGATAACGTCCTCGATGGATCCCGCCTCGGTATCCTTATCGCAGATGAACGCAAAGTCACGTCCTACGGGCGGATACTTAGGAAGGGGCTTATAGTGCTTATCGAAGCTTGAGAAGCTAAAGAGCTTTTCAAAGTCGATATCGGCAAGATATACGGGGCTGTCAAAGCCGTAATTTGCCGCAACCTTCGGGTGAATCTGACCGATAGTTCCGACCACCTCAAAGCCTCTTGCAATGATATTTGCGCATCTTCCGGGGTGGAAGATCGGGTTATTTGCCTCAGATGCGAAGCGGTATTTTGCAATGCCCGCGTCAGTAAGGATCGCCTCTGCCATACCCTTGAGAGTATAGAAGTCGCCCTTGCCGTAGAATCCGAAGGTGAGTCTAAGAGGCTCATTTGGAAGCTCGTTTATATCCTCATTCGGGATATAAATATGTCCGAGCTCATAGAGAGCAACGCTATCCGAATGGTGATTATTATTTCTTGCAAGAACGCCGAGTACCGACGGAATGAGAGTCGTTCTCATAACGCTGGTATCCTCGCCAAGCGGGTTAGTGATAACTACCTGACGTCTTTCGGGTGCGTCTGCAGGGAGATTTATCGTATCGAGAGTCTTGGGAGATACGAAGGAGAAGGTCACGCTCTGGCTGATTCCGAGCGAGCAAAGGAGACTGTGGAGTCTTGCCTTATACGCCTGCTTGGGTGTGAGCATTCCTGCCTTGACCTCGCACTTGAAGGGGGTGGACGGGATATTGTTATATCCGTAGATTCTTGCTATTTCCTCGGCAATATCGTTCATATTCTCGATATCCGAGCGGTAGGAGGGAGACGTGAGCACGCCGTTTTCAACCTTGCATCCGAGAGATGAAAGGATCTCGAGCATCTTATCCTCGCTGACCTCTGTTCCGAGGAATGCGTTGATTCTTGCCGCATCAAATTTAACGGTTGTGGGCGCTTTCTTATTCTTATATACGTCGATATATCCGCCGACTACCTCGCCTGCTCCGAGAAGGTTTACAAGCTCGCACGCTCTGTTAAGAGCCGCCATAGTGTTTTCGGGGTCGAGTCCCTTTTCAAAGCGTCCGCTCGATTCGGTTCTCATTCCCTGCGCCTTTGCGGCAAGTCTTACAGACGAGCCGAGGAAGTTTGCAGACTCGAACACTACCGTTGTGGTAGAATCCTTTATTTCGCTATTTGCTCCGCCCATAACACCTGCGAGTGCTACTGCCTTCTTTTCGTCGGCAATAACAAGGGTGCTTGCACTGAGGGTATGGTCGATATCGTCAAGAGACTTGAAGCTCTCGCCCTCTGCGGCGCGGCGGACTACGATCTTCTTGCCCTCGAGCATTGCGTAGTCAAACGCGTGCATCGGCTGACCGTACTCAAGCATAACGTAGTTGGTAATATCAACGATATTATTGATCGGACGGACACCCGAAGGGCGGAGTCTCATTCTCAGCCAGAGAGGCGAGGGCTCGATCTTTACGTTCTTGATTACTCTTGCGCTGTAACGGGGGCAAAGCTCTGCGTCCTCAACGTCAACCGAAATATATTCGGAAATATCTCCGCTTCCCTCTTTTACCTCGGGAGTGGGGATAGTAAGCTTTCTATCGAAGCTGACCGCGGTCTCTCTTGCAAGACCGATTACCGAAAGGCAGTCGGGACGGTTGGAGGTGATCTCAAACTCTACCGACTTATCGGAAAGCATAAGGACGTCCTTTATATCCTTACCGATCTCGTTTTCGGAAACGAAGGAGTTCATTATGAAGATTCCGTTTTCGTCTGCGCCGGGCATATCGTGGGTGGTGAGTGCAAGCTCGCCTATCGAGCAAAGCATACCGTCAGACTCGACTCCGCGAAGCTTACCGGGCTTAATAACTACTCCGCCGGGGAGCTTTGCAACCGGTACTGCAACAGGAATTATTGCGCCTTCAAAAATGTTCTGCGCGCCGGTTACGATCTGTCTTTCAGCGTCGCCGGTGTTGATCTGGCAGATCTGAAGGTGATCTGAGTCGGGGTGCTTTTCAATTTTGAGTATCTTTCCTACGACTACGTTCTCGATATCGTCGCCAAAAGCGGTATATCCCTCAACCTTGGAGCCGGTATCGGTCATTCTGTCGCAGTAGTCCTTTATATCTACGTCGCTGACGTCTGTGAAATCAGCGAGCCATTTCATTGACAAATTCATCTTTTAATCCTCCTTATCAGAACTGTTTGAGGAAACGGAGATCGTTTTCGTAAAGGTGGCGCATATCGTCAATGCCGTATTTGATCATAACGATACGCTCGATTCCCATACCGAATGCAAATCCGCTATATACCTTGGGGTCGATTCCGCAGCCCGAAAGCACGTTGGGGTGTACCATTCCTGCGCCGAGGATCTCGATCCAGCCCTCGCCCTTACATACGCGGCAGCCCTTGCCTCCGCATACGAAGCAGGAGACGTCAACCTCTGCCGACGGCTCGGTGAACGGGAAATGGTGCGGACGGAAGCGGATCTTGGTGTTCTCACCGAACATCTGCTTTGCAAAGGTCTCGAGCATTCCGCGAAGGTCGCCCATAGTGATTCCCTTATCGACTACGAGTCCCTCAAGCTGATGGAATACGGGAGAGTGGGTTGCGTCAACCTCGTCTGCGCGGTAAACACGGCCGGGAGAGATGATTCTGATCGGCGGCTGTGTGTCCATCATAACTCTCGCCTGAACGGGAGAGGTCTGCGAGCGAAGAAGGATATTATCGGTGATATAGAATGTATCCTGAGTATCGCGCGCGGGATGGTTCTCGGGAATATTGAGCTTCTGGAAGTTGAAAAGGTCAAACTCGACCTCGGGTCCCTCTGCTATCTCAAAGCCCATAGAACGGAAAATATCGCTCATCTCGGTCTCGATCTTTTCAAGAGGATGGCGTACGCCGATCTCGAAATTCTCGCCGGGTGCGGTAACGTCAAGCTTTTCTGCGAGAAGCTTTGCCTCAAGCTTCTTTTCGTCAAGCTCGCGCTTCTTTTCTGCAAGTGCTTCTTCGATATAGCATCTTACCTCGTTGGCAAGAGCGCCTACTATCGGTCTTTCCTCGGGGGAAAGTCCTCCCATTCCGCGAAGAACTGCGGTAAGCTCGCCCTTTTTACCGAGGTAGCCTACGCGAAGCGCTTCAAGAGCGGCATCGTCGGAAGCGTTTTTCAGAGCTTCTTCTGCCTTTGCTCTGATCTCTGCAAGTAATGTCTTCATTTCTTGTTCCTTTCGTATATACGTACTGTTTTTTATAAAATAAAAAATTCCCCCGCCCACATAATAGGGCGACGGAAATTATCGACGCGGTACCACCTATTTTTCGAGACGCTCACAACGAGAGTCTGTACTTTGGGACCTATAACGCGGTCAGACGGATCTACCTACTAAAAAGCGCTTTCAATAGACCTGCTCCGAGATGAAAGGCGACCGTTCGCTTATCCGCTCCGCTTTCAGCCTTGGCGGTGCTCTCTGTGGGAAAAGTTGTCCGAAACGTACCGATCTCTTCACTGCATTTCAAATATCTTCATTATTATAACACATTTTTTAAAAAAATCAATAGCATTTTGCACGAAAATACGATTTTTTATCAAAAATCTGTTTACTTTTCTTTTAAGATGTTGTAAAATAGGTTTATATTAAAGTAAGATACAGGAATTTATCAATGAAAGAACTTTTATTACCTGCTGGTAACTTTGAAAAAATGACTGCCGCTCTGCGCTACGGTGCTGATGCGGTATATCTTGCCGGAAAGTCCTTCGGTATGCGCTCTGCCGCCGCAAATTTTGACGGCGAGGAGCTTTTTGACGCGGTAAAGTACGCGCACGAAAGGGGCAAGAAGGTATATATCACGGTAAACGTCACCCCTCACAGCGAGGAATACGAGGCGCTTGAGGACTATCTCCGTCTTTTAAAAGAGGTGTCCCCCGACGCGCTTATAATCGCTGACGTCGGCGTTTTCACGCTTGCAAGAAAGATCCTTCCCGACACGCAGATACATATCTCGACGCAGGCAGGTGCGGTCAGCCACGCCGACTGCAATTTCTGGCATAATCTCGGCGCATCGAGGGTGGTGCTTGCAAGAGAGCTTACCCTCCGCGAGATCGAGATAATACGCGACAAGACACCCGAGTCTCTCGAGCTTGAATGCTTCATTCACGGCTCTATGTGCATTTCGTGGAGCGGAAGATGTCTGCTTTCGGCAAACATCAACGGAAGAGACGCCAACCGCGGAGGCTGCTCACAGCCCTGCAGATGGAACTATTCGCTTTACGAGATAGCTGAGGAAAAGCGTCCGAATCTGCGCTTCCCTATCGAGGAAAACGAGCTTGGCACCTTCATTATGTCGAGCCGCGATATGTGCATGATCGAGCATATTCCCTCTCTTATGAAGAGCGGAATTTCGTCATTCAAGATCGAGGGTAGAATGAAGAGCGCTTACTACACGGCGGTCTGCGCGAACACCTACCGAATCGCGATGGACAAATATCTCGCAGATCCCGAAGGCTACCGCTACGATCCCCTCTGGCTCCGCGAGCTTGAGAGCGTCAGCCACAGAGAATACTGCACCGGATTTTACTTTAACCAGCCGTCAGACGAGGCGCAGACGGTAACGCGCGACGGATACCTCGTTGAAAAGGCTTATCTCGCTCACGCACTTTCGTACGACGAGAAAACGGGACGCGCCACCTTCAAGCAGAAGAACAAGGTCCTCTCGGGCGCGAAGGTCGAGCTTATAACTCCCGGAATGGTCGGCCGCGAGATCGAGGCGCTCGATATGAGAGACGAAAACGGCGAGGCAATAGAGTCCGCACCCCACCCCTTTATGCTCTTTTCTATCAAGGTTCCCTTTGAGGTAAAAGAGGGCGACATAATACGCGCGGTCTGATTTTTTAAATAATATTTTAAATATATTGACATTACCGCGATTTTAGTGTATAATTTAATTTAGGAATTTATTTTCGCATTTCTTTACAGATTGGATGTGTTGTTTTGATATTCGTTCTTACCGTCATTGCCGTTATCGCGGCATCGGCTGCCGTTGTTTACGGCGAATTTTATCTGACTAAAAAGGAAAGTCCTTTCTGGGGACTTATCATTCCCGGAGGAGTGTTCTTCGTAAATCTCCTCGTATTCCTCATTATGCTCGGCGCAGGTGCGCGTCTGCGTAACCTCGTGCTTGTATTTACTGCTATATATCTCGTGGTAGTTGCGGGCATAATTTCTTACGTAATTCTCCGTATTCAGCACGTCGGCAAGGTTGCGGACGACACGAGACGCAGAAACAAGGCTCTTGCGGCACGTCGCGCCGAGGCTGAAAATCAGAAGCGTCTCCTTGAGGTACTCAAGGGATTCGTTTGCCCCGAAAGCACGATCAACGCAGAGGGTCAGAGAGAGATAATCTTAATGTCGAGAGCCGGACGCACCGACGAGGAGATCGCCGAGGCGGCTTCCGCAAGTCTCGAAGAGATCGAGGCTATAATCTCCTCCTTCAGACGTTACATTTCCCGTCTTGAATCGGACGAGGGCTCGAGCGACGTAATTCTCACCTCCGCACAGCAGGAGGAGATCGTTTCCAACATCGTAAACTCGCTTCCTGCCGATCACGGCATCACCGAGGAGGCTTACTGGACAAAGACCTCGGTAAGAAGTCTTGCTTCCTCTATTATCGGAAACAGCGTTTCAAGCCGTATCGTAAGCGCATATCTCCGTCACTGGGATATTGCAGTTCCTGCAAACAAGACTATTAAGGCACGTAAGGAAAACCCGATCGTTGCGGGCTGGCTCGCAAACGAGTTCGAGGATATCCGCACGAAATGTATGGCTCAGGGCGGCGAGATCATCTGGATCTACACCGTAAAGCCCGAGGCTGTTCACGACGTCAGCGCAAACGTTCCGAAGAACTGCATCGTATTTATCGCAGTAACCAACGACGGATACAGCAGATTCAAGTTCTACTCTGCTGACGAGGCAAACGCATTTGAAAAGTTCGTTGACTCGATAACCGAGGGCGCGGACAGCAAGTATTTCGCGGTAATCAACGAAAATTACGACGAATACGTCAAGGAGATGGGCAGAACGAAGATCCGCTCTATCGCTCCGCAGATCGAATTCTTCAGAGCTAAATAAGCTATTAAAAATCAAAGCACCTGTGATCTCACGGGTGCTTTTTTCTACCTTTTGACACCTTTTGCTATTTTCCCTTTCCTTTGTGCGGTGTAAAATAATCGTGTCTGCCAAGTATTTATACAAATGAAAGGAAAGTTATATAAAATGTCAAAACAACAGTCAGGAGCAAGAAAAAAGAGGCTCACGCTGCTTGAAAAGCTTCTTGGGCGAACTCTGTCAAGGGCGAGGACGATAATTATATCTTCCGCGATAGCGAGGACTCTATGACGTCAAGTGAGCTTATATCAATAATTTTAGCTCTGCTTATCGGAAGCGGAGGAAGCGCAGGTCTCGGAGTCTATTTTATTCGTCGGGCGATCGAGAAAAAGCTTGATAAATACGAGGCGGAGGCCGAGGAGGCGTCCGCGCTGAAAAAGCAGTTATCGGACGCGGACAGCCGTCTCCATCACGCGTACGGAAACGTTATATTCTGGATATATCGCGCGATAACTACGGGGAAATATTCAAAGGAGCTGACCGATGCCTACCGCGAGCTTGAGAGCGCAGAGCGCGAGCGCGAGGCGGTCGAGAGGGAGATCGTTTCGGTGTTCAGCAGGGATTAGAAGGATGCCTTTCGGGGTTCTCCTCATCCGTCACTCCGTGACACCCTCTCTGCCGGTGAAGGCTTTGGTCTGTTCCCTTTTACAAGTAAGTCAAAAAGAAAACCTCCCACGTTTATTGTGGGAGGTTTATTCATTTAAGGTTTAATTACTCAACGATAAGAACGAAATCCTTGAAATAGGTGTCGCCCGAACCGGTAGCAATACCAACGCCCGAACCGTCGTTAACGAAGATGTCTCTTGTGAACTTATAGGTGTGAACGAGAGTGTTATTATAGTAGCAGGAAAGAATGTACTGCTCTCTATCCCACTCTACCTTGAAGTTTACGTATGCGTCAGCGCCGCAAACGTCGCAGATAAGGTCTCCGTCTGCATCTTCACATACTGTGCAGACCTCGTTGCCTTTTTCGTCCTCTTCCTTCTTGTTATCCTCGGTGTTGAACCAGTCCTTTTCGCCCTCGTCTTGGAGCCGTCATCGGTGGTGCCGGCATCGCCTGCGGGGGGGGGTACTGCGTCTCCATCGGATTCGTCTTTACATGCGGTAAAAGCGAAGGCCATGGTGAAAACGAGAACGCAAGCAAGAATTCTAACAAACAAATTCTTCGTTTTTTTCATTCCTCCATGAATTGAGAATAATTGATTTTGAGGAAGCAGGAATATGGCCCCTTCCCCACTAAATGTTTGTACCTAAATTATAACATTATAGCGCTGTTTGGTCAATCGTTTCTTTATATTAAGAAGCAATTTCGTCAATCTGCACTTTTTCCGGCGTTCATTTTTGTTTATATTGCCGAATTTATCGCGTTATTCACGAAAAAAACGGCGTGGATTTGCGATTTTTTCTTTTTATTTCAATTTTTTCAAAAAATTCACCAAAACTTGAAACTATGTGATATAATAGTATATCATACGCGGCGCGCGCATCGGTATCGCCTCCATACGTAAAGACAACTTTTTCCAAGGCTCATTACCGAATTTTAAAAAAATTTTCGCGCGTCCGACAGACCTATTTGAAAGGCAGGAAAAAGCATTGAAGGTAAACAAAATATCCGAGCTTGGAGCAGGAAATTTCGAGCTTTATCTACTTATCAGAGACATACAGACGAAAACGGCGAGAAACGGAAGCTCCTATCTCGTTATCACCTTTTCGGACGGGCGCGACACTCTCAGCGCGAATATGTGGGACACCCCCGAGTCCTCGCTTGACGTGAAGGCGAAGGAGATCGCATTCGTCTCTCTCGAGGGACGTCTTTACAACGGAAAGATGAGCTATTCGGTAGCTTCTATCCGTTCCTCATACCCCTCCGAGGGAGTAAAGGTGACCGATTTCATACCGACCTCGCAGATACCTCCCGAGACTCTGTACGAGTTCTGCGTATCGAAAATAGACAAGATGCAAAACGCACCTCTTGCAGCGCTTATACGCGATATTTACGAGGAAAACAGAGAGCGTCTGCTCTGGCAGAGCGCCGCGAAATCGGTGCATCACAGCAAGGTGGGAGAGCTTCTCTGGCACGTTGCGAGAATGGCGAAGCTTGCGGGTGCAGTGGCTGAAACCTACACCTTCCTCGACCGCGATATGCTCCTTGCAGGAGTGCTCGTTCACGACATCGGCAAGCTCACAGAGCTTCTTACGGACGAAATGGGAGTTACCGATTACACGCGCGACGGATTCCTTTTCGGTCACGCACTTCTCGGTATCGAGACTGTCAAAAAGCACGCCGAAAAGCTGGGCACACCCGACGAGACAGTTCGTTGCCTTACTCACATTATAGCGTCTCACCACGGAATTCGTGAATACGGCGCGATAGCAACTCCCGCGACCGCCGAGGCGTACGCGGTACATTGCATCGACCTTATCGACGCGAGAATGTACGTTTTCGAGGACGTTCTTGGACGTCTTGAGAGCGGAAAATTCTCCGATCCGATACACACTCTCGAGTGCACGAGAATATATAAGCCCGAGGAGATAATTTAAGTAAAAAAGCACTTGCGTTTGCAAGTGCTTTTTCTTATTTCTTTGATTTTTTAGCCACGAAATTAACTATCGGGACAGCGATGACGACTACTGCCACGGCGAACGTGAACCAGATCCAGACGTCCTCGGGATCCTTGAAAATTCCGCCGTCGTTATCGTATATTTCGTCATATACGGTGTTTATTCTGTAAACGAGAGTATCGGCGAGAATCGAGCTTCCAAGCTCGGTGAGACGGAAGGCATCGTCCTCGGCGGAGATGCAGGGGGACTTTCTTCCTTTGAACTCGCCGAAAGCGTCAACTACGTAGAAGTCTTCGCTTTTACCGGACTCCGAAAGCGCCTCGTTCATATCGGAAACAATATCCGACGTAAGAGTCGCGCGAAGCGTTTTGACGAGCGCGTACTGCGAGAGATCGGCAAAGGGATCGACGGCGTTTACCACCAGTATCTGCGCGTTCGGAGAAAGCTCCTTTATCTTTTTCACCGAAGCCGAGAGGCTCTCCCTATATTTTGCGATCATAGCGGAAATCTCGGTCTCGTTTTTCTCGTAAATGAGCTTTATTTCGGAAAGCGCGTTTTCAAGGTCCTTCTCTTCTGTTTTTGCAAGCGCGGTTGCAACCGCTTTCGGAGTTGCGTTTGCATCAAGTCCGAGTGCGGCTGCTATTTTGGGAAGGAGCGTTGCGGTAAAGTCGTTCATTCCAACGCTTAAAACGACAACCGACGCGTCATTGAAGCTCTTGCTTTCAGCCTCGGAAAGCTCGCCGCCAAGGTAGGCAAGAAGGCTCTCGGCGGTCATTTCGTTTTTTGAATAATTGAAGTAGGTCTCGCCGTATTTGAGTCCGAGCTTTTCGGCGGCGAGGTCTGCAAAGGTGAGCTGTTTTTCGGGTGCTTCGGTCTCTGCGTCAGACGGCTCCTCGGAGGGGGGCTCGATGACTGCTGAGTTAAAATCTCCCACAACTACCATGCTTTTTACACGCTCGTCATTCTCGCCCTCCGCAGCGTACGAGGAAAGCGCGCCGAGAAGCAAAACGAAAACAAGAGCGAGCGAAAGTATCTTTTTCATACTGTTTTCCTTAATTAAAAATCGAAGGGATACCGACCTTGCAGTATCCCTTCGTGCTTTACTTTTTTAGTGGAGAATGCATCTTTCGGTGTCTTTGTCGAAGATGTGGATCTTGTTAGCGTCGAGCGCTACCTTGATCATATCGCCGCTTCTTGCCTTAGAGGTGGGAGCCACGCGAGCGATGAAGTTGGTCTCCTCTGCGTTGAGGTAGAGGTAGATCTCTGCGCCCATAAGCTCGGTAACGTCAACCATAGCGTCGATAGTGGTCTCTGCGTGAGCCTCGAGGAATGCTGCCTCGTCACGAATGCACTCAGGACGGATACCCATGATAACTTCCTTACCGATGTAATCCTTGAGCTCCTCGCTCTCGCCCTTTTCCTTGGGGAGCTTGAGGTTGTTCTCGCCCCATCTGAGGTAGGTCTCGCCGTTCTTGTTCATTACCATAACCTCGATGAAGTTCATCTGAGGAGTTCCCATAAATCCTGCAACGAACATATTTACGGGGTAATCGTAAAGGTTCTGAGGAGTATCAACCTGCTGAATGATACCGTCCTTCATAACAACGATACGAGTTGCCATGGTCATAGCCTCGACCTGGTCGTGGGTAACGTAAACGAAGGTGGTTCCGAGTCTCTTATGGAGCTTGGTAAGCTCGGTTCTCATGGCTGCACGAAGCTTTGCGTCGAGGTTGGAAAGCGGCTCGTCAAGAAGGAATACCTTCGGGCTACGAACGATTGCACGTCCGAGCGCAACACGCTGCTTCTGACCTCCCGAAAGCTGCTTCGGACGGCGGTCGAGAAGGTGGGTAATGTCGAGAATTCTTGCAGCCTCTTCAACCTTATGCTTAAGAACGTCTCCAGTATCTCTGGTCGAGCGGCGAGAGCATCCTTTGCACTCAAATACGGTCATGTGAGGATAGAGCGCGTAGTTCTGGAACACCATCGCGATGTCTCTGTCCTTAGGTGCTATATCGTTAACAAGTCTGTCACCGATGTAGAGCTCTCCCTCGGTGATCTCTTCAAGACCTGCTATCATACGAAGAGTGGTGGTTTTTCCGCATCCCGAAGGACCAACGAAAATAAGAAATTCTTTGTCCTTAACCTCGAGCGTGAAGTCGGATACAGCCGTTACTCCGCCGGGGTACTTTTTGTAAAGGTGTCTGAAAGATATACTTGCCATTTATACAGCCTCCTGAAATAATTCTGTGTTTACGAACTAAATGAACGCAAACCTTTAACAGATACTATTATACAGCAAAATTGTGAATTTTCCAAGATGTTTATCCTACAAATTTTAGGCTTTCTTTTTGGTGATATTGCACAACAATCACAAAAGAAAAGCGTGTATCAGTCCTTTTTGCCGTTTTATTTTTTTAATAAATTAAAATCGCGCGACAGTATTTCGACTTCATTTTCGCTTAAAAAGCGCCAAGATCCCTCGGAAATCGACTCGTCGAGCGCTATTTCGCCAAAGGTCACTCTCTGAAGATAGGTGACCTGATTATGCACAGCACCTAGCATAAGCTTTATCTGATGGTACTTCCCTTCGGTGAGCGTTATGAAGGCGCTTCTTTCGCCCGTGAGCTCGACCTCGCAGGGGGCGGTGACGTAGGTGCCTATATCGACTCCGCCCTCAAGGGTTCTCTTATCGTCCTCGGAAAGAGGAAATTTACTTTCTACCTTATATTTCTTTTTAACGTGATGCTTTGGCGAGAGAAGGTAGTGCGAAAGCTCGCCGTGATTTGTCAAAATGACGAGTCCGTGCGTATTTTTATCAAGTCTGCCACACGGGAAAAGTCCTACTCTCTGAAGCTCGGGCGGCAGAAGGTCGATGACAGTTTTGTCGCCGTCCTCGGTTGCCGACACGACGCCCTCGGGCTTATTCATCATTATATATGTATATTTTCTGTATTCGAGCGCTCTGCCGAGTGCTATTACCGGGTCGCGCTCGGGATCGATCTTGACCGACGGATCCTTCTGAATGAGTCCGCCGACAGTCACCTTCCCTGCGCGGCAGAGCTTCCCTGCCTCGCTTCTCGTGAACGCGCCGGTTGAGACGATGAATTTATCAAGTCGCATTTTTTCTGACATTTTTCTGACCTTCCAAAATCCTCTTCCGGTGACTCGGAGCGTTTAAAATGCCCCGAGCTCTCCGAAAGACTTTACATAATTATTTATGCGAGCGCGAATATCCGAAGCACGACGAACGCCGCGAGAAGAAATATCACGTAGGATACCGCAAACGCAATACAGAAATTTTTGATAAGCGACATTAAAAGGTCCTCCTTTGGACTCTTTTATTTTGCGCTTTTTATCATTTTATCATACCTTTTTTAATTTGTAAAGAAAAAACGGCTCTTTTTTTCAAAAAGCCGTTTTTTACCTTATAATATTATCGCATCGCCGCTTTCTTTCTCTGTTTTGCGAGACTCTTTCGCGAGTCGCGGCGCGAGTTCACCCAGAGTCCGACGATCGACGAAAGCAACAGCGCGCCGAGGGTGATCCCGAGCTTCATTCCGAAGCTGTATCCTCCCGCCTCGAGAGTCCCCGAGAGCGAAAGAAGAAGCGAGATCAGAATGAGTAAAGCAACGTAGATTCCACCCGAAAGTAGCGCTCCGTACGGAGCCTCTATACGTCTGCCCGCAAGAATGCCGCAGGTGAGCGAGCCGATAAAAAACGCGAGCATCGCGCCGCTGGACATAAGTGCGCTCGGGTCCTCGTTTTTAGAAAGCGCAAGGCTTATGAAAAAGAGAAACAGTACCGATACCGCGTGAGACAAAATCGCCGAAATAGCGGCGTTTTTTATAAGATCAAGACCTTTGCTGTGTTTTTCCATTTTACCACCGTCCAAAAAAAGATTTATTTGTTTAATCATATTCGGGAGTCGGCAAAAAAACAACCTAAAAGTGCTTTTCAGGAAAAAGAAAATCGCAGACGTTTTTTCGTCTGCGATAAGAAATTATTTCTTCTTTTTCTTCTTGTCTGCCTTTTCAGCAGGTGCTTCCTCGGGCATATCGTAATTTGCGAGATCGTCCTCTGCCTTTTCGCTGGTGTCGATAGTATAAGCGGTAGCGCTTGCAGGAACGTCAACGCATCTTACTGCGCTCTTGAGGATTCTGATCTTGCATCCGTCTCTGCCCGTTTCGATAAGGCAGGTCTCGTCCTTGATGCTTACGATCTTTCCGATGATACCGCCGATAGTGGTGATCTCGTCGCCGACCTGAAGGTTGTTTCTCATATCGTCAACAAGCTTCTGCTGCTTCTTCTGGGGGCGGATCGCGATGAAATAGAAGATCGCGATAAAGCCAACCATAACGATAAGGGGCATATAGTTAGGAGTGGTAGGATCTTCGAGTAATAAAAGGAATTTTGTCATTGTTATTTCTCCGTTCTGTGTTTTATGTAACTCACAAATGGAATTATACACCATAAGTGGCGCGATATAGTTAAGGATTTGTTAACTTTTAGAATAAATAAGGAAATTATCTGAAAAAGAGGGCGAGTCCTCGCGCTTTTTTGGGAGAAAGGGCGCTTTTATCCTCATTATCTTTAAAATAGTCCTCGGCAAGGATCGAGCATACGCCGACGTCTCTGTATTTTTCCTTGACGAAGATCTTTTGTCTCTGCACGCCCTCAAAGGTCATATTGCACTTTTCCATGACCCGTCTGCTCGGCTCGTTTTCCGCCATATATCTCGCCTCGGCTCGGTTGACTCTCATATCGCAAAAGGCAAAGCGCAGTATTGCAGCGAGCGCCTCGGTGGCAATTCCCTTGCCCCAGTAGTCGGGCGAGAGGACGTAGCCTATCTCAACAGAATCGTTTTTGGGATCGACCGACGCGAGTCCGCACGTGCCGATCATTTTTCGGTTTTCCTTATATTCTATTGCAAAGTCGAAAAACTCTCCCGTTTTATAAAGCGAGACTACGTAGTTAAGGTAGCGAGAGGTATGGTCGCGCGTTTTATGCGATTTCCAGAGCAGGTATCTCGTTACCTCCTCCCTTTTTGCGTAATCGTACATATCGTCTCTGTCGCTTACTCTCATTCTGCGCAGAAGCAGTCTGGGAGTCTCTATGACATTTTCGTCGGTTTTGAAAAATTTGAGATAGCCGTTTATCATATTTTCCTCCCGTACTTTCGTGATTTACAAGTACATTATACTATATTTTAAATAAATTTCAATAAAATTTCGTAAAGTTCATAAAAAATCATTGAACTATCGAAAAATATGTGGTATTATAACAAAGTATGCACTGCTATTTCCGAATATTGAGAGCGCCTTTATAATAATATTTATCGGTGATCTTTTTATGTCAAAAAGCAAGGGGCGTCCCCTTTACCCCGATATATCGGTAATATCTCTTATCGCAGGCTACATTTTCGGTCTTTTCGTGCCGAGGCTTTTCGGCACAGAGACTCTTTTTCTCGCGCCGGGCGAGAGTATCTCTCCTCTTCTTACAAGGGGCGGCGAATTCTTCGAAACGCTTAGCGCGCAGTACCTTTGTCCTGGCCTGATATTTTTTCTCGGATTTATTCCCGACAGGAAAATTCTCGCATCCTGCGTAATATTTTCACGAGCGGCACTTGCGTCGTTTTCCTCGCTTTCATACTCGTTTACGGGGCTTGAGACGGGAGAATATCTGCTTCACGCACTATGTGGCGCCGGGATACTTGCAGTATGCGTGGCTACTACGATATCGTCGTCCGACGCGCGCGAGCGTCCGACGCTATACACTCTTAAATTTACGTTTTTTTCGGGGATATTCTTTATTATCCTCTTTTTAAGGAGCGTTCTTCTCGCATTCGTTTAGGACTCCTTTATACAAAACCCAAGGAAGTGATCTTAATTTGAAGAAAAATTACCCTAATATGTCGATGAGCACTCACAACGAGGAGGTCGTACCTCCTAAGAAGAAGCGAAAAAATCTATTCGATCTTCTTTACAATATGAATTCCGGCAAGGAGATAACCGAGGACGACAGAAAAGCGCCGAGAAATTTCACCTTTTTCTTTAAGCTGCTCTGGAGAAATCTCGGACGCATCTTCTACTCTAATCTCCTCTTTATCGGCGCGAACTTTCCGCTGATAATAATTGCGCTCTTCCCCGCAAAGGTCTTTCACACCGCGGCGACGAGTCCGTCGAGTCCCCTCTTTCTGCCGATGTTCGGCGCTTCCGAATTCGGTGCGTCCTCGCCCGACTTTATGACTCTCTGGGGAGTGTTCGGAAACAGCGCGAGCATCTATATTCCGACTACCCTTTCGTGGATAGTCCTCGCTATCGGAATACTTCTTCTGCTATTTACCTTCGGGCCTGTCTCGATAGGAATAAGCTACGTTCTCCGCAACGTAGTCCGCGGCGAGCCGATCTTTCTCTGGAAGGACTTCTGGTACGCGCTGAAGAAAAATCTCCGCCAAGGTCTGATAATCGGCATAATCGACCTTTTCCTCTCGTTTATGCTCGTTTACGATCTCTTCTTCTGCTTCAGAAATCTCTCCGATTTCACGAGCGGAATTATGTTCTGGGCAACCGTGTTTATGATCCTCGTTTACTTTGTGATGCGCTTCTACATCTATCTTCTGACGCTCACCTTCGATCTCAAAATATGGCAGATATTCAAAAACGCGCTCATATTTGCATTCCTCGGATTCAAGCGTAATTTCCTCGCTTTCATCGGAATACTGCTGACAGTCTTTATAAACGCGTACATCTTCGTACTCTATCTTCCTATCGGAATAGTTCTTCCGCTTATAATAACCGTTGGCATCTGCATCTTCATTTCGGTCTATGCCGCGTGGCCTAAGATCAAGGAAATTATGATAGATCCGTATGAAGAGGCGTCAGAGCCTGGCGAACTGTAAACCGATTGTTGCAAATTTATGTACAAAAAGTAAATTCGGGCTTTAACCCCTTTATTTCTTTGAAATAATATGTTAGAATTATGCAGTTATCTTTGTTCAAATATTGTTTAAATATAAGGAGTAACAGAAAATGAAAAAGATTTTAGCACTCATCCTCGTTTCCGTTATGCTCTTCTCTGTCGTATCCTGCGGCAGCGTTTACAGCAATTACGAGAAGTACATCACCGTAGGCGATCTCAAGAACGTATCTATCGAAGAAGCGAAGATACTCAAGAAGCTTAACGATGAGATCGATACTCTCCGCGAAAAGGGACGTCTTGATTTCTGGGTAGCACTTGACAAGACCACCGCGGTTGCACAGAACGGCGACAAGCTCAACATCAACTATGATATTGACGCATCTTCCGTAAGCAAGCCCGGAACCGAGAACTACACCATCTCGGATACGACCAAGGCAAATATGAAGGCCGATGGATACGACCTCGTTCTTGGATCGAACTCTTTCATCGGAGCTTACGAGAATAAGGAAAACCCCGAGCTCAACACCAAGGGCTTTGAGGAACAGCTCATCGGCGCAGTTGTTAACACCAACGAGACCAGCGACAAGGCAAACGACGTTAAGGTTGACGTTATCGTTACCTTCCCCGACAATTACGACACTACCGAGCTTCAGGGTGTTTCCGTAACCTTTAAGGTTACCGTAAACTCGATTTCCCGTTCGGCTGCTTCTCTTTCCAACGAGGAGCTTATCGTTTCTCTCTCTTACGCATTCGTTGATCCCGATCCCAAGGTAGAGGACGAGACCACCGAGGGCGAAGGCGACGCTGCTGAAGGCGAAGGCACCACTGAGGGTGAAGGCACTACCGAAGGCGGCGTAGCTACCACTGCCGAGGGCGACAACGAGACCTCGAACGAGACCACCGAAGGAGACGCTACCGAAGGCGAAGGCTCCGAGGGTGAAACCGAAGGCGATGCTGCTGAAGGCGAGACCGAAGAGGACGAGGACGCAGTTAAGTTCACCGACATCTTCAAGAACGGCAAGTTCGACATCGACTTCTCCGCAAAAGAGTTTGAAAAGTTCAGCACTATTTTCGAGATAAAGACCGTTTACGACGCACTCGAGGGCAAGACCCTTTACGAGGAGTTTGAGCTTGTATTCAAGGTTCCTGCAGAGGACGAGATCAACGCAAACGAGTCTATGAAGTCCTTCCTTCCCTACGCAGGCAGAGACATCACCGTTAAGTTCACCGTAAGCAAGATCACTACTCTTCCCGAGTGGAACGATGCGTACGTAAAGAGCCAGACCAGCAGCCAGTACGAAACTGTTGCAGCTTACGAGGAAGGCCTCTACGACGATATCGCATACGAGATGGCTTACACCGCTATCGTTGACTCGGTAGTTCTCAACGAGATCCCCGCAAGAGAGGTTAAGAAGCTTTACAAGTCGCTCGTCCAGAGCTACATCAACAACGTTCTCAATGAGGAGTTCGGCAGCTCGAGCAGCAACTACTCTGTTGGCGACTTTACTCAGAAGGAATACGACGCTATCATCACCGATGCTATCTACCAGGAAGCATACGCATACGCTGCAGAGCAGGCTCTCCTTGCAGTTAAGGAGCAGCTCGTTTGCGAATATCTCTACGAGGTTCTCGGAATTTCTGTAACCAACAAGGAGTTCAAGGAAAAGGTCGAAGCATCTTACACTCCCTACAAGGACGCTTACAAGAGTCTCGGAATCAACACCAAGTCTGACTACATCAACTATATGTACGGAGACAAGAAGACCGCAATCACTTCCTTCAAGTATCAGAAGCTTTCTGAGATGCAGAAGGAGCTTGTAGCGCTCATCACCGTTGTTAAATAAGACGATATGACAAACAAAACACCCGAATCCTTCGGGTGTTTTTTGTTTTTGTAACGAGAGGAAAAGCGAATTAAAAGCGCGATACCGAGCAGGTATCGCGCTCTTTTATTCAGTCTATATCGGGAATGATCGTTTCGGGTGCGAAGTCAAGCTTCTCGGGATTCTTAAGATAGTTTCTCATAGTCTTGAGGAATGCCGCGTAGTAGTATCCGTCACAGATTCTCTCGTCGGTTACTATCTTGAGGTCAACCATCTTTCTTTCCTTGACGGTGCCGTCCTTATCGAGATAGCACTCGGTACGCTTTGCTCCGAAGGACACGAAAACGGGAACGTTTCCGAAATTATATATATGGTGATAAATTGGAGGTATTCCGAGCGATCCCATCGAGGTTATGAACATCGAGCCGTGGAAGGGGCTGACCTTAGTTAAGAATCTCGGAAGGAGCGAGAAGTAGTCAAGCGCATTGAGCAGCCACACAACGAAGCGGATAACGAATCCGGGGATCGAGGTGAGCGCCTTTGCCGTCTTATCGAAGTCGCTTTCGCCGTCCTTCTTATTTTCAACTACAAGCTCGTTTATTCTGTTATAAATATCCTCTGCGGTATCGGTGATCTCGGGATAGATCTTGATTACCGTATCGGGAGAATTGAGCTTCATTTCCTTTTTAATAGTGAGCATTACCTCAATATTATTTCTCGCCCACACCTTCTGACCGCGAATAAAGCGGTTTACGCCCGGCTTTTCGGTGAGCGCTCTGACGTATGCCGCGATGATAACGTGCATAATACCGAAGCTTTTAAGTCCCTCGGAACGCTTTTTGAACACGTAGTCCTCGATAGCGGCAAGGTCAAACGAATCGCTTATAAGGTTACAAGCATCGTTTCTATGCTTCATAACGTAGGGCATAAAGACGCTCATCGGAGGCATCGTCTTTATTCTTCTGCCCTCCTTAAAGCGTTTTTTCTTGACTTTTTCTTCTTTTGCGGGGGATACTGTCTTGTTCTCTTCCATTTCAGTTTTCTCCGTTCTTCTTTTTAATATTATTCCAATAATCTCTTGCCGCGATCTCGTTTTTGCTTACGCCGTACTCGAAGTACCTTGCGTCTTTAAGATCGTCGGGAAGATATTTTTGACTTACGTAGTGATCGGGGTAGTCGTGCGGATATTTATATCCGTCAAAGCCGTTTACCTGTCTGAATATTTTAGGAAATTCTCTTCCCTTGCCTGCTCTCACGTCTGCAAGTGCCGCCTCGTAAGCGATATGTGCGCTATTCGACTTAGGCGCGGTCGCAAGGAGAAGCGCGGCGTGCGACAGCGGTATCGACGCCTCGGGGAGTCCGAGTCTAAGCGCACTGTTCACGCACGAATCGGTGATTGCCGCCGCGATCGGATATGCGAGTCCTATATCCTCGGACGCGATGACCTGAAGCCTTCTGCACGCACCGAGAAGGTCGCCTCCGTCAAGGAGTCTTGCAAGGTAAAAGACGGTAGCATCGGGATCGGAGCCGCGAATTGATTTCTGAAGCGCCGACAGAAGATCGTAATGAACCGTTCCGTCCTTATCGAAATTTCCGACTGTCGTCGAGTTTACCGACGAGAGAATATCAACGCTTATCTCGTCCTCGGACGCAAAGAAGCAGTTTTCAAGCAGGTTGAGTGAGCGTCTGACGTCGCCTGCCGCCGCCGATGCGACAGCCTCGAGCGTTTCGTCGCTTGCCTTTTTCGTTACAGAATACTCCTCACAGAGCTTTCCGAGCGCCTTACGGAGCGCAGGGACTATATCCTTTGCCTTGACACTTTTAAATTCAAACACCGCCGAGCGAGAGATTATCGCGTTATAGACGTACATATAGGGATTCTCGGTGGTCGATGCGATAAGCGTGATTCGTCCGTCCTCGATATATTCGAGCAGAGACTGTTGCTGCTTTTTATTGAAATACTGTATCTCGTCGAGGTACAGAAGGATTCCGTTCGTTGCGAACACCGAGGAGGTCTGCGCGCACACCTCCTTGACATCGGCAAGCGACGCGGTGGTGGCGTTGAGCTTATGTATAGTCATATCGGTAGATGCTGCAAGGATACTTGCCGCGGTGGTCTTGCCCGTACCGGGAGGTCCGAAGAATATCATATTGGGGAGGTATCCGCCAGAGGTCATCTTGCGTATGACTCCGTTTTTCCCGAAAAGATGCTCCTGCCCGACCATATCGTCAAAGCTCTCGGGGCGCATCATCTCCGCAAGCGGTCTTTTCTGATAATTCATTTTTTAATCGGGAAAACTTTTTGAAAAAAAGTTTTCCTCGCCCTTTCAAAAACTTGCCTTCGGCGACCAAGGAACCTTTTTGTAAAAAGGTTCTTGGATCTCCAAAAACTTTACTTGAAAATCCTTTTTGGAAAAAGGGTTTTCAAACTTTCCCAAAAACTTTACTTGAAAACCCTTTTTGGAAAAAGGGTTTTCAAACTTTCCCAAAAACTTTAATTAAAAAGGTTGTTAGGTGTTCAAAAGCTTTAAGTAAGGCGTTTGGGCACAAAGATAATTTATTATAGCATATAATTCTTGATTTGTCAACAGTTGGAAAAGAACAAATGTTCTGTTTTTAATACTCTTTGCTATTTTTTGCTATGTTTTGCGCCTGCCTTTTGTATTATCCTTAATTTGCAGCCGAAAGACAGCAAAGTTATATCTTATTTCAGAAAGGAGTACGGAAATGACCGAACTTACAAAAGAGTCTGCAGTTTTTGACAGCGAGGCGGTTTTTAAAAGAAAACTCAAATCGTACGTCAAGCACTGCACAAACGAGAAGGCGCGTCGCCTTCCCAACGCCGCAGGCTTCTGCCGCTTCTGTTCGATTTCGCGCACTGATTTCGCACGTCTCAAGGACGCCTTCCCCCTTATGTTTGACATTGCGCAGTCAACCTTTATCGACGAGGCACTCAACACGAAGTTCCCCAACTCTGCGGCTAATATGTCCTTCATCACCGATTTCAACAATCTTATGAGCGGCGAAGGACGCGATACGGTAAGAATTATCTGCGAGCACGACCCGTCGTCCGATGGCATCTAAAAGAAAAAAACTCACGTCTGCCACAGAGATACGTCTTTCCGGCAGACCGAGCGAGCGTCAGCAGCTCTTCTTTGACTCGCGTACCCGTTACACTGCTTACGGAGGTGCGCGTGGCGGCGGAAAATCGTGGGCGCTTCGCAGAAAGCTTATTCTGATGGCTCTGCATTACCCTTCTCTTCGCGTTCTTATTATACGAAGAACTCTTGCAGAGCTTCGCGAAAATCATATTCTCCCTATGCTCTCCGAGCTTTCCGAGATAGCATCCTACTCGGAGTCAAAGCACGTCTTTGATTTTCCGAACGGCAGCCGCATCACTCTCGGATATATGGACAGCGAGCGCGACGTACTGCGCTATCAGGGTCAGGAATACGACGTTATCGCGATCGACGAGGCGACTCAGCTTACCGAATATCAATTTTCAACTCTCAAGGCTTGCCTGAGAGGTCCAAACTCAAACCCGAAAAGAATGTATCTGACCTGCAATCCCGGTGGTGTTGGTCACGCCTGGGTGAAAAGACTTTTCATAGACAGATGCTTTAACTCAAACGAAGATCCGGCGGATTACAGCTTCATACCGGCTAAGGTATATGACAATCACGTTTTGGTAAACTCCGATCCGGATTACCTGCGAGGGCTCGAAAGTCTCCCCGACGGTCTGCGCGAGGCGTGGCTTTGCGGTAACTGGGACATCTTTGAAGGACAGTTCTTTTCGGAATTTTCAAGGGAGAAGCACGTTATACCTCCCTTTGACACTACAAGCTGCGCGCGGCGCTGGGCGGCGCTCGACTACGGCTTCGATATGCTTGCCGTCGTCTGGTTATCCTCGGACAACTCCGGAAACATTTTCGTTGAAAGAGAGCTTGCTGTCAGCGGTCTCACTCTATCAAAGGCCGCCGAGATCACAGCCGCGCACTGCGACAAAAGCACCGAATTTATAGTTGCTTCCCCCGACCTATGGAACAGGCGGCAGGACTCGGGACTCAGCGGAGTGGAAATTATGAGCTCTGTCCCTTCTCTGCCCCCTCTTATCAAGGCAGACAACCGACGTGTGATCGGGTGGCGCTATCTGAGAGAGCTTCTCTCGGGTGACGGATCTTCGTCACCGAGGCTCTCGATATTCCAGAATGCAACCGAGCTTATACGGTGCTTACCTGCACTGCTTCACGACAGGAGAAACCCAGAGGACGCTTCGGGCGAGCCGCATTCGATCACACACCTCCCCGAAGCACTGAGGTACGGCGTTATGGCGTTTTTACCCACAGAAGAGCCGCAAGGCGGCGCTCAGGCGCTATACGATTCCTTCTTTTCTAAAAAGAAGACGGAGTCACTCGCAAAGACTCTCCTGCGTTTTTAATATTTTCGCTTTCTGTTTATGCGCCGTATCGGCTGCGCGCAAAAAGGAAGCGAGAGGTCCAGGAGGAGAAAGGAAATAAGCCTTATGACCACATTTACAATATTTTCTCTAATTTTTGCCGTATTTTTCGCAGGAGGTCTCTCCTCGTTTATCGGCAACGTAATTGCTCATCTTGTTATTTTTCACCGTCGCGGACAAGCATCAAAGAGCAAAAAGGATCGCGGCGGAAACCAAAACCGTTTTATTGATCTTATAAGATACGATTAAACAAAAGTGAGGTGAACAGTTATTTTTAGATCAGAAAAGAACAAAAGCGTAGTGGACGCATGGCGTCAGTACGAAAACGGAAAGAGCCATAAGCGCTCTATCGGACTCTATCGTCGCGTTGACGAAAACGAAAAATTCTTCCGCGGCGACCAGTGGTCACAGGGCTCTACTGAGGGTCTGCCCACACCCGTTTTCAACATAGTCAAGCGTATCACGAATTATCTCGTCAGCGCTGTGCTTTATTACAAGCTTTCGGTACGCTACGTAAACAGAAGTCTCCCTTACAGCGACCTTTCTCCGAGAAAGAAGAAGGTTACCGATATGCTCGACCTTTTAAATCGAATGACCGCTTACAGCTGGGACGTTGACAACATCGACAGTCTGCTTCGCGACGCGCTTACAGATGCGGTCCTTTCGGGAAACGGTATTTTCTACTGCTACTGGGACGAGAGCGTCCTCGGGGCAAACGGATACGTCGGAGACGTCAAGACCGAAACGGTAGATTCAACGAACGTCTTCGTTGCAGATGCAAACCTTGACGACATTCAGGCACAGGACTACGTTATCCTTTCGGGACGCACCGGAGTAAACAAGCTTCGTGCTGAGGCGAAAAGCAAGGGGCTTAGCAAGGAGGAAATCCAGAAGATCGTTTCTGACGACGATACCGAGTCACTCGCAGGCGAATACGCCTCCAAGGAAATAGAGGACGCCGACTGCGAAAAGGCGACCTATCTTATCAAATTCTCGCGCGATGAGGACGGCTTTGTCGTATGGGAAAAGTCGGTCAAAAACGTAGTTATCTGCTCGTGCAAGACGAAAATGAGGCTTTATCCTATCGTTTCCTTCGTTTGGGACAAGGTGAAAAACAGCTTCTTCGGATCGTCTCCGATCACCGAGCTGATACAGAACCAGAAATATGTAAACAAGGCTTACGCTATGATGATGAAGCACATGATCGACACCGCATTTTCAAAGGTCATCTACGACAAGCGCCTTATTCCCGAGTGGTCCAACGAGGTCGGTGAGGCTATCGGCGTTATGAGCGGTGGAGACGTTTCAGGCGTTGCAACCACGGTCGGTGTAGGTGAGATGCAGGACAATTTCCTGGAAATAATACAGTCGGTTATTGACAACACGAAGCATCTTACCGGCGCAAATGACGTAGTGCTTGGCGAGACCGAGCCGACTAACACGAGCGCGATCCTCGCACTCCGCGAGATGTCAGAGGTATCTCTTGACGGCATACGCTCGAATTTCGTTCGCGCTATGAAGCAGCTTTCTCTCATACGTCTCGAGCTTCTGCGCGAATACTGGGCGCCCGAGCGTCCCGTCATTCTCGCAACACCGTCCGAGAGCATCTGCACAACGATAAACTTCTCTCTTTTTGAGGGCGAGCTTATTGATGCGGTAATCGACACAGGCGCAAGCAGAAGATTCTCGCAGAGTCTTCTTATAAACACCCTCGACACGCTCTTAAAATCGGGTCACATAAGCTTTATCGAGTATCTTGAGCGTATTCCCGACGGAATAGTAACGAGAAAAAACGAGCTTATGGCGCGCGCAAGAGAGACGGACTACGTAACTCGCGAGGCAACCTTATCAGATGCACAGGAAGGAGAAAACAAATGAGTGAGAACGAAAAAAGCGTTCAGGAATATATTGACGAGATAGCTCGTCTTACCGCGCTTATCGCAGAGCGCGAAAAAAAGGATTCAGAGTCGCTTATATTCAGCGAGCTTTTTCCCGACGTTTCCGCCGATTCTATCCCCGATTCGGTGAGGGAGGAAGCAGAAGAAAAGGGGATACCCCTTTTTGCGCTATACGCAGTGTACGAGCGCAGAAAGCATCTTGCCGCTATTGCCGCAGAGATCAAGAACCGCGAAAACTCGGGCCGCTCGAGCGGTCCTCTCATAAATTCGGACAACTTTGGCGAGGCTCTTTCAATAGAACAGATAAGAGCTATGTCCCCTTTGCAGGTGAGAAGGCATTACAAACAGATAATGAAGACCCTCTCAAACACTTAAAATCACACACAAAGAAAGGAATTTTTAAATGTCAATAAGAAACTTTATTCAGACCGTCTGGAGCGAGACGCTTCTTAATTCGCTCGAGCAGGAGTACGTTGCCGTACGTAACTGCAGCAGAGATTTCGAGAAGGACTTTGATCATGCGGATTGTGTAAAAGTCTGTTCTATCAACCCGGTCAAGCTCTTCGATTACGTAAAGAACGCACCTATCACCTCTCCCGAGGTTCTCAGCGACAGCGGAATCATAATTTGCCCGACGATGGCAAAAGGCTTTAACTTCCAGATCGACGATATCGATTTGACGCAGTCCAACCCCAAGATCATGCAGTCGGCAATGAAGCAGGCGGCAAATGCGCTTGCAAACGATGCCGACAGACACGTATTCGGTCTTTTTGACAACGCTGAGATCTATACCGGTCCTAAGACGGTAAACCCCGAAAACATTATAGATGCGATCATCTCTCTCAGAGAGACGATGCTCAAAAACGGTGTGAACAGCAACACTCAGACCGTTCTGGAGGTTAGCCCTGAGATCGCTTCGATCATACTCAAGGCTAACATCACCCACCTTACCAACAACGAGGAGGCTATGTTCAACGGATACATCGGCTCGCTTATCGGATTCGACGTTTACGTATCGAACAACGTTTACTTTGAGGACGGCACGTTCAAGTGCTATGCACGTACTAAGCGCGCCATCACCTTCGTTGAGCAGATCAAGTCTATAGAAGCGTACCGCCCTGAAAATCTCTTTGCGGACGCAGTAAAGGGACTTTACTACTACGGCGGTCAGATCGTTTATCCGAACGAGATAATCGTTGCGGAGTTCGCACCCGAGCAGAGCGCATGACCTTTAGCGAAATAGTTCTCGCCTCACTTGCAATGGTATCAAAAAAGGATACCGACAGCGACTGGGCCGCATGCAAGATGGGTGCGCTCGAAATACTCAAAAACTGGACCTTTTCGGTAAAGAGACTCTACCTTCTTTACTGTGAGGCAAACTCGGTAAAGCCTGCCTCCTTTTCGGGATACGGACTTAACGATACCTTTGCCTACGGATCTGATTTTGCGACAGCTGCCGCAACTTACGTTGCAATGGTACTGTCCCCCGACAAGGATCGCTACAAGGAGATATACGATCTTTTAATAAACGATATATGTCTTATGTGCGGCTCGGAGTCGAGCCGGATAGTTGAGGTTCACAGAGTGTAATCACACAATAAAAACTCCCACAGACACCTTAGCGTGATGTCCTTAACGGACAGTTCCCGCATCGATATAAATCCCTTACGGGATTTTCGATATACGCCTACGGCGTTCGATATGTGCTGCGCACTCGATATGTTTGCTGCGCAAACGAGGGATTTATATCATATCGAA
>JAZSKY010000046.1:0-27991 GCA_045535095.1 Eubacteriales bacterium | reverse complement strand
ACTTGCTATCGGACGAGCTATCGGTGAAACGATGGCGGTTATTATGGTAATTGGCGGTAGCCCTGAAATGCCCGAAAGCCTGTTCCAAAGTGTCAGAACTCTGACGGCTAATATTGCTATGGGTGCTTTGGAGCTGAACGGAGACGCACTTTCCGCGCTGATTGCGACGGGCGTTGTGCTGTTCGTGTTCACCCTGATGCTCAACGTTAGCTTTTCATTGCTTAAGAAAGACAATACCGATAAAAAGGAAAAACGAGGTGCAAAGAAATGAGAAGGTTATATTCTGCACTCAAATACGTTTGCATCACAGCACTCGTCATATCCTTGATCGCTCTTGTCGCCGTTGTTGCATACGTGCTTATAAACGGCGTTGATAAGCTTTCTTTAGATCTTCTTTTTGGAGATTATAAGGAGACACCTTCGATTCTCCCTGCGTTTATCGGCACGCTTCAGCTTGTAGGTATAGCTGCTATTATTGCAGTTCCGATAGGTGTGGCAAGTGCAATATTTCTTGTCGAATATACGAACAATAAGGGCAAGTTCGTCAAGATCGTTCAGGTAGCCACCGAAACTCTCGCAGGCATTCCGAGTATCGTTTACGGTCTTTTCGGATATCTGATCTTCGTGGTCACTTTCGGTTGGGGCTATTCGATGCTCGCCGGTGGTATCACACTTGCGATTATGATCCTGCCTACCGTTGTCAGATCCACACAGGAGAGCCTGCTTTCCGTGCAGGGCGGACTTCGCGAAGGCGCGTATGCGCTCGGCACAAGCAAGGTCAGAACCATCTTCAAGATCGTCCTTCCTTCCGCCGCAGGCGGTATCGTGACCGCAATTATCCTTGCCATCGGGCGCGTCGTTTCGGAAAGTGCCGTGCTGATTCTTACCATTGGAATGGTTGTCAATAAGGTTCCCGAAACCTTAATGGCACCGGGCACAAGCCTCGCGCTTGACATTTACTATTTCGCGAGCCACGGGTATCCCGATGAGGCAGCTGCTACGGCTGTTGTGCTTCTTGTATTCGTTATGATACTGAACCTGCTCGCAGGCTTTATCGGCAATCTAATTAGAGAATCAACATATGGAGATGCAAAATGAATGAATTTATTGGCAGTATGGATATCACCGCCAAGGGATGTAATCTTTACTACGGTGATTTTCATGCTTTGAAAAATATAAACATAGAGATTCCCGAAAAACAGGTCACGGCTTTGATCGGACCTTCGGGGTGCGGAAAATCTACTTTTCTTAAAATATTCAACAGAATGAATGACCTTGTGGAGGGCTGTCGTATCGAAGGCGAATACCGTATCGGCGGCGTTGACATCTTCGACAAGGAAACCGATGTGAACGTGCTTCGCAAGAACGTCGGTATGGTGTTCCAAAAGCCGGGTCCGTTCCCGATGAGCATTTACGATAATATCGCTTTTGCTCCGAGAACCTTCGGCTTTACAAAAAAGAGCGAGCTTGACGAGATCGTTGAGCAGTCGCTTCGCCGTGCAAGTATTTGGGACGAGGTCAAGGACAGACTTCGCAAAAACGCTCTCGGTATGAGTGGCGGTCAGCAGCAAAGACTTTGTATCGCGCGTTCTCTCGCCGCAAGTCCCAAGTTGCTTTTGATGGACGAGCCTACATCGGCTCTTGACCCAATCTCCACGGGTAAGATCGAGGAGCTGATGGAAGAACTAAAGAAAGACCTGACCATCGTGATCGTTACGCACAATATGCAGCAGGCAACGAGAATTGCCGATAAGACGGCTTTCTTCCTTCTCGGTGAGCTTGTTGAGTACGGCAACACCGACGATATTTTCACTTCTCCGAGAGATGAGCGCACAGAGCGCTATATTACGGGAAGATTCGGTTGATTTTGTAACAAATTTATGGTATAATGTTAAGGAGATAGTGATATGTCTATCAGAAAGATATTTGAAGAAGAGCTTGCCGACTTAAAAACGCAGCTCGTCGAGATGTGCAGACTTACCGAGCAGATGATTTCGGATGCTATTACCGCGCTTGTCAACCGTGACCGAGAGCTTGGCAAAAGCATCGGCGTGATGGATAAGCGAGTGGACGAGTATGAGATGGAGATTGAAAAAAAGTGTATGCGTATCCTTCTCAAGCAGCAGCCAGTGGCAAAGGATTTCCGCGAGGTGTCCACAGCGCTCAAGATGATAACCGACATTGAACGCTTCGGAGATCAAGCGGCTGACATCGGCGACCTTGTTTACACGATGCCGGGCGATGCTTATATCAAAAAGCTTACACACATTACCGCTATGGGCAATCTTGCAGTCAAGATGGTCAGAGAGAGCGTGAATTCCTTTATTAACAATGACGAGGCTCTTGCAGACGAGGTGATCGCACTTGACGATCAAATGGACGATATGTTCCTCTGTGTCAAGACCGATCTTATCGAGCTGATCAAAAAGGATGGCAGAAACGGCGACCAAGCCATTGAGCTTATGATGGTCGCAAAATACTTGGAACGAATCGGCGATCACGCAGTGAACGTAGCCGAGTGGACGAAATATAACGAAACGGGGGTACATCAAAAGTTTTAATGAATGAGATGATTTATATTGTCGAAGACGACGAAGGCATACGCGAGCTTTACGAAGGCGCTTTCGAGGGTGTTTTTGCTACGAAAATGTTTGAAAACGGCAAGGACTTCTTTCGCGAATTCACAAAAACTCGCCCGTGCCTCATTATTCTCGATATCATGCTTCCCGATATGGACGGATACACCATTCTCACAAGGATCAGAGAGATGGATGCGAAGATCCCCGTCATTATCGTGAGCGCAAAATCCGACGAGATCAGCGCAGTCAAGGGACTGAACAAGGGTGCTGATGATTATATGACCAAGCCCTTCTCGGTGCTTGAGCTGATTGCCCGTGTCAAGACCAACATTCGCCGCGCGAACCTTTACGTGACGGCTCAAAAGGGCTTTGTCATTGACAATAACGTTTATAAGATCTTTTACGAAGGACACGACTTAGGACTGACCTTGAAGGAATTCAAGCTACTTAAGATGCTGATCGCACGTGCAGGCGTTACCGTCGAGCGCGAGGAGCTTTTCCGTGAGGTTTGGGGCGAGAGCTATATGGGAGAAACGAGAACGCTTGATATACATATCTCTCAGCTCCGCGACAAGATTACCGAATGTGGAGGCGGCGATGTGATCGTTACCGTGCGCGGTATCGGTTATCGCTTTGTAGGACAATAGCTTATGAAAAAGAAGATATTTTATAAGGTTTTTGCCGCAACGCTTGCCTGCGTTCTTCTGATGTTCGTGTTCGGTATCATTGCGGTTAATATGAATACGAATAAAATTGTAAGCGAACGCTTGAAGGATGAAACAGAGCTTGCCGCAACGCTGATGAACGAGCAGAGCGACTTTGCTGTCTTTAATAAGTACTCGGATAACCCTGAGCTTCGTATTACGATTTTCGATATGAGCGGTAACGTTCTTTACGAGAGCGACACCAAAGCACCCCTCGAAAATCACGCAGACCGTGAGGAAATCAAAAACGCGCTTGAAGGCAAGCCCGATACCGTGGAAAGATATTCGGAAACCTTTAAGTGCGATATGACCTATTATGCAACCAAGACCGCCTTATCGGACGGCATACAGGTGATACTCAGACTTGCAGTAAGAAGTAGCCAAGTGACACCTTACTTTACCGCCATCATTCCGCTGCTTATTCTCGTTCTTGCCGTATCCCTCGTTCTTTCCTTTGTCCTCTCAACCTTTATATCCCGTAACGTTTCATCCAAGGTGACAGAGATTGGGGAGAGCTTAAAGAGCTTGAACGAAGGACAGTATGCACCGATCCAGACCGATATGAGCGAGCCGGAGCTGTATGGGGTTCTCAATCAAATTAACGAGCTGAATGCAAACATTCATAGTCATATCCGCGTTGCAGACGGCGAGAGAATGAAGCTAAACGCCGTGCTTGATAATGTATCGCAGAGCATCATCGCACTTGATAAATCGAAGCGTATCGTATTTGCCAATAAGCGTGCGTTTGAAATGTTTAACGGAACGCATCACGATATTGGCAGAGATCTTGTTTTCCTGATTGAAAAGCTGCCTGTTTACGAGCAGATCACCGAGCATCTCGGAGAGGACTTCGCTTTCAACTGCGCTTACGACGATAAATATCTGTCGGTAGTTATTACGGGGGTTACAAACGAGGTCATCTGCGACGACATCTCCGCTATCGTTATCGTGACGGATATCACCAAGGAAAAGCTGATCGAGAAGCAAAAGAGCGATTTCTTTGCCAACGCTTCTCACGAGCTCAAAACGCCCATCACCGTTATGCAGGGCTTTGCCGAGGTTCTGATGAACAAGGAAGGCATGGACGATACCTCTAAGAAACAGCTTGGACGAATCTACAAGGAATGTCTTAGACTCGGCTCTCTGATTTCGGATATGCTGATGCTTTCCAAGATCGAAAGCGGAGATGCTCCTATAAGAGCGCTTTCCGAGGTGTCTCTTGAGGATATCGCAAAAGAGGTACTCGACGGGCTGTCCGAAAAGGCACAAAGCAGAAACATCAACGCAAATATCGTTGGCTCTGCCAAGATATGTGCCGATCAAACAATGATTTTTGAGCTTGTCGAAAATCTTGTTTCCAATGCCATCAAGTATAACAAGGACGGCGGCTCGGTAACGGTTTCTATTACCGAAACGGATACAGGCGTTTGCCTTAAGGTTGAGGATACGGGCATCGGTATTGAAAAAGAGCATCTGCTGCGCCTTTGTGAACGCTTCTACCGAGTGGATAAATCTCACTCCAAGCGTATCGGCGGCACAGCACTCGGTCTTGCCATCGTCAAGCACATCTGCGCTATTTCGGATGCAGAGCTTTCCATTGAAAGCGAATTCGGTGTCGGTACGACCGTCACGGTTGTTTTCAGTAAATAATAACTTAGCGGCAAGGAGTTTTTGCTCCTTGCCGCTGTGTTCTTTGATTTCTGCAGTGCAATTTCTGCTATGTGAACGGGTATCCAACAGCAAAACACCACGGATTTTCTTCCGTGGTGTTTTGCCGTAAGGGCTGCTTATTCGGTTGTTATTATTTTCCCGCTAATTTTGCACGCCCTTCTCGCATCGTTTTTGTTTTTATGAAAGCGCGTCGTAAAGGCTGAATTTTACGAATCCTATTTCCTTCGTGCTGTCAGGCATATCCTTCGAGTTCATAGAGTTGACGTAGTAAAGAGTCTTTTTGTCCGCGCCGACCCAAAGTCCTGCACTGTAACCGACTCTGTCCTTCGAGTCCTTGGTCTTAGTTCCCTTGAGAGGATCGTCGATCGTCTGCCACGTCTTTCCCCGGTCCGCGCTCATCATAACGCAGGCGCTCGTCGAGCTGTCACCCTCGACTGCGGTCGCGGTCACGGTGGCGATAAGCTTTCCGTTGTTTTTCTCGTCGCTCTGATGACAAAGCTCGGTTATCGACGGATAGCTCGCGTAGTTTATAACAAACGGATCGCTTCCGTTTACCGTGTACTCTCTGCCCGGCTCGATCACCTTGCTTCTGTATTCAACGGTGATCGTCGCGCCGTTTTTGGCAGTTATTTTCTTTCCTTCGTTTGCAGTGAACTGATACTTTGCTTCCATTTTTGGTATCTCCTTTGCGCCTGAAAGTCCGTTTTTTTGATATTAAAGTTATATCTATAAAATTATATCATATAAAAACGGCTTTTTCAATTAAGCAATTCTACAAAAAACAGCGCTCGTTTTTGTGACATTTCACCAACTGTCGCCCGGACTGCAAAAAACATTTGACATATCGCGTAAAATATGCTATACTTTTAGTGTAAACGTCTGAAAGGATCGGTGGGTATTATGAAATATAACGTAATAACGATCAGCCGCGAATTTGGAAGCGGCGGAAGAACTGTGGGACGCCTCGTTGCAGAAAAGCTCGGTATTCCCTTCTATGACAGAGAGCTTGTCAACAAGGTCGCTCTCGAGACGGGCTTTGCCTCCGAATATATCGAAGACGCAGGTGAATACGCGCCCGTCAAAAGCAAGCTCGCATTCTTTCTGTCCTTCGGACACACCTCGCATGTAAACGGTCATTCCGCCCACGGACACGTGCCGCCCGCAGAGTATATCTGGGCAACGCAGAGCAGAGTGATAAGAAATCTTGCCGCAGAAGGTCCTTGCGTTATCGTCGGAAGATGCGCGGACTACATCTTAAAGGACCGAAAGGACGCGCTTCACGTCTTTATCCACGCGCCGAAGGAGGCTCGCGCAGAGAGAATAGTTCGTCTCTACGGAGAGACCGACTGCGATCCGATGAAGCGCCTTGACGAAAAGGATAAAAAGCGCCGTATTCATTACGACCATTTCACATCTCGCGCTTGGGGTATGTCTCAAAACTACGCTCTGAGCCTTGACACCGACGTTCTCGGGGTTGAAAAATGCGCCGATATTATCGTCGAAACGGTGAAAAACAACGCGGCAGACGGAATCGTTGATTAAAACAAAAAAATAAAGACCGAAGACTTTTTGTCTTCGGTCTTTTCCGTTGTTTTATACGTCCGCTTGTGCACTTTTGATCTTAGTTGCAGCCACAGCCGCAGCCACCGTTGCCGCATCCGCAGCCGGTGTTGTTGCAACCGCATCCGTTGCAGCTATTGAAGAGAAGAATAGCGGCAATGATGATGAGCCAAGTGGTCGAATCTTCAAAAAGATTGCAAAGGCAGTTCATATCAGGATCCTCCTATATTTTGGAATTCGGGATTTTATTCGTCCCTTTCGGGGACGTCGGAGTTTTGTTCATCCTTCCCTATACCATATTATGAAGAGGTCTCTGATGTGTTACGCTTTTTCAGGTCAGCTCGAGGCTGTCGGACATCAGAAAATCGTGCGCCATTGCGGTGTCCGACATCGGGATAGTTACCGACGCGCCACACTTTTCGCAGAAGATCCGCAGTGTGTCCTCGATTATCTCGAACTGGTAATCTGCTACCGCAGTCGTGGGACATTTGCACTTTACCTTGCCCTCGTCCTCAAGCTCGCAGATGGTGTATCTGATGATATCGTCTATGCTTGCGTCAAAGGGATCGGCAGAATCGTTATGCTCTCTTATTTCGTCGAGAGTATCGAGTCCCGCATCCTCAAGCAGCGCGTTAAGCTCGCTCGTTGCCTCGTCAAGCGCGGCGGAGACTGCGTCCTTCGTTCCCACAAAGCAGAGGGGGAGTCCGCTTACGGTACACGAGAGAGTGAAAACTCCGTCACGCGCGAAAAACGTGCTCTGTCCGACCGTGTAAACGTGGGGCTTCGGGCAGACGAGACAGGGGACTGTGAGTCTCAGGCGCTTGTCGGACGTGCGCGAGATCTGAAGCTCGCTGTGTCCGCAGGTGCATTTTAATTTAATGAGGTCGCCCGAGAGCGCAAACGCGCCGACAACGCTCATTATTCCCATTCCGCAGTGCGGACATCTGTATGCTATTACAGTTTCCTTGGGTGAAATTACCATATCTGAAAAATCCTTTTCGTGTTATCTTTTTTAGTCAAATTTGACGTATGGGGGAGTCCGGAGGTCGCCTTCCTCTGCAGGCAGATATTTGTCAAGCCTTACCTCTTCTATCGGTATATTTACGTCGTATATCGGCAGGCTCATAACAGGCTTTTCTTTGTCGGGATTTCCTACCGTGTAGCCTGTCAGCGTAAGGGTGGGCGCGCTGTCGAGATCAACGTTTTTAAATATAAGTCTGCGGTAGTGGTAAACGAAGCGCTCGTCTGTTACAAACGAGTAGTCGCTGTACGTATTTGGTCCGTCCGAAAGCTCAAAAACGAATATCTCGCCCGCGCTCGGATCGAGAGAATACTTCTTGCAGAATTCTTCCTCGCAGGTATCGTTATAGCGCACGGTGATAATAAGCTCTTTTGTCTCCTTGACGTACATAAAGCTTCCCACCTTGAAAAGTCCGTCCTCGGAAAGCTCGTCGTAGCTGACGCTCTGGATCACAGTTCCGTTCTCGTCTCGCAGAGTGTAGCTCGTAAGCTCCTGCGAAATAACGGTCAGATCGCCCTTTTCGTTGTACGCCGCTACGCTCTCGGGAGTCCAGATAAAGCTTTTCGCGAGCTTTGTATCGTTCGAGATCGCTATTCTGAAAAACACGAGCGCAAAAACGAGAATGATGAGCGCACTCACGAGATATTTAAAAATTGTGCCGACGAGCGAGGACTTTTTCTTTTCCTCCTCGGGGTAGTAGTCAAGCTCCATACTGTTGTTATCGTACATCTGAGGCGCTCCTTTCGTCCGTCTTTTTTAAGTGTATTATAATATTATCACATAAATTTGCTTTTTTCAAGACGAAATGCGGCAAATTTATAAATTTCGTATTGCAAAAAGGTATATATTGTGTTAAAATATCAAGGTCAGAACGCATTTTGAAAGGAAAACACACTATGCAATATAATATATCCGAAAAACTCGTAAATATGAAGCCTTCGGCAATAAGAGAGATCTTCAAGAGCCTTACCGACCCCGAAATGATCGCTTTTGCGGCAGGAAACCCTGCGGCAGAGTCGTTTCCGTCCGAAAAGCTCGCAGGTCTTGCTGCCGAGATATTTGAAAAAGAGGCGTCAAAGGCGCTTCAGTACGGAATAACCGAGGGTTATCCCAAGCTTCGCGAGCAGGTCGCCGAGCGTCTTGAAAAGCGCTTTAATATTAGGCGCGAGGGTAACGGCGTTATGATCGTATCGGGCGGTCAGCAGGGACTTGAGCTCACCTGCAAGGTAATGTGCAACGAGGGCGACATTGTTCTCACAGAGGATCCCTCGTTTATCGGCGCGCTGAACGCATTTCGCTCAAACGGAGCGAAAACCGTCGGCGTTGAGATGGAGGACGACGGAATAAATATCGAAAAGCTCAAAGAGGCGATAAAGGAAAATCCGAAAGCAAAGCTTCTTTATCTTATCCCCACCTTCCACAATCCCGCAGGAACGACGATGTCGCTTGAAAAGCGCCGCGCGGTTTACGAAATATGCCGCGAGAGCGGACTTCTCATCATTGAGGACAACCCGTACGGCGAGCTTCGCTTTGCAGGCGAGGAGATCCCCACCATCAAGAGCTTTGACGAGGACGGAATCGTTATCTACTGCGGATCGTTCTCGAAGATCCTCTCTGCAGGAATGCGCGTAGGATTTCTCTCCGCGCCCGAGGCAGTGCTTCAGAAGATCGTCGTTGCAAAGCAGGTTGAGGACGTACATACAAATCAGTTCTTCCAGATGCTTTGCGCAGAATTTACCGAAAAATACGGGCTTGACGAGCATATCGCAGGAGTTTCCGAGCTTTACGGAAGAAAGTGCGCGCTTATGCTTGGCGAGCTTGAAAAGAATATGCCGAGCTGCGTGAAATTCACCCGTCCCGAGGGCGGACTTTTCGTCTGGCTCACCCTTCCCGACAGCATCGACCTCTCCACCTTTGTGAAGAAGGCGCTCGAGAAGAAGGTCGCGGTTGTTCCCGGAACGGCATTCTCGCCGTCCGAGAGCGAGATCTCGCACTGTTTCCGTATCACCTATTCTACCCCGACCGAGGAGCAGATAGTACGCGGAGTCGGTATTCTCGCCGAAATCGTTAAGGAAATGATCTGACCTCAGGGCGTTGCCCCGAGACCCCACAAAGGAAACTTTTGAAAAAGTTTCCTTTGATCCTTCAAAACTTTTACTGAAATTTTGTTAAGTTAAGTAAAGTTTTTGGGAAAGCTTGAAAACCCTTTTTCCAAAAAGGGTTTTCAAAAAAACGAAAGGGCTTGGGAAAACTTTTTAAAAAAGTTTTCCCAAAAATTTATGAAAATAAGAAATCTTGAAATAAACGGAAATCTTTTTTTAGCGCCGATGGCAGGACTGACCGACAGATCCTTCCGCTCGGTGTGTAAAGGATACGGCGCGGCGCTGACATATACCGAAATGATCTCGGCAAAGGCGCTCCACTATAAAGACAAAAAGACGGCTCGCCTTGCCTACATTGACAAAAAGGATCTGCCTGTTGCGGCGCAGATATTCGGTCACGAAAGCGAGATCATGGCAGAGGCGGCGCATCTGCTTGCAAGCGGCGAGTACGCGTATTATGAAGGCTGTGCTCTGCCCGACGTTATCGATATAAATATGGGCTGTCCCGTCAAAAAGATAGTCACGGGCGGTGACGGAAGCGCGCTGATGAAAAATCCCGCGCTGATATACGACATAGTCAAGGCGGTGCGCGGCGCGATCGAAAAGCCGCTGACGGTAAAGCTTCGCGCAGGCTGGGACGCGTCCTCTAAAAACGCAGTAGAATGTGCGCTTGCCGCCGAGGAGGGCGGAGCGGACGCGGTCTGTATCCACGGACGAACGAGAGAAGATTTTTACACTCCTCCTGTAGATCTCGATATAATAGCATCGGTCAAGAGTGCGCTGAAAATTCCGGTCATCGGAAACGGGGGCATCTTCTCTGCCGAGGACGCCCTGAATATGCTCTCCAAGACAAATTGCGACGGACTTATGATCGCGCGCGGCGCGGTCGGAAATCCCTTCATTTTCGCGGAAATTAAGGCGAAAATTGAAAAAAGCGACTACACTCCTCCGTCAATGGAGGAAAAGCTTGACACCGCGCTTTATCACGCACGGCTGATGGCGTCGGACAAGGGCGAGAGCATCTCTGTCCACGAGCTGAAAAAGCACGTTGCGGCGTATATTCACGACGTTCGCGGTGCGGCAACCGTCAGAGGAAAAATCTTTGCCTGCGACAACTTTGACGAGATGATCGGAATCATCTCCGAGCTGAGAAAGAGCTTATAAAAATGAAAAGCGACAGACGAAAATCTGTCGCTTTTTTGTCTTATTTCTTCAAAACAAGGTTGGTTTCCCAAGGGTTATTGGGACATGCAATCGGGCTCTTTCCCTCGGGGAGAATTTCCTCGGAGGCAGGAGCGGAGACGAAGAGGTACTTGCCAAGCTCCACCTCGGTGATGATCTCCTCGCTTCTTACGTCGGCAAGGTATATCGCCTTCTTATCGTCGCCGAAAAGCTCGCAGTCAACGTAGAAATCCTTGACTATCTTGCCGTGGTCTCCGAACATCGGCTCGTGTACGGTGTAGTCAAAGCTATACTCTACCCACTCGCCGCTACGGGTGTATTTGTTGTAGATGCATCTGCGGTAGTCGGCAACGCTGTCGGGCTTGCTTGTGCAGTGACTCAGATGGTAGCTGATATGTCTCGTTGCAGTGTCGTAAACCTTGAAGCTTATACGGAAGCGTCTGCCCATATCACTCTCGTCAAGAGGTCCGTCCTTGACTACCTTGTTGCAGCCAAGCACCTGCATGTGCGTGCCGTAAAACTCCTCAAGCTTGTATCTCGTTATAAGATTTCCTTTCTCGACCTTCAGAGCCTTCGTTCCGTCGGGAGCGTTTGCAAACTCGGAAACGACCTTCGAGCTGACGCGTACCGCCTCGGGCGTACTATCGAGCTTTTCACTTACAACAGTGATATTTCCCGCCTCTTTTTCAGCTTTGAGCGAGATGCTTACCGCCTCGCCCTCGCCGAGAGTATCGAGATAATCGCCGATATCGAGCTTGTACCAGCCCTTGCCGCTGACGTTTACGCCCGCGAGCCTCGTGCCGTCCTTTGCGTACGCGCTGACAGTGTTCACGCCGTCGTTTTTCACCTCAAAGGCGATGTAACGGCTTGCGTTTTCGCTCTTTGCGACCTCGATCTTAAGTCTGCCGCATCTCGAGGGAGTAACTGCGTACGCCTTTTCGGTCTCAAATGTGTACGTATATCCGCTCTGGATCTTCTTTCCGTTCGATCCGACAAGCGTTGCAGGAACGTCAAGCGTGTAGGTTTCGTTAAACTCTGCGTTTTCGGGGGTAAAGGTCCATTCAAGACCGCCGAACTTGCCAACGACCGAGCATTTTACCTTCTCGCCCTTCGAGTTTTTGAGAGTGACCTTCTTCATCTCGCTCTCGCTGACGCTTCCCGTAAAGAGAAGGATCGCCGAGTAGGGGAATATGTATTTTACAACTCTCGCACCGACCGCCTTTACGGCGTCGCCCTTGAGATAATATCCGGCAAAATCAAAGAAGGTCTTGTACGAATCAACCCCGTAAAGGAGGTCCTCGCCCACAACTATCGTGTGATTTGCAGGAATTTCAAGCCACATAGTGGGAACGTCGTGGAGTCTGCAAAGGTTTACCATCGAATTAGATCCGGTGTAGCAGCTCGTGTCCAGTCTGTTGCACGAAATGAACATCGGACTGTTGCCCTCTGTTATCGACTTGGGTACTGCGCCGCAGCTCGAATATACGAGATTTGCTCTCGAGCTTATCTTTTCGCCGTTATATTCACTCCAAGGCTGCTCCTTGCCGCCACGGATAGCGCCGATGTCCTCGGTCTTTCCGTTTTCGTATCTCGTTTCGCCGTGGTGTCCGTCAAAAATACGCGACGATACACAGCGCGAGGGATCCTCCGCGCCGAGATAGGTCTGCGCGCCGCCCTTGGAGTTTCCGTAAATACCGACAGCGTTCACGTCAAAAGCGAATTTACCGTCGCTTAATGTGAGATATCTTACGTATCTCATTGCCGCAAGGTCGATATGATAGTTATATACCTTCATAGAATAGGTGACGTTGTCGCCCGTTACACAACCCTCGCGGCTGTTTCCGTCAAAATATCCGTAGTGGTCGAGTCTTGCCATGGGGGTATAGCCGTAATCGTAGGCAACTCCCGCGTATCCTCTGAAGAGAAATCCCAAAAGATGCGGTCTTTCGCCGCGAGTCGTTTGCGATGCAAGATGCTCTGCCGACGCTGCAAGGCACATTACGGGCACTTTTTTCTCGGGAGCGGTCGGATAGATCACGTGCATATAGAGGTTAAGATCTATCATTGAGCCGTCAGGCTTTGCGCAGTCGGAGACTATATTTGCCTTCGTGTATTTTATCTTCGTGTACTGACCGTTTTCGTCCTCGCTCTTGTCTGCACCGTACCATACGGGGGCAGAGCCGTCGGGAGCGGTCTGCGTCTCCTTGCGGCTTCCTCTTTCGTCAACCCATTTGACGAAAAGCTCGCCGTGGACTCCGCGGAAATCGTTGTTCCAGATGTCAACTATCTTTTCGAGCGAGCCGTCTGCTCCGTGCTCGTCAAAAGACCAGTAAATATTGTCTCTGGAGACGTCGTATCCCGCAGGAACGATGAGAGTCTCAACGTATCTTCCGCTCGGAAATCCTTCGATTCCCGTGAAGTACTCGCCGCTGATGAAATTCTGTGCCACCTTATGAACAGACCATTCAAGCACAGAGGTGTCTGCTTTTTCGGAGCCGAGATAGTCGATCACACAGACGATATATCCTCTGTCAAGCATACCCGAAATTATTTTTTCGTCTGAAAAAGTGCCGATTCTCTCGACGTTTGCGCCCGTAATATAGAGGATAACGGGCGTACCCTTTTCGTATCCGAGCTTTATATCGCCCTTTTCTCTGTCATAAAGAACGGTTGCCTCGTACGGAATACCGATATATTCGTCCGACTCGGCGTATATTTTTTTTACGATCTTATCACTGAAAGCGTTCATTTTTTAGTCCTTTCGTTAAAGCCTTGCTTTTTACATCATACTGTCAAGGAGCTTCTGGTTAAACTCCTCCGCGGTATTGTATCCCATCTTCTTCTGACGCTGATTCATTGCCGCAATTTCAAGAATTACCGCAAGATTTCGTCCGGGACTTACGGGAATCGTGTATTTAGGGACGGTAACGCCCATTATGTCGATAGTTTCGGTTTCAAGACCGAATCTGTCGTAAACCTTGTTCTGATCCCACATCTCGAAGCTAACAACGAGGTCTATCTGCTGATCGACCTTGACCGAGCTCATACCGAAAAGGCGGCGGATATCGATAATTCCGATACCGCGAAGCTCGATGTAGTGGCGAATGATCTCGGGCGCGCTTCCGATAAGAGTGGAATCTGCAACCTTCTTGATCTCAACCGCGTCGTCGGCAATAAGACGGTGACCGCGCTTTACTATTTCAATAGCGGTCTCACTCTTTCCGATTCCGCTATCGCCGAGGATAAGCACACCCTCGCCGTAGATCTCGACGAGAACGCCGTGACGGGTGATTCTCGGAGCGAGGCTGGTGTGAAGATACGCGATAAGCGCCGACATAAATTCAGAGGTCGGGCGGTCTGTGCGAAGAACGGGTACGCCAAACTCCTTTGCGTACTGAAGGGTACAGTCAAACGCCTCGAGCGAGGTCGAGAATATCAGCGCGACCGGCTTTTTCGCCATAAAGTCGCGTATCTGACGGCTTCTTGACTCCTCGTCAAGATTTTTGAGGTAAAGATACTCAACCTTACCTATTATCTGTATTCTCTGCGCCTCAAAGTGGTCAAAGAATCCGGCAAGCGGAAGTCCGGGGCGGTTTACGTCTCGGCAAACGACCTTTACACTTTCGCCTTCGGGCATACTGAGTACCTCAAGGCTGAAATCTCTTATTATATCCGCAAGGGCAACACTGTAAAGAGGATCGCCGCCCGGATTGTTCTGGTCAACTGTCATTTTCAGATAGGAGTCTGTCCGGTCTGAATTCTGGTCGGTGTTTTTAAGCACCTTTTCAAGATTTTCTCTTTTCATTTTCGCTTAGTCCTTTCATCTGGCTTTGCGCAATATACACCTACATTTTAACCGATCAAAGCCGATTTGTCAACATTTTAATTGATTTTTATTCCGAAAAGAGGGTGCGTCTCTTATTGACATCGCCCTTTTAGTGTGTTATACTGTAAAAAAACAGAAAAATCGGAGAAAAATTATGGGAAGTACGTTTTTTGCACTTCTGTTCAGACAGAAATATATCAAGCGCTGGGGACTTATGCGCAATACTATCGAGGAAAATCTCGTTGAGCACAGCGCCGAGACCGCTTTTATCGCGCACGCGCTTGCGGTTATCGGAAACAAGTATTACGGCAAGAATTATAACGAGGAGAGAATCGCTCTGCTCGCTCTTTATCACGATGCGTCCGAGATAATAACGGGCGATCTCCCCACCCCCGTAAAATATTATTCGGAGGAAATGAGAAAGAGCTACAAAAAGATCGAGGCGAGCGCCGAGAAGATGCTTCTCGCGAAGCTCCCCGAGGATTTCCACGATATTTACGGAGATATTCTCTCGGGTGCGTCGGCAGAGGAAAAGAGAATGGTCAAGGCGGCAGACAAAATCTGCGCGCTTATCAAGTGCCTTGAAGAGATAAAGGGCGGCAACCGCGAATTTGCAAACGCAGAGGAGTCAACGAGACTCTCGCTTGTCGAGATGAAATGCCACGAGGCAGACTATTTTATGGAAAATTTCCTGCCCGCGTTCTCCGAAACGCTTGACGAAATATCCTTTTAAAAAGACTAAAATGACAAGGCTTCTCCCTCGCGGAGAAGCCTTTTTCTGCGTGCGCTTTCCTCTGATCTTTCGTCAAAATGTCAAAAAATTACACCTGTTTTTTGACATATCCTACTTTTTGTTTTGCATATTGTATAAAAATGAAGGGCCTTTTTAGTGCAAATTGCTTGAATTTTTGCTTGGTGGCTAAAACGGAGGCATTTTTATTAACAAAATACAGAAAGTCCTTTATAATATTATATACATATAAGTAAGTGTACTTTTTCGCGACTAAAAGATACAAAAGAGCGCACACTATGTAAAAATTTCACTTAATGGAGGAAACACTTATGAAGAAAAGAATCATAAGCATTATGCTCGTTCTCGCTTTCGCACTTCTTGCGCTTCCCGCAAGCACAGTATCCGCAGGCGAAGCTACCGTAGGGGAAGCAACCTACACGGGCAAATTTGAGGACGGAAGGCTAAGGTCGGTACCATTTCGGTGCTTGACGGCGGTGTTTTCAAAATGGACGCTACCGAAAACAACGTAATAAAGCTTGCTGTGTGGAACGGCAGTCTTTACGAAGGTAAAATGAGCGTTACGTTTGACTACTGCAGCATCACGGTCGCAGACCGCGGCCCTGCAGCTTCCGACCCCGGAACCGGCGCTAACGACACCGGAATCATTTTCGGCGGTGAGGGTATCAAGGCAAGCACCAAAACGTCTGCTAACGCAATCCAGAGCGACGACAACACCTATTTCTATTTCCTGTATTTCTCGAAGTCAACCCTCAATCTTGCGCGCGTTGACAAGGATATGGATACGGATAATAGTAGCGGCGACGACTGGTGCGGCACTATAAAGGATTCCGCAGACAACAGCAATCTTAAATATGACCTCAACGCTTCTTCCGCTCCCCAGGAATACAAGGATATGTGGGCAGCTGCTAAAACGAGCGACAAAATAGAGGTTACTCTGGCTTGGTCGGCAGCAGGCGCAGTTCTCGTTTCGATACTCGGCGCGGTAATCGTTTCCTCCAAGAAGAGAAACGTAGCATAAGCTAAAACAAAACTAAAATTAAGCCGACACGGGAAACCGTGTCGGCTTTTTTATCTCAAAATTCTTTTTCAGCAAAATTCTTGACAAATCAACAATTTTGTGATATAATGCCCTTGTTTGTGAAAAAACCTACTCAAATTCGGTTTAAAAGGCCTTTAAGAAAGGAAAAGATATGAAAAATCATATTTTGCACGAAAAAAGAGAGTTTGAAAATGTCAGAGCGCTCGTAGAATGGGCGGCAGATTTTTATAAGGAAAAGACGATCTTCTCCTTCCGTCCCGATCCCAAAAGCGAGATAAAGAAGATAAGCTTCATTTCCCTTCGCGACGACGTTCGAGCGCTTGCAAGCGAAATGCTCGCTATGGGCTGCGCGGGAAAGCACTGCGTACTCGTTGGAAAATTCTCGTACGAATGGGCAATCACCTACTATGCCGCCCTCTCCATCGGCGCAGTTCTCGTTCCGCTTGACAGAGACTGGCACGCAGAGGACCTCGCGGACACCGCATCGAGAGCGGACGCATCCTTCTTATTTATAGATGAGGATATTTCGGACAAAGCTCCCGTTATTTTAGAGAAAACGGGAATTTGCGAGTCTGCGATATATTTAAATGCTAAAAAGGAAGAGAAAACTCTTCTCTCGCTCGTAAAATCGGGCGCAGAGAGATTTGCCGCTTCGTCCGACGCATATTTCGGTGCAGAGATCGACGCTGAAAAGATGTCTCTGCTCGTGTTCACCTCGGGTACTACCGGCAAGGGCAAGGGAGTTATGCTCTCGCAGAGAAACATTCTCTCCGACCTTTCCGCGATAACCCCTTATATCGACTTTTCGGACAAGACGGTCGGCGTTCTTCCCCCTCACCACACCTACGGCTCGTCGGTAATGCTTATCGGCCACGTTATGATAGGCGCAGAGGTCTATATTTCGGCAGGACTCCGCTACGTCCAAAAGGAGCTTCGCGAGCAGTCTCCCGGACACCTCGTTCTCGTTCCCCTCTACCTCGAGACCTTATATCGCAAGATAATGGCAAACGTCAAGGAGCAGGGCAAGGAGAAGCTTATCAAAAATATGATAAAGCTTTCTAACGTCCTTCGCAAATGCGGAATTGACATGAGAAAGAAGCTCTTCGGAGCGGTTCGCGCGGCGTTCGGCGGCGAGGTCAAGACGATAATCTCGGGCGGCGCGCCTATAAATCCCGATATTCTTTCCTTCTTTGAGTCGATCGGAATTTCCACCCTCAACGGATACGGAATCACCGAGTGCGCGCCGATCATCGCGGTCAACAGAAGCAAAAATATCGTTCCCGGAAGCGTTGGAAACGTTATCGACATCGACACCGTTGTAATCGACGATCCCAACGAGGACGGCGAGGGCGAGATCTGGGTAAAGGGCCCGAACGTAATGCTCGGATACTACAAGGATCTTGATGCAACCTCGGACGCTATCACAGAGGACGGATATTTCAAAACGGGCGACTACGGAAAGCTCGACGAAAACGGAGTTCTTTACATAACCGGACGCAAGAAGAACCTTATAATCCTCTCCAACGGAAAGAACGTTTACCCCGAGGAGATCGAAAACGAGCTTATCGCAACCCCCGGCGTTCTCGATATTATCGTTTACGAGGGTCAAAGCCGTCGCGGAATGGAATATAACGCGATCGTTGCAGAGATATATCCCGACAAGGAATATATGGAGAAAAACGGAATTTCCGATATAAGAGCGCATTTCAAGCCTTATATCGACAATTACAACAGAAACGCGGTTGCCTACAAGCACATCGGAGTTCTCAAGGTGCGCGACGAGGAATTCCCGAAGAACACACTCCGCAAGATCATGAGATTTAGACTCGATATGAGTATAGACTAAAATAAAAAGCTTCCACAAGGTGTGGAAGCTTTTTTGTTTGTTTTAATCCTCTTTCGGGACGTACCCGTGACCGAGTACGTTTTCTCTCAGCCAGTCCTGTTCCTCGGCGCTATACATATCAAAGAGTCTGTCCGCCTCGATATACATCGAGGTCTTTACGCCCTTTGCAACGAGCGAAAGATCGGTGGTGTTCTCTGCTGTATTCGTGAAATAGAACGCTCGGCGAATACCGTTTGCATCTCTATATACCACAAATGCTCTTGCCGCGATCTCGGTCTTGGCGTTTTCCAGCGGAATGTTTGTAACGAGGGTGGTGAATACCGTATATTCATTTCCCTCTGCGAATTTGTACTTTCCGTAATTCAGATCAGCGTCAACGACTATCGAATGTCCGTCCTGAACGTAGCCTGCGCCCGTCGAGCTTCGCAGCTCCTCACCTGCATTTGCGGCTATCTGTACTACCATTCCGTACTCAATAGCTACCGAGCTTATCGAGCTAAGCTTATTTCTAAGCGGGGTGCTGATATATCCGTAGAATCTGAGTCCGCCGCTCGTATCGCTAACGTTCACGTCCGCGCCGAACACACCGAACGAGGGGAGTCTCGTTCCCGATGCGTGAGCGGGATCGTTATCCGCCGTCGTGACGAGGAATTCGTTGGACGAAAGGTCTATCCAGCCCGCAAAAAACTCGGTATCTGCGGTGATTTCTGCGTTTCTGTACGCCTTTGACGTATCAAGATTTCTTGCCGCCTCGGCGGTGGTAAACCAGCCCGCGAATATCTTGTTGGTCTGAGTTACGGCTTTAAGTCCGGACACCGATATTGCCTCTCCGATCCTTACCGACTCGGGGAAATCAAAGCTTGAGGGAAGCTCGATGTTTCCGTCCGCGTTGCCAAGGTCGTAATACCAAGTGAGCTTATACGCGTTCTTGAAGCGGTACTTGTAAGCGCTCGTCGTGGTGCTTTCGGTGTATTTCTTCCAGACCCCGTTTGCGTAGTCTGTCGCGTTTGCACAGTATTCGATTATATAGTCGGAAAGCGAAACGCCGTCGGGAATATTGGAAGCGCTCTGGCTCCATTCTCCGTTGTCGGTCGCTCTGATTACCTCTACAACGTAGTCGCTGTAAACGTTTACGCGCTTACCCTCTGCGTCCTCTGCAAGACACGCGGCGCGTATCGTCGCATATCCCTCGACAAAGCTGCTGCTCGCCTTGACCGCGGTAACGACACCCGTCGTCTTATCTACCGAAACGAGGTGGCCGCCGCTGACTACCGTCCACTCGACCGTCTTATCGTGCGTTTCCTTGGGGAGAACGTCGTAGTCGATGCCGAACGCAGGGACGAATTCGCCGCCCGTCATTATCGTTATCGTAGGACGGTCAAAGGTTATCTTTTCGGGCAGAATTGCCGCACTCTTGACCGTTATTTCGTAGGTCGCGCTATAACTTGAGAAGCTTACCTTGACGTCGTACACGCCCGTCTTCGACATATTGGGAACACTTACTGTAAATCCCGAGGAAAGCGCACTTGACGACGTTCCGTTCGCGTACTGAAGGGTTATTTCAAGTCCCTCGTAGGAGAAGGCATCGTCCTGGTTGAAGGTCACTCGGTTTGGCAGAGTGACTATTTTTATTCCGGTTATTTTAGACTGGAGGGTTGCGTAGTCAAGACTTATCCAACCGGTCTTTCCGCCGTAGGTGGTCTTTCCCCACCAAGCGTTAGTGCTTGCTCCGTCTATCTTGACGGTCTCGCTTATTGCAACGAGCGTGCCGTTGGGAATGGTTGCGAGGATCTCTGCGCCGGTGGACGCCGACTTTCTGAGACGGAGTCCTCCGTCTGCCTCGATGAGATATTCACCGGTAGGATAGGATACCTCGCCGCCCGCGACGGGGTTTTTGAACGACTTGGGTATCTTGTAGTAGTCTATTCCTCTCGATTTGGTGTAATCGTAGAAGGTCGCCCAAGTCCAGTTACGCGTATAGACCTTGCAGTCCTTATTACTTGTATTGCACTCATAGGTGGTAAATCCGGTTGCATTGACCGAAATTACGAAAAGCGAGTGTCCGTTTGTACGGAAATGTCCGCCCGCTCCGTTTTCAAGGAGCATATCCTTAAGCTTACTTGCAGTAAACGTGCCGCTCTTCCACGCCGAGCTTCCGAGTCCGTTATCAAACTTGGACATATTGGACGAGGAATCGAAATATCCGAAAATTTTATACTGACAGTATCTCGCAAAGCCGAAGCACTGTGTTGCCGCAAGGTCGATATTGCCTTCGCCGATGCTCGAAAGATAGCGCACGCAGTTACAGGGCGACGCATTGTTAAGACACTTGTTTCTGTTGTGGCAGGTACACGCTCTTCCGTTTTTGGTAAAATAAGAGGTAGAGGGCGGATACTTATCAAAGGGAACGGTAACTCCGTTAAGAGTAATCTTTTCGGTAGTGTTTAAGGTAGATACCGAGCCCTCGTCTGTGTTTTCAAGGAATCTTGCGAGACTTCCGTTTGAAAAATCGTAAACGAAGGATATGTATTTGCTGTTATCGGTAAGAAGCGCCGCGTTATCGTCGGTTTCCTCAATATAATTCGGGTTTTCCGAGTGAAGAAGGATCGAATTTTCTGTGTAAATACTGAAGCTCTTTGCGGAAGCGGGAGACGCTCCGTCCTCGCAGCCATGCTCGTGGCCCTCGTCACAGACGTAAACAAGTCCCGAAAGGTTCAGCACCTCGCTCGATTTTTTGCCTTCTGCAAGGAAGATCTTTCGCCCTGCCATATAATAGATGCCTGCGTCTGCCATAGAGAAGGCGCAGACCTCATCTTTTCCGAGCGAGACCGACTTCGAGAGCTTTCCGTCCTCGCAGGATATTTGGGAAACAGAATATTCTCCGTCCTTTTCGGTCAGAACGTAAAGAGTGTCACTGTAAACGGCAAGAAGCCTTGCACCTATTCTTCTTCCAACAAGGCGGATAGTGTCGTCGATCTCTTCCCATACGTTTCCGTTCTCGTCAACGCTATACTGCGCGCCGTGATAGTCAACTATGCCCGTTCCGTCGATATATATGCTGTCAAACTCGCCTGCCGCGGACAGCTCGGGAGAAGAAAACATCGAAAAGGCGATTGATATTATTCCAAGAAGGGTTGCGAGCGCGCAAAGGATCGCGAGCGCGCCAAACACCCGTCTTTTTTTACTTTTTTTGGTTTTTATGCAGTCCATACGCATACTTCCTCTGGAATTTATGTATATTTTAAGTTATATCATTAAGTGATAATTATTCATTATTATATTAACACAAAAAACAGCGATTTGCAAGGGGCAAAACGCTGTTTTGACTGTAAATTTACAATTAAGTATTATTTTTTGAGAAGAACCTTGCTATCCATAACGATCGTGACAGGTCCGTCGTTGACAAAGGTGCAAAGCATATCCGCACCGAACACGCCCCGTCCGACACTTCTGCCGATAAGAGCGCCAAAGCTGTCGCAAAAATACTCGTAAAGACCGTTTGCCGCATCGGGTGCTGCCGCGCCGAAAAAGTCGGGGCGGTTACCCTTTGCATAGTTGGCAAGCAGAGTAAACTGCGAAATAACGAGTGCGGAGCCGCCGACGTCGGTCACGGAGAGGTTCATTTTTCCGTTTTCGTCCGAAAAGATGCGAAGCTTTGATATTTTGGCAGCAAGGACGTCCGCGTCCTTTTCGGTGTCGCCCTCGTCAACGCCAAGGAGTATCGCAAGTCCCTTTTCGCACTCACCGACCGTTTTCCCTTCAACTGCAACAGACGATCTCTCAACTCTTTGAATAACTGCTATCATCTTTTAGTCCTCGGTAGGTCCGTTTATAACGAGAATATCGTCTCCGCCCTTTTCGTCCTTTACGAACTCGGCAAAGTCAACTCTGACTCGTCTCGGCTTAAACTGATCGGGCGAGAAATGGCTGTGATATGCGCAAACCCACTTGTTTTCGCCGAGGCGTGCGAAGCTGTGATGTCCGACTCCCACAACGTTTTCAGTTCTTTTCAGTATCGGGTTGCCCTCGAACTTTCTGAAAGGTCCCATCGGACTTTCGGAGACTGCGTATCCGATCGCGTAGTCGGGGCTGCTTGTGTTGTTTGCCGAATAGGAAAGGTAGTAGAGTCCGTTATGCTTTATAACGAACGCGCCCTCGACGACGCTCCCGTCGCGCGTTTCCCACTCGTCCTCAGCGGAAATGAGGAGGACTTCATTTTCTTCGTCAAGCGTCATAAGATCGTCCGAAAGCTTTGACGCGTATATCTTGTTTCCTCTATCAAAACGGACGTAGTAAAGATATACAGTTCCGTCATCGTCGGTAAAAAAGTGTCCGTCAATGGCGCTTGCCTCGGAAAGCCACTTCTCCTTAGTCTGTCTGAACGGACCGAGCGGACTGTCGGCTACTGCGATTCCGATATGCTCGTCTGCGGTATATACCATATAGAATTTGCCGTCGCGGTGCATAACGTCGGGCGCCCAGAAGCCGCTTTCGCCCATTACGTCGCTTTCGTGAAGGGCGTATCCCTTGCACTCCCAGGACTCAAGGTCCTCTGAAACGTAAACCTTGTAGCCGTTCTGAAAATCGTTTGGCCCCTGCGCAGTGGGATAGAGGTAATATTTGCCCTCCCAGAACATAATAAACGGATCGGCTCCGTAGAAGGGTGTCTCGACCTTCGGGGTCTCGGGGCCCTCGGGAATCTGTGGGGTCTCTTTGCCTATATCAGGGTTAGAGCATCCGACGGACAATATTACGAAAACGAGCGAAACCGTTATAAAAACCAGCCTTTTTAGTTTGTTTTTGGTGTTAAACACAGCAAAACTCCTAAAATTTATTTTTAGCAAAGCTCATCTGCAAGAGCCTTGATCTCTTCTTTGTTCTGCTCGCTCATAGCGGAATTTATCTTAACAGCGGTCTCCGCAAAGGAAATATCCTTGCAAGGGGCAAGCATATCGCGCATCTTGCGTGCGGCAACAGGTGCCCAGCTTCCGTTTTCGATAAGAGCGACCGTTCTGTTTCTGTATCCTCTTTCAACGAGATCGGATATGAACTCTCTCATAAAGGGGAAAATGTCGCCGTTATAGGTCGTGGTCGCAAGGACGATCTTTCCGTAGCGGAACGCGTCCTCGACAGCCTCTGCCATATCGCATCTTGCAAGATCGTTTAATGTAACCTTAACTCCCTTTTCTTCAAGGGCCTTTGCAAGAAGCTCGACCGCCTTTTTCGTATTTCCGTAAACCGAGGTGTACGCGATAACAACGCCGTCACTCTCAACGCCGTAGCTCGACCAGGTATCGTAAAGTCCGATATAATATCCGAGATTTTCGGAAAGAACGGGCCCGTGGAGAGGACAGATTATCTCTATACCGAGCGCAGACACCTTTTTGAGAAGAGCCTGAACCTGAACTCCGTACTTTCCAACGATTCCAAAATAGTAGCGTCTTGCCTCGCACGCCCAGTCCTCATCGGTGTCAAGCGCGCCGAATTTGCCAAATCCGTCGGCAGAAAAGAGTATCTTGTCCGTCTTATCGTAGGTGACGATAACCTCGGGCCAGTGCACCATCGGTGCGCCGATAAAGGTAAGCTCGTGCGTGCCGAGGGTGAGGGTGTCGCCCTCGCCTACGACTACTCTTCTGTCGGCAAAGTCCTCGCCGAAAAAGTTTTTCATCATTGTAAACGCGCGGGCGGACGAAACGATCTTCGCCTCGGGGTACGCGTCTGTCAGCGTGGCGATGCTTGCCGAGTGGTCAGGCTCCATGTGCTGAACAACGAGGTAGTCAACTGCTCTGTCGCCGATCTCTTTTTTGATGTTTTCAAGCCACTCCTCGCCAAAGCCCTCGCTTACGCTGTCCATGACCGCGATCTTTTCATCTATTATAACGTACGAATTGTACGCCATTCCGTTTGGAACGTCATACTGACCCTCGAAAAGGTCGATTTCTCTGTCGTTTACACCAACGTATTTTACGTCTTTCGTTATATTCATAAGAGTTCTCCGTTTCTTTGAGTATATCGGTATTCTACCATATTTTACAGTAACATTCAAGTATGCTTTGAATAATTTTACGCCTTTTATCGCCCTTTATATACAAATTCTCTTGTATCTGTTTACAAAAACATCAAATATTGTATGAGATAAATACACAACCTCTTGCTATAATCTATATACAGATTATTTTTAAGAGGTTTGTAAAATTGCTTGAACTAACTAACATTACAAAGGACTATCACATAGGAGACCTTGAAACCAAGGCTCTTAGAGGCGTTTCGCTCGCCTTCAGAAAGAGCGAATTTGTGTCTATCCTCGGACCGTCAGGCTGCGGAAAGACTACTCTTCTCAACATAATCGGCGGTCTTGACAGATATACGAGCGGCGATCTCGTTATAAACGGCGTTTCGACCAAGAATTACAAGGACGGCGACTGGGATACCTACCGAAATCACTCGATAGGATTCGTTTTCCAGAGCTACAATCTCATTCCGCACCAGAGCGTTCTTTCAAACGTCGAGCTTGCCCTTACACTTTCGGGCGTGTCGAGACACGAGAGAAAGAAGAGAGCAAAGGAAGCTCTCGAGATGGTCGGACTCGGCGATCAGCTCCACAAGAAGCCGAGCCAGATGTCCGGCGGACAGATGCAGAGAGTTGCCATTGCGCGCGCACTTGTAAACGATCCCGATATTCTGCTTGCGGACGAGCCGACCGGCGCGCTTGACAGCGTAACGAGCGTTCAGGTTATGGATATACTCAAAAAGGTATCCGAAAAGCGTCTCGTTATAATGGTAACGCACAACCCCGAGCTTGCAGAGCAGTATTCAACGAGAATCGTTCGTCTGCGTGACGGACTTATGGTAAGCGACAGCGCTCCCTTCGATCCTTCCCTCCCCTACAACTCCCCCGAAAAGGAGAGCGCGGAGAAGGAAGCTCCCAAGGCTCCCGTCAAAAAGAAGAAAAAAGACAAGGAGAAAAAGCCGTCAATGTCCTTCTGGACCGCGCTTTCGCTCTCCTTTAACAACCTTATGACAAAACGCGCGCGTACAGTCCTTACCTCCTTTGCAGGAAGCATAGGAATTATCGGTATCGCTCTCATTCTTGCGGTTTCGCAGGGAATCAGCGCGTTCATCGCGCAGGTGCAGGAGGATACCCTCTCGGCATATCCCCTCTCTATTCAGCAGAAAACGCAGGATATGTCGGCAATGCTCTCGGCAATGACGAGCGTTTCGGACACCACCGACCACAAGGATTCGGGAATGATCTACGTTGACGACTCGCTCGGCACGATGATGCAGGCAATGGCGTCCACGGTTGACAACAACCTCGAGGCCTTCAAGGTATATCTCGACAAGAATTACGACGATATAAAGGACTACGTCAGCGACGTTCAGTACACGTACGACTACGATATGCAGATCTATAACGCAGACGGAAGCGTCAAGATCGGCATGGAGGACATGCTAAACAGTATGGGATCGTCCTTTGCGGGACTTTCGGAAATGGCGGCAATGTCGGGCGGAATGGACGTTTTCTCGGAGATGATAAACAATCAGGCTCTCCTTGATCAGCAGTACGACGTTATCGCGGGTAACTGGCCGAGCGCGGCAAACGAGGTCGTTCTCGTTGTGAACTCGAACAACTCGATAAGCAAAATGGCTCTTTATATGCTCGGCGTACTCCCTCAGGACGAGCTTGACGATATAATGAACGCGCTTATGACAAACGGCGAGTACGATTCCGCGCCGATGGATCCGTACGGATTTGATTATTTCCTTAATATGAAATTCCGTCTGCTTATCTCGTCCGATTTCTACACTTCCTCATCTAACACCTACGAGTATAACGGAGTTACGTACCCCATCTGGTCCGATATGCGTCAGAATCCCTTGTACGATCAGAACTCCTTCGTAACGAGCAACGGAGTTGAGCTGAAGATCTCGGGTATTCTCCGTCCGAAGGAGGGCGCTTCGGCAACCTCTATCTCGGGAGTCGTCGGTTACACCAAGGCTCTTACCGACTACGTTCTTGAGGAGACCTCTAAGAGCGCGGTTATCGCTCAGCAGAAGCTGACGCCCAACGTCAACGTGCTGACGGGTATCCCCTTCGAGAGAACTCGCTACACTCCCGAAAACATAGGCGATCTCATCAGCAAGATAGACGACTCCACCATGGAGCAGTTCTACGCCTATATGACCGAAATGATCAAGACCAACCCCGAATTTTCGGCGCAGCTTACCGTCACCGAGGAAAACTTTATCGGTATGTTTATGCTTATGCCCGCCGAGGCGCAGGCACAGATACTTGAAGGAATGCTCGCGGCGGCACTTGCAAATAATCCCACCGAAACGGCAGGAATATTCACCGTTCTGAGCGCTATGACGCAGAACAAGGTGCAGATCACTCCCGACAACTTTATAATGCTTCTCCCCTCCCTCGGCGTGTCGCACATCTACACCGCGCTTATGGGCGTTGAGGCGAGCGAGCAGATGCCCTTCCCCGTCAAAGGTCTCGTTAGTCTTGCAGGCGAAGGCGCTATGACTCAGATATATAACGGTATGTCCGCATCTCTTCTTGAGCTTGAGGTCAACGAGGAGATCTTTATAAGCATTCTCGGATCGCTCTCGGCAGAGGACGAGGACTTCATTATGATCGAGGAGACTCTTTACAGTATGGCTCCGCAGATCGATGCAACCTACGAAAGCGTGCTTGACGAGCTTGATGCGATAGAATCTGCGCGTCCCGCGTCGATAAACTTCTACGCAAAGGACTTTGAGTCCAAGGACGCAATCGAGAAATTCATTGCCGACTACAACGCGCAGGCAAGCGATGCCGACAAGCTCGAATACACCGACGTTGTGGGAATTATGATGTCCTCGATAACCACGATAATCAATGCGATCACCTACGTTCTTATCGCGTTCGTTGCTATCTCGCTCGTAGTTTCCTCGATAATGATCGGCGTTATAACCCTTATTTCGGTTCAGGAAAGAACGAAGGAGATCGGAATCCTGCGCGCAATCGGTGCGTCGAAGCGCAACGTTTCGAGTATGTTCAACGCAGAGACTATGATAGTCGGATTCACCTCGGGACTCCTCGGCGTGACCGTCACATACCTGCTCTGCATACCGATCAACCTTATCCTCCGCGCGCTCACAGGACTCGAAAATCTCCGCGCATTCCTGCCTTGGCAGGCTGCGATCATTCTCGTTATCATCAGCGTACTCCTCACCCTCTTCTCGGGAATTATCCCCTCGAGAAGCGCGGCAAAGAAGGATCCCGTTGTTGCTCTGAGAACCGAGTAATTAAGTGAAAAATAATAAAAAACGACGGATTGCCGTCGGTTTTTGTTTTATGAAATTTATTCAATAACAGAAATCTCTGCTTTTTCAAGAAGCTCCATTAAGCCCTCAAAGCATTTATCGGCTTCTTTTTCGTCAAAGGAATATTTCGCTTGTAATACGCAAACTTTAATGGTGACCATCTCCCGTAAAGTAGATTTGTTTTCTACATTATATCACTAAAAACCGTCCGTGTAAATACGTTTTGCGAAAAAGTCGAGGGCTGTTTTATTGGGGTGGTAGAGGCCGCAAGTTCAAGTCTTGTCACTCAGACCAAAATCGGAGGTTCATAACGAACCTCCGATTTTCTTTTATTTTCTCGCAAATCCTCGCGAAATCTCGCGTTTTCGTGATATACACAATGGGCTTGTTCTTCC
>JAZSKY010000024.1:0-37941 GCA_045535095.1 Eubacteriales bacterium | reverse complement strand
AAGTCCATAAAATCCCTTTCCGCAAAACGACGGGATAAGCGAAGGGTGAACGTTGATTATTCTGCGGTCGTAACGTCTCGTAAAGCTTGCACTGAGGATGCTCATAACTCCCGCGAGGACTATAAGCTCTATTCCATTCTTCCCAAGCGTAGCGACAAGCTTTTCCTCAAAGACCTCCTGCAAGCCACATTCCTTCTTAGAAATTATTTCCACGGGAATATTCGCGTTCTGCGCTCTTGTTATAGCGTAAGCCGAAGGATTGTTGGAAACGACAAGAGATATCTCCGCGCTTTTTATAACGTTTGCAAGTGTCGCATCTATTATAGCCTGAAGATTAGTTCCGCCGCCCGACACCAATACCGCGACCTTTACCTTAGCATTATTTTTCATTTGTTCTGACTCCTGTTTCAAGCGTTATCAGCAAAAGATAACGCCCTCGTCGCCCTTAACGATCTCGCCGATAACGTAAGCATCCTCACCGTTTGCTCTGAGTATCTCAAGCGCTGCTTCGACTTCGTTTGCGGGGACTGTTATGCTCATACCAACGCCCATATTGTAGGTGTTGAACATATCTCTCTCGGGGATATTGCCCGTCTTTGCGATAAGATCGAAGATGGGAAGCACCTTTACAGCGCTCTTGTCGATCTTCGCGGTGAGACCCTTGGGAATGGATCTCGGAATGTTCTCATAAAATCCGCCGCCTGTGATATGCGAGATTCCCTTTACGTCAACCTTTTCAAGAAGCGCGAGAATGCTCTTGACGTAGATTTTAGTAGGAGTGAGAAGGGTCTCTGCGATCGACTTTCCGCCGAGCGCGTCGCAAGGAGTGTAAAGGCTATCGGGATTTTTGTCTATATCGAAAACCTTACGGCAGAGCGAGAATCCGTTCGAGTGAACGCCGCTCGATGCAAGTGCGATAACAACGTCGCCCTCTGCCATTTTTGTATTATCGAGGATCTTTTTCTTATCAACGATACCGACTGCAAATCCTGCAAGGTCGTATTCCTCCACGGGCATCATACCGGGATGCTCTGCCGTCTCGCCGCCGATCAGCGCCGCGCCCGACTGAACGCAGCCCTCCGCAACACCTCCGACGATAGCGGCGATCTTCTCGGGAATATTCTTTCCGCAAGCGATATAGTCAAGGAAGAAGAGGGGCTTTGCGCCGCAGCAGATAATATCGTTTACGCACATTGCAACCGCGTCTATACCGATAGTGTCGTGCTTATCCATAAGGATAGCCATCTTTACCTTTGTTCCGCATCCGTCGGTACCCGAAACGAGCACGGGCTCTTCCATTCCCGCTACGGGAAGTCCGAAGCAGCCGCCGAATCCTCCGACGTCGTCGAGACAGCCCTCGTTCTTGGTACGTGCGATGTGCTTTTTCATAAGCTCGACCGCTTTATATCCGGCAGTAATATCAACGCCTGCCGCTGCGTAACTTTCAGATCTCGAATTAGAATGCATTTTTATTTCCTCTTTCTTGGGAAAACTTTTTGTAAAAAGTTTTTCCAAACCCTTTCAAAAACTTTACTTATTGCGAGACAACTTTTTGGAAAAAGTTGTCTCGCGCTCTTTCAAAAACTTTACCTGAAATTTCAGTCCTCTTTGCCGTCCCAACAATAGGTGCAGACCTCACTTGCAGGGAGTCCGATAGCCTCGATGAGTCCTTCTATCGACTGGAACTCAACCGAATCAAAGCCGAGCTTCTCGCAAATTACCGCGCGAAGCTTCTTTCCTCTCTCTGTATCGGGACTTGAATACTCGCTCATATACTTTTCGCCCTCCTCGCCCTCAAGCTCGCGGATAACTCTGCGTGCTATCAGCTCAAGCTCGGAAGTGCTTCGCGAGAAGTTCAGATATTTACATCCGTACATGACCGGCGGACAAGCCGAGCGGATATGTACCTCCTTTGCGCCGTGATCGTAAAGGAATTCTGCCGTCTCGCTCATCTGCGTTCCGCGGACTATCGAGTCGTCAACGAAAAGAAGCTTCTTTTCTCTTATCAGATCGTGAACGGGAACGAGCTTCATCCTCGCTATCTGGCTTCTCACCTTTTGGTCGGTCGGCGTGAAGCTTCTCGGCCATGTGGGTGTATATTTTATTATCGGTCTTGCGTACGGAATATGGCTTTCGTTAGAATATCCGACCGCGTGTGCGATACCCGAATCGGGAACGCCGCAAACGAGGTCAACTCCTGCGCCAAGAGCGTTCTTTGCATCTCGTCTTGCCATTATTTCTCCATTTTTGTTACGCATACATTCAACGTTTACTCCCTCGTAGCACGAGGTGGGGTATCCGTAGTATGACCAGAGGAATGCGCATATCTTTTTCTTTTTGCCGGGTGCGGCGAGCTGCTTTACCCCGTCTGCGCTGATCTCAACGATCTCGCCCGGTCCAAGCTCCTTGTAGTCCTCATATCCGAGCTTTGTTGCCGCAAATGATTCAAACGTCACGCAGAAGCCGTCCTCTGCCTTGCCTATCATAACGGGAGTTCTGCCGAGTGCGTCGCGCGCCGCTATAATAGTTCCCTTCTCGGTGAGAATGATAAGAGACGCCGAGCCCTTGATCCTGCTCTGTGCGTACTTTATTCCCTCAACGAAATCGCTTCCGTGGTTTATAAGCGCTCCGAGAAGCTCGGTGACGTTCGTTTTTCCGCCGCCCATTGCCGAAAGATAAATTCCCTCGCTGTTTATAAGCTCGTCTATAAGCTCTTTTGCGTTCTTTATCGCGCCAACCATTATAATAGCGTATTTGCCAAGACGCGAGTGCAGAAGCAGAGGCTGGGGACTTGTGTCGCTTATACAGCCGATGCACGCGTTTCCGCGAAGCTCGCGAAGGTCGGAATCGAACTTCGTTCTAAAAGGCGTGTTCTGAAGATTGTGTATTGATCTCTGAAATCCGTCGGCCTCGTTGAAGGCTGCCATACCGCCGCTTACAGTGCCGAGGTGAGAGTGATAGTCTGTTCCAAAGAAAACGTCAAGCACGCAGTCTCTCTTTGAAACGACTCCGAAAAATCCGCCCATACAGTATATCCTTTCTCGTTTTGTCGGGTTGTTTACCAAGTTAAAAAAACACGAAGCGGTCAGCCCTTAAAAAGAGCCGACCTCGTCCGTTTTGATTATTTATTATATTTTGCGCTTATCTCTGCGTCCTTTGCAAGAACTGCCGCAGAAGCCGCCGCGCGAGCGTTTGCAAGGCGCTCTGAAAGCTCCTCGTCCGAAACTGCTATTATCTGTGCCGCAAGGATAGCCGCGTTTGCAGAGCCGTCGATAGCGACGGTCGCAACCGGAATGCCCGCGGGCATCTGAACGGTAGAAAGAAGCGCGTCGATTCCCTCAAGGGCAGAAGCCTTGATCGGAATACCGATAACCGGAAGAATAGTGTTTGCCGCAATAGCGCCCGCAAGATGCGCCGCCTTGCCTGCCGCCGCGATTATCGCGCCAAAGCCGTTATCCTTTGCAGAAAGAGCGAATGCTCTTGCCTCCTCGGGAGTTCTGTGCGCCGAGAAGATATGTACCTCGAAGGGGATACCGTACTTTTCAAGCGTGCTTATCGCGCCCTCGACCTTGGGAAGATCGCTGTCGCTGCCCATAATGATTGCAACCTTTTTCATCTTTCAACCTCTTTGTTTTTTTATTTTTTGCCGCCCGATCCGAATAGAAATCAAAAAAGGGCAGTTCTCGCCTGTTATGAGGTAAGAACTGCCCAGACGGTCGGCGTAAGGCGTGTTATGATTTTTGCTCCCCCGCGGTAAACCGCTTATCCGTCAGTCACAAAAAACACGCTAAAAATGCGGTGATATACTCACCTTTTACATTATAACATACGCGCTTGTCTTTGTCAATAAATATTTTATTATTTTAATATGGCAAAATTAAAGAAATTTCTTCAGATCTTCGATGTTTTTTTCTTCGGTTTTCACAAGTTTTTCGACAAATCCGCGAGTCGAGGGAGACAGCTCGCACGAGTCGTTAAGACATCTCGTTATTTTAGTCACTCCCGACGACGTTCCCTTTATCATATCCTCGGCAATTTCCGAGTCGCTCGAATAGACGAGACTCTTTGCTCCCGATACCACTCTTGCGTACATCTGCGAAGCGCTCTTCTTGCCCTCGACAGCGCCGCCTATATCGTTGAGTCTGCTCGACGTTTCGGTCAGAATATTTCTGTACTCCCCTCTCTGCTTATCAAGAAGGGTGAGAAATTCCTCGCTTTTTACCTTTTTTCTGACGGCGTTGATGCCGTCTATCCCCATTTCAACGTTTTGTCTGATGCTTTCCAGCATTTTTGCTTCTTCGGTCATAATAAAAATCCTTTCGCCTTGTTTTTTCTTAGTATTTGCCGAAAAATTGCAAATAATACAAAAAGACTGTCGGACTGACCCCGAAGCAGTATCAGAAGAGCTTTAAAAGAGAAGAAAAGCGCTGAAAAACGCCCGTTATATATAATTTATTATATAAAAAGCAAAAAAATAGTGATTTTACTATTGACAAAGGGTCGAAAGTGTGCTACAATACCCTACCGGAGTATCGTTATGTATCTGTGATACCGTAACACAGAGAAAACGAACTTCTCCTTACCGCAGGTAAATAAAAATTCAAAGAGGCTTGCGGTCTTATGTCCATAGGGAGGTGTAAATAATGGAAAAAGCAGTTAACAAGTATGAAACCGTATTCGTCCTCGATGCTACTCTTACCGAGGAAGCAACAGCTGCTCTCGTTACCAAGTTCTCCGATCTCATCGCATCCAACACGGCTGCGCCCGAGGTTAAGGAAATTGGCAAGAGAAAGCTCGCTTATCTCATCAACGATATGAGCGAAGGATACTACGTTCAGATGGATTTCAGCGCTACGCCCGATTTCGTTGCAGAGCTTGAAAGAATCTTCGGCATTACCGAAGGCGTTATGCGTTCTATCGTAGTAAGAAAACCCGAATAAGGGAATAAACATTACCGTTTATTTGAAAGGATGGTATAAAAAATGGCTAACTTCAATCTCAATAAGGTAATTATAGGCGGACGTCTCACTGCTGACCCCGAGCTCAAACAGACCTCGTCGGGTATTACGGTATGCACTTTCTCGGTAGCGGTAAATCGCCGCACGTCTGCAGAAGGCGCACAGCAGGCTGATTTTATCAACGTCGTCGCTTGGAGAAACCAGGCAGAGTTTGTTTCCCGTTTCTTCCGTAAAGGAAGCTCGATTTGCGTAATCGGATCCATCCAGACCAGATCCTGGACGGATCAAAACAATCAGAAGCGCTACGCTACCGACGTAGTTGCAGACGAGATCAACTTCGTTGATTCGAAGGGTGAGTCTCCTGCATCCAGAGGTGGAAATGCGCAGTACACACCGGAAAGCTACGGCGCACCGTCGTTTTCCACTCAGGACGCTGACGCTCCGAGATTCGAGGATATCCCGAACGACGACGATCTCCCGTTCTGACACAATAATTAAGGAGGTTTCATAAATGGATAACGAAAAGGAAGTTCAGGCAGCTCCTGCTGTAAAGCCCGCTCGCCCGAACGCTAACAATCGCAAGAGAAAAAAGGTTTGCCAGTTCTGCGCTGACAAGACCGCAAACTTCATAGATTACAAGGATGCTGCAAAGCTCCGTAAGTTCACTTCTGACAGAGGCAAGATCCTCCCCAGACGTGTCACCGGAACCTGCGCTATGCATCAGCGTGAGCTTGCAATCGCTATCAAGCGCGCACGTGTAATCGCTATTCTTCCTTACGTAACTGACTAAGTTAGAATATAAAGGAAAACATTTTAAGACCAAAGACTTGCGCTTTGGTCTTTTTTGTGTTATAATTGGGTGAAATCGCAGCACAGCTGAGTGATTTATCCAAATCCACTTTCAAGTAAAGTTTTTGAAGGGGTTTGGGGAAACTTTTTTCAAAAAGTTTCCCCAAAATAAAATTCTGAAAGGCGTGGAAAGCTTTTCCCGAAGGTTTTCCGAAAACTATGAAAACTCTTCTGAGATATCTTAGTCCGTACAAGAAACGGATAGCCGGTGCTTTAACGATAAAAGCGATCGGTACAATTATGGATCTTTTCATTCCTTGGATCCTTGCGACAATGATAGACGACGTAATTCCCACAGAGGACGTGGGCGCGGTCGTCTTTTTCGGCGTGCTTATGATCGCCTGCTCGTCCTGCGCGCTTCTTTTCAACATACTTGCAAACCGCTCGGCATCAAAGGTTTCCTCGCGCTGCATAAGGGCGCTGCGTCACGATCTTTTTGAAAAGATCTCCTATCTCGACGCATCGCAGATAGACGCCTTCTCGATCTCCTCGCTCGAGTCGAGAATAACGACCGACACGTATAACGTTCACGGAATGGTCAATATGCTTCAGAGAATGACGATACGCGCGATCATACTTTTCATCGGTGGACTTGCAGTCACTCTTATACAGGATCCCTTCCTCACGCTCACCCTTCTCTGCACTCTCCCCTTTATTGCGATATTCACCGTCCGTATGACGAAAAAGAGTATTCCGCTTTACGGTGAGCAGCACAAGGCGACCGACGAGCTTGTAAAGGTCGTACGCGAAAACACGTCGGGCGTACGCATAATAAAGGCGCTTTGCCGTAGCGAGCGTGAAAAAGAGCGCTTCGATAAAGTAAATAAGGAAGCAATCGCTCGTGAAAAGAAGGCAAATCTGATGGTTGCGGCAACAAATCCGCTGATAACCCTCACTCTTAACACGGGACTCTCGGCGGTCATCGTGGTCGGCGCGCTTATGATTCGCGGCGGTCACAGCTCGGTGGGAAATATCATCGCATTTATCAGCTATTTCACGATAATTTCAAACGCAATGATGATGACGACGAGAATATTCGCCAGCTACTCGAACGGTTCAGCAGGAATGAAGCGTATAACTGCGGTTCTTGAATCCGAGCCGAGTCTGTGGGTTGACGAGTACAAGGACGCGCCCGAAAAGACGGAGGACGCACCCCACGTTGAATTTTCGGGAGTCACCTTCTCTTACGGAGGTCCGCCCGTGCTTAAAAATCTCTCGTTCTCGCTCAAAAAGGGCGAAACTCTCGGTATTCTCGGATCTACGGGAAGCGGAAAGAGCACGCTTATATCCCTGCTTATGCGCGTTTACGACACCACCGAGGGCGAGATAAAAATTGACGGAATAAACGTAAAGGATATGCCCACGAAGGCTCTTCGCGACAGATTCGGAAGCGTATTCCAGAACGATTTTATTATGTGCGACACGATAAAGGAAAACGTCTCATTCGGTCGCGATATATCACCCGAGCGACTTGACGTAGCACTTGGGCACGCGCAGGCATCGGGATTTGTAAACGAGTATCCCGAAAAGACCGACTATATGCTCGACATCAAGGGTGCAAACCTCAGCGGAGGTCAGAAGCAACGCCTTACAGTCGCGCGCGCACTCGCGGGAGAGCCCGAGATACTCATTCTCGACGATGCGTCCTCGGCGCTTGACTACAAGACCGACGCCGCTCTTCGCCGCGCGATAAAAGAAAACTACGCAGACACGACCACCTTTATCGTTTCACAGCGCGTCAGCTCTATAATGCACGCCGATCTTATACTCGTTCTCGACAAGGGAGAGGTGATCGGTCTCGGCAGCCACGAGGAGCTTCTCCTTTCGTGCGGATATTACAGAGAGACCGCAAAGGCGCAGATGGGAGGTGTCTATCTTGGATAGAATGCACGGCCCACGCTTTGCGCGCGTTGACAACAATCCTTCGCGTGACGAAGGCGTAAAAATGTCGAAGAAATCGGTTATTTCGCGAATAATGAAGTACCTTTTTGCGCATAAAAAGGCGCTTCTTCTCGCCGCGATTCTGATGATATGCTCGAATATGCTCTCGCTTATGGGACCTATGCTCTCGGGAAGAGCGATCGACGCTATCGGAGACTCGGGCGCGCCCAATATGGAGAGAGTTCTCTTCTACGCAGGGCTTATGATAGTCTTTTACGCCGCCTCGTCAGGACTTTCCTATCTCCTTTCAATTATTATGATCTCGCTCAGTAGAAGCGTTACATACCGTATGAGAAAGGACGTTTTCGAGCATCTGTGCGATCTGCCCGTCGGATATTTTGACAAAAATCAGTCAGGTGACCTTGTGAGCAGACTGACATACGATATAAACGTCGTCAACGCGTCCCTGTCGAACGATCTCGTTCATGTCATATCGGGCGTTATAACGGTAGTCGTCTGCGCCGTTCAGATGTTCTCTATCGCGCCGATACTTATGCTCATATTCCTTATCACAGTACCTGCGCTGATATTCTTCTCAAGATACAGAGTTAAAAAGGTAAGACCGCTCTTTTCCTACCGCTCGCGCAAGTACGGCGAGCTTAACGGATACGCCGAGGAGATGCTTTCGGGTCAGAAAACGATCCGCGCATACTCCAAGGAAAAGGTTATGATCGAGCGCTTTGATAGGCACAACGACGAGGCGATAAACGCCGAGCGAAACGCCGACTATCAGGCGTGCATACTCGGTCCCTCGGTCAACTTTATAAACAATATCACCCTCTCTCTTATCGGAATGCTCGGAATCCTCGTCTATATAACGACGAAAAATTCGGCGGCGGGCGCGATGTTCACAATAGGCGCGCTTTCCTCCTTCATACAGTACGCAAGAAGATTTTCAGGGCCGATAAACGAGACCGCGAACATAATCAGCGATATACAGTCGGCAATATCGGCAGGATCGAGAATATTCCGTCTGCTTGACGAGGAGTGCGAGCCGCGCGACGATAGCGCGACCGTGCATCTCTCGGACGGTGAGTCGGGTAATCTTGAGATTGATAACGTGTCGTTTTCGTACGTTGAGGACAGAGAAGTTCTTCATAATATAAATATAAGCGCGAAAAAGAGGCAGACTATCGCCCTCGTAGGCGCGACAGGCTGCGGAAAGACCTCGATCATAAATCTGCTTATGCGCTTCTACGATCCTCAAAGCGGTGAGATACGCCTCGACGGAGTGAACACAAAGTGCGCGCCGATGTCAGAGGTCAGACGCTCGTTCGCGATGGTTCTTCAGGACACGTGGCTCTTTGCGGGAACTGTGCGCGATAACATCGCCTACGGTCGTGACAACGCCACATACGAGGAGGTCGTTGCCGCCGCAAGGACGGCAAACGTCCACGATTTTATAATGAGTCTGCCGGACGGATACGATACCGTAATAGACGAAAACGGATCGAATATTTCAAAAGGTCAGAAGCAGCTTATAACGATCGCGCGAGCTATTTTGCTCGATACTCCATTCCTCATTCTTGACGAGGCTACCTCTAACGTTGACTCGCGCACAGAGGCTCTGCTCGGCAAGGCAATGGACGCGGCAATGAAGGATCGCACCTGCATAATCGTCGCTCACAGGCTCTCAACAGTGCGCGACGCGGACACGATAATCGTTATGGATAAGGGTAAAATAATTGAGAGCGGAAACCACGACACCCTTCTTGAGCTTGGCGGAGTTTACGCCGCACTCTACAATTCGCAGTTCGAAACGACAGGCAAAATCTGACATATTTTTCCAAAATTAAAGATTTTGTGCGTTTTATCTGTGAATAATGTGTTAAAAGTTCGAGTTTTGTGTGAATTCGCTATTGATTTTTATGTCGAAATCATATATAATGAGTGAGGTAATTATGCGTACGCCGTATGAGTACCAAAAACAATACGAACGCTAAGGAACGATATTCTTTGGCGGAACATTTGGAAGGATACATAGTTTATGAATATTTTCGAAGAACTTACGCAGATACTTGCTAAGCAGCTGCGCGTAGAAGTCGAAAAGATCGAGAAAGACTCTGACATTATGGAAGACCTCGGAGCCGACTCTCTCGATGTCGTTGAGATCCTCATGATAGTTGAAGAGCAGTTTGGTCTCTCTATCCCCGAGGAGGAGTTCCCCAACCTTCGTACGGTTGGCGAGCTTTGCGCTTACATCGAAGCAAACAACTAAAGAAAAAGCTGTCGGCAGAGATGATCTGCCGATTGTTTTTTGCCCAGGGGCAGATATAAGATCATCACACACGTTTTGAAAGGCAGTAAAGGTAATGAAGATCGCCGACGCACATACACATATATTCCCTCACAAAATATCCGAAAAGGCATCGAGATCTATCGGCAGCTTTTACGAGATCGAAATGGCGTACCCTGCCGACGTTGAAATTCTTTGCGAAAGAGAAAAGGCAATAGGCGCAGAAAGATGTCTCGTCTGCTCTGCCGCCACAACTCCTGCACAGGTAGTCAGCATAAACGATTTTATCGCCGCAGAGTGCGAGAAGGCAAGCGGCAGTGGCGAGCTTGAGTTTGTCGGACTTTGCGCAATGCACCCCGATTTTGAGGACATTACGGGCGAGCTTGACAGAGCAAGGTCGCTTGGACTCGTCGGCGTGAAATTCCACAACGATTTCCAGAAATTCGATATAGACGACGAGCGCGCTATCGAGATGTACCGCGAGATCGCAAAGCGCGATATGGTAGTCCTCTTCCACGCAGGAGACGACAGATACGATTATTCTGCTCCCCGGAAGATCGCGACGGTTCTCAAAAGAGTTCCCGAGCTTACAGTTATCGCATCTCATTTCGGCGGTTACCGCCGCTGGGGCGAGCTTGACTGCATACCAAAGGACGCTAAAATATATTTCGACACATCAAGCTCGCTTGAATTTCTGCCGATCGACGATGCAATGAAGATAATCGAGCGCTTCGGCACGGACAGATTTATGTTCGGCACAGACTTCCCCATGTGGGACGCAGAGGAGGAGCTTGCTCGCTTTATGAGACTCCCTCTTTCAAGCAGCGAAAGAGAGGATATTTTCTACAACAATTTCACGCGACTTTTTCCGAAAAAAGCCGATATTTAGCGCGAAATGACAGGTAGTTTCCATAAGTCAAAACTATTTTCGTATATTTTTTAATTTTTTTCGTTTTTTACTATTTTTTGTATTGACAAAAGCTCGTTTTTATGTTACAATATGTAGCACGCAGAAATTTTCTGCGACGTGCGGGCCATTAGCTCAGTTGGTCAGAGCTACCGGCTCATAACCGGTTGGTCCGGGGTTCGAGTCCCTGATGGCCCACTACCGCATTTGACCGCTTGCAAAAGCAGGCGGTCATATTTACAAAAACATTTACGCAAAATGCGTTTAAATACGGCAAAACAGCCGCTCACAGGAGGATATAATATAATGGAAATCATTATCGGAGTTTTACTCATTATCGTATCAGTTTTTCTCATAACCGCAGTTCTTTTCCAGAGCAGCAAGAACGCTCGTCTCTCGGGTGCTATCGCAGGTAGCGCAGAGACCTTCTTCGGAAAGAGCAAGGGCAAGACTATTGACAAGAAGCTCTCGAAGCTCACCGTCGTAGTCAGCATCATCTTCGCTCTCATCGTTCTCTCGCTCTACGCTATTCAGCCCGGTAAGGCAAAGATCAAGTATAACTATGATTATCTTGACAGCTACATGGCAGGCGTTAAGGACGGTTCGGTCGTTCTCACCATTTCCGAGGAGGAAGAGGCTGAGGAGGATCACGAGGGTCACGATCACGCAGACGAATAAAAATGAAAAGCCGCTTATTAAAGCGGCTTTATTTTTTTGCAAAACGCTTGATTTTGCGTACCTTTGGTGATATAATTGTTAAAAAGGTTTCACGAAAGGAACTTGTGCTATGATCATAAAGAAAATTCCTCTCCGCGAGGACGACAGCGACGTATATCTCACCGCCTATATAAACGATATTCCGGGCGGCTCTGCGCGCGATACAATGTTCATTATCCCCGGCGGAGGATATTCGCGCGTTTGCGCGGACAGAGAGGGCGAGCCGATCGCACTTGCCTATCTCGTGCGCGGATACAACGCCTTCGTTCTTAACTATTCGGTAATGGAAAAGGCAAAATTCCCCCGTCCTCTTTGTGACGCGTCTCTTGGTATGAGCTACGTCCGCACTCACGCAGAGGAATATAACGTAAACCCTGACAGGATCTTTGCCGTAGGCTTTTCGGCGGGCGGACACCTTGCAGGCTCGCTCGGTCTTATGTGGAACCGTCCTGAGGTGTACGAGGAGACGGGCATCGAGTTCGGATCTAACCGTCCAAACGGTATGATACTCGGTTATCCCGTAATTTCGGCAAAAAAGGGCGCTTCGCACGGCGGATCGTTCAATAAACTTGCAGGAAACACAAGTCCGAGTGACGAGGAGCTTGAGCTTTATTCGCTTGAAAACCACGTAGATCCCGAGACGGCAACTCCCCTCTTTGAATTTCACACGTCCACCGACCAAGTCGTGCCCGTTGCAAGTCCCCTTCTTCTCGCGCTTGAATATGCAAGGAAGGGACTTCCCTTCGAGCTTCACGTTTTCCCGAAGGGACCGCACGGATGCGCGCTCGCAAACGAGGCAACGAGTCAGGGCTTTGCAAATCAGGTGATCCCCGAGGCGCAGGACTGGGTCGAGCTTTCTCACCGCTGGATGAAATCTCTATGACGAAAGGATTTTTATTAAAATGAACGAACTTAAAAGAAGTATAATTATTCGCTACCACGATGCTTGCGACAAGTGGATAGATATTCTTAAAAAGGCAACTACAACACTCTCGGTCTCCATTTCATAACGACCAAAAACACGATGGAGGACTATATCGAGTGGCTCGAAAAGGACGGACGCGCCTTCATTTAAAAGGTTGAGGCTGAGGGAATTCTCGTCGAGCACGAGCTTCACGCTCTGCGCTATCTCCTCCCGAGAGATCTTTTCGCCGAGCATCCCGAATATTTCCGCGTTAATACGGTAGGAAACAGAGCAAACGATCACAACCTCTGCCTTCAGTCAAAAGAGGCGCTTGAGATCGTGTCTGACCGCGCAGAGGGTCTTGCTAAAATACTCAGACAGAAGGGTCACAGATACTATCTCTGGACAGACGACGTCGAGGACGCGTGGTGTCACTGCGAGGAGTGCGCGAAGCTTTCTCCGTCAGACCAGTGCCTCATAATGGCAGAATATATCCTCAAGGGACTCCGCCGCTACGATAAGGACGCAGAGCTTTGCTATCTCGCCTATCACGCCGCGGTCGTACCGCCTACAAGACCTATCCCCGAAGGAATATTTGCAGAGTACGCGCCTATCCACAGGGATATGTTCACCCCCGTCGTCGAGGGCGAAAACGCAGTCCACGCAGAGACGGTCAAGGACCTTTCAAGGTATTCCCTGCTGAAAAAGCGGAGATCCTCGAATACTGGCTGGACGTTTCCTTCTACACAAAATGGGGCAGACTCCCCCTTATAAGAGTAACCTATCACGAAAACATTTTGAAATCCGATTTCGAATTCTACAAATCGCTCGGCGTATGCGCTATCAAGACCTTCGGTGCGTATATGAACGATTCTTACCTTGAAGAATATGGCGATAAAGAGATAATAGACTACGGAAATCTCCTCAGCGAAGGCTAAAATATATGCAGAAAACCTTATCTATTTTACTTGTGTTTTGTATGCTTTTCTGTCTTTTTGGGTGTAAAACTCCCGAAAACGAGGAAAAGAGCGCGTCCGAGATATATTCGGAAGCGCTTGGACTTACGTCTGCTCTTTCATACCAGAAATTCAGTCTTTCACGCAGTGTAGTCTGTGGAGACGCCCGATACAACGATCCATATTCGATCTTTTGCAAGCTGATACGAAACGGCGAGGCGACCTCCTTCTATTCGGAGCGCGCTATAAAGGTCGAGACCTCGGCGGGCGAGGTCTCCTCCCTTCTCCTTCATCATTACAAGGACGGAGTTATGTATCAGACGCTCGAGACGGGCAAGATGAAGCACGCTCTCGCTCTCGGTGATTTTGAAAAACAGTATCTCGGACTCCAGAGCATACTCCTTTCTCTGCCGAGCGGCGCAGAATTTGTAAAGAAGGGCGAAAACGAAAGTGGCGGAAGTGATTTTTCGGTCGCGCTCGACTCGTCTCTCCTTGACGCCGCCGAGCTTGAAAAGCTTTACACGGTATTTGACGTGTATTCCTCGCACTCGCTTGAAGGCGACTATACGATAGGCGGTGCAGTAAAGGTTGATTTCTCCACCGATTTTGACGGATATTTCGTGAAATACTCGATCACCTTTAACGTGTCGGGAACAGAAAACAACGAGTCAAAGAGCCTTGAAATGACCCTTTCGCTTGACGTTTTCAATCCCGGAAGTCATTTCACAATGAACACTCTGGCAAATACGTCGGAATACACCGAAGGCACACTAAATATTAAATAAAAAGTAAAAACGGCTGTTAAAACAGCCGTTTTCTTTTATTCGTTTTCGGTGTCGGACGAATCCTTCGCGTAGGCGAGATAGTCAAGAGGATCGCTCTCGACCTCGTTTACAACGATCTCAAAATGGAGATGCGCCTCGTCTGCAAACTCGATCATAGCACTCTCGCCGACGTACCCGAGAAGGTCGCCGCTCTTGACTGCTGCGCCCTCCTTTATATTTTCGGGAATGCTCTCGCCGAGGTTTTTATAATGTGAAACCATACCGCCGCTATGAGAAACGCTCACGCAGTATCCCATCATAGGATCGTAGAAAACAGCCGAAACCGTACCGTCGAGACAGCATTTTACTTCGCTTCCGGCGTTTGCGGAAATGTCTATTCCGCTATGCGTGCGGTAGTCTCCGAGGGTGAGCGAGTAAACGAGATCTTCGGTGCTATGCTCCTTAAAGACGTAGCCGTCAACGGGAGTTGTCCATTTAGGCTCTTCGGGCAGAGGGACTACCGTCTCCTGCTCTTTTTCGTCCTCTTTTTCGCTCGGAGGATCCTTCGGAGTCTCGTTTTTTTCGTCCTCCTTGTCGGTCTTGTCGCTCGGGAGGGGAGTCGGCGTCTGCGAGATGTCCTCAACGTCGTCGGGAATGGGTGTGGGAGCAGGACTCGTCTGCATAGCGAGTGCGATAGTCAAAACTGCCACCGTAACGGCAAGAACTACCGCGACCGATATTGCGAGAGCCACCGAAAGTCTTTTGCTCGAAAGCTTGAATTGGTCGTTCATTTTTAAAATCAATCCTTTCTTTTTTGAAGGACTCTTTTCCCTTGCCGCCTTGTTTTCGGGAAAAAGAGTCCCTATGTCCCTCTTATTCTTGCCGACGATCTCGGCTTTTATACGAAAAAATCGTTCCTTTCAAAGATTTTTACCCCTGTTTTTTACTCTTTTTAGCAAAATACGATGTATTTTCACAGTCCGCGATAAAAAAGTCGCAAAATTTCTGTTTTCGGTCTCTCCCGTTTCGACTTTTTATTCGCCGCGGCGGTTGTAAAATAAGGGTACTATCTCGTAAAAATCGAAAGGAATCGAAAAAATGCAAAACAACACAGAAAGAAGAGCCGCGAATCTGATAAAAAAGGCTCATAAAGAGGTAAAAGCTCGGCTCGGCGAGATCAAAAAGGGATTTCGCTCATTTTTAGGAACGCTCGGCAGCGAGCAGGACAAGATCATTTTCGGCAAAGCGTCCGAAAACGCAGACGTCAGCGAAAATTACAAGATGCGGAGACGCGCCGCCTTTTCGCTTTTCTTCGGAATCCTCGGATTTCTCTTTGCAGGAACGGAGTTTTTCTTTAACGCCCGTCCGTTCGCTATCGCCCTTCTCTGCGCCTCGGGATATGCAGGGACGGTTTTCGTTTACATAGGCGCACTCGCAGGTGCTATCGTCTCGGGAGAGGCCCTTGCCGCAAGTGTGATCGCATACACCGCCACTCTCGGCGCGCGAATCGTTCTCTCGTCAAACGCGGACGCGAGCGTATCGGTCAAGGGCTTTGAGGAAAATCTCACTCTCAGATGCCTCATCGGCAGTCTGTCGGGCTTCACGCTCGCGCTCAGCGGAGTGGTGTCAAGCTCGTTTTCGGCAAGCTCGATATTCGTTATGCTCTTTATGACGGTCTCCGTCCCGATCTTCACCGCCGCATTCCGCGCCGCGCTCGGCAAGGGCACTTTCTCGGCTCTGCGTGACTTTTCGGTCTGCGTTCTTCTCTTCGTTTTCGTCTATTCGCTGCGCGGACACGCCTTCTTCGGTCTGTCATTTGCCGCAGTTGCGGTCTCTTTTATAGTTTTCTACACCTCGTGGGCGAACGGATTTCTGCGCGGTACGCTGATCGGTATCGTCTGCGGACTCGCCTTTGATCCCCTCGTTGCGCCTGCCTTTGCGATTTTGGGAATGGTCTCGGGCGCTCTGCGCACGCTCGGCGTTGGAATATCAGTCGCCCTTTCTTCTATTATTACACTTATCGCCCTTTTCTACACGGGCGGCACGGAGGCTCTCGTCTCGCTTTTCGGGAATATTCTTTTTGCCGCAGTGATATTCTGGCCGCTCGCGAAGGGATCTTTTCTTCCCTCGTTCAAGCTTTTTTCGGGAGTCCACGAGGGCGTTGAGCAAAAATACGCCGAGGAAAAGAGGCGCGCAAGCGAGAGAGGACGTCTTGCCGCGATGTCCGAATCGTTTGACTCGCTCGCCACCACTTTTTTAAAAATGTCGGACAGGCATCGCCATCCCTACACCTACGAAATAAGAGAAATGTGCAACGCGGTAGTCAGCAAGCATTGCCGACACTGCCCTATGAACGTCCTCTGCTGGCAGAAGGATTTTGAGGAAAATTCAGAGATGATGGACGCGATAGTCGAGAAGATACGCGTAGGCGGAGCGCTATCGCGCGACGATCTCGGCGAGAAATTCCGCAAGAGATGCCGAAGCACCGAAAGGATAGTTTCGGATATAAACACAGGCTCGGCGGAGCTTGTGGAAAACGCAATAAAGCGCGACAAGACCGAGCTTTTTGCGCTTGATTACGAGGCGATGTCAGAGCTTTTACGCGAGGCGGTAAAGGAGAGCGACAAGGAGTTTGAGCCCGACTCCGAGCTTGCAAAAAGCGCGTCCGATACGCTCGGCGCACTCGGTGTGCGCTCGGGAGCATTCGGTGCTTGGGGAAAACGCAAAAAGACTATCGTCGCCTCGGGAATTGACGTCGGCACGCTCGCCGTCTCGTCGGCAGAGATCAGAAAAGCACTCTGCAAGGAGACAGGACTTCATCTCGGAGATCCGAAATTCGTTTTCGACGGAGACTACGTCACGATGACTCTTGAGAGCCGCGAGAGATTTACGACAGATTCCTTCTTGGTCTCGGGCAAAAAGAAGGACGAAAAGGAGAGCGGAGACGTTGTCCGCACATTTTCATCAGACTCGAAGCTGAGCTACGCTATGATATGCGACGGAATGGGAAGCGGTCCGCGTGCCGCAGAATGTGCCGAGATTTCGGCGCTTTTCATCGAAAAAATGCTCTCAGCAGGCAATTTCAAGGGAGTCACGATGAAAATGCTCTCCAATTTCATTCGCTCGCGCGGAGAGGAATGTCATTGTACGGTAGATCTTTTTGAGTTTGATTGTCTCTCGGGCGAGGGTACGTTTTTAAAATGCGGTGCCGCCGCGTCCTACATTCTGCGAAACGGAAATCTTTTCAAAATAGATGCAAGCACGATGCCCCTCGGAATCACGCGCGAGATAAACGCCGAGAATATAAAAATGAATCTCCAGAGCGGAGATACGGTGGTTATGATGAGCGACGGTGTCGCGCACTGTCTCGAGGACGCTCTCTGGGTACCCGAGGTGATAATATCCTGCTCCAAATCGTCGCCCGAGGAGACGGCAAGAGAGATATATTCGCGCGCAGTACGGGAAAAGGATCACAGCGACGATATAAGCGTTGCGGTTATAAAGATCAGCGACGCGGCGTAAAAGTGACGCTTTGCAGCGCAAGTTGAAATATAAAAAGGCAGAGGTTTTAACCTCTGCCTTCTGTTTTACTTTAAAAACTTTATTATTTCCTCTGCAAACATATTGCCGAGCTTTATTTCACTCATCGAATCGTAGTGAGCCATATCGGGTGTGTCCTCGGGCTCTCCGCTACAAGTAAGCGAGCTTGTATCAATAAGAACGTTAAGCTCGGAAAGCTCCGCAACTCCCCTCTTGCTCTCGTTTACCATATCGCAATATACCCAGTAAACGGGGTTGTCGGCAATCAGCGCGTCAACAAAGGCGATTCCCTTGTCTGCGGCATAGCGATCGAATTTCTTGCGGATATCCGAGATAAAGTCTGCAAGGTTTTCCTTGTAGTCGGTCGCGTTATCGGTCGAGAACGAGTCGGACTCGCCCTGCATCCAGCACATTCCAACTATCTCAACGTCATAATTCTTGTCCTCAAGATACTTGATGCTCGAAAGGACGAACGCCTCGAAGGTTCGGTAAAGCTTGCCCGTTTTTCCGTCCGACGAGGGCGCTCTCCACTGGTCAAAGAGGTTGGTGCCGCCCCACGCGCACTTTATAATGAAGAAATTCTCGTCGGGACACTCCTCGTGGAGCTTTTCTGCAAGTCCAAGCTCGGGACCGAAATATGCGCTCTGCTCGGTAGCCGCCTCGCCCTGACGCGCTCCGCACTTGACAAAGCCCCCGGAGATATTAAGATCGGAAACGTAGTAGTTGATATAAACGTTATCGTAGCCGCTTTCGTACTCTGCGTATTTTTCTGCGGAGACGTTTTTCTTCAGATATTCGTCCTGACTGCAGCCCGACGCGTTCGACTGTCCGCCGAGAAGCACGACCTTTGCGGTCTTTCCCTCTCCGTCGGGGAGGGTATCGTTAAGCGAGAAGGTTATCTTGTTCTTGTTTGCGCGCGCGATAAAGAACACGCCGAGTCCTGCTGCAACAGCGAGTAAAATCGCCGCCGAAATTATAAGTATTTTCTTCTTAGTCATAAAAACCGCCTTATTTATCGAGAGATTTGTATATTTCCTGCGCGTATCTTACCGCGTCCATTGCGTCGCGCGCATATCTGTCCGCGCCTATTTTGTTTGCGTACTCCTCGTTCAGCACCGCTCCGCCGACGACCACCTTACACTCGGGCGCTCTTTCGCGGAGAAGCTTTACCGTCTCCTCCATCGCGGGTACCGTGGTAGTCATAAGCGCGCTGAGTCCGACCATCGGAGCGCCCGTCTCAAGCACCTTTTCCACAACCGTTTCGGGCGGCACGTCCTTGCCGAGATCTATAACGTCAAACGCGTAATTTTCGAGAATGAGTCGCACGATATTTTTGCCGATATCGTGTATATCGCCCTTGACCGTCGCAATGACGAAGGGGCGTCCGCCGTCTCCCTTTTCCTTGGGATTCGCGGCCTTTATCCTCTCAAACGCCGCCTTTGCCGCCTCCGCGCTCATAAGAAGCTGGGGCAGATAGACGCTCTTTTTCTCGTAGCCCTCGCCGACCTTGTCAAGTGCGGGGATTATCTCGCCGTTTACTATATCAAGCGCATCACAGCTCTTTAAAAGCTCGTCTGTGATGCCTGATGCACTATCGCGGAGCCCCTTGATTATCGCGTTTTGCAGAACGCTTTCGCCCCCTGTGAGCTTTGCTGTGTTCTCCGCCTTTATCGGAGTTGCCTCGCTTTGAGGGATATTCTGCGCAAACTCTATATACTGCGCGCAGTTTTCGTCAAGTCCCGCAAGAGCGAGATAGCTCTTATACGCCTTCATCATTTCGGCGGAATAGGGATTCATTATCGCCGCGGAAAGTCCGTTTTGCATAGCGAGTGTGAAGAAGGTCGCGTTGACAACGTCTCTTTGCGGAAGTCCGAACGAAACGTTTGACACACCGAGCGAGGTGTGACATCCAAGCTCTTCTTTTATCATTTTGACCGCGCGCAGAGTCTCTGCCGCCGCCGTACCGTCCGCGCTGACGGTGAGCGCAAGAGGATCGAAAATAAGATCCTTCTTGTCAAGGCCGTACTTTTTAGCCTCGGCGAGTATCTTTTTCGCTATCTCGAGGCGACCCTCGGCGCGAGGCGGGATTCCGTTTTCGTCAAGAGTTAGCGCAACGACGAGTCCGCCGTATTTTTTCGCGAGAGGAAAGACCTCTTCCATACTCTCTTTTTTGCCGCTAACCGAGTTTATCATCGCCTTGCCGTTATAAATACGAAGGGCGTTTTCCATAGCCTCGGGGCTTGATGTGTCTATCTGAAGAGGCAGGTCGCTGACTGCCTGAACCTCGCGCAAAGTCTCGCACAGCACCTTCGTCTCGTCGATTTCGGGGAGTCCGACGTTTACGTCAAGAATATCTGCGCCTGCGCTCTGCTGACTGAGTGCCTCGTTTAAAACGTAGTTTATATCACCCTCGCGGAGCGCCTCCTTGAAGCGCTTTTTGCCCGTAGGGTTGATCCTCTCGCCGATAAGCACCGTTTTCCCGTCAAAGAAAACCGCCTTCGTATAGGACGAAACTACCGTAAAATTCTTCTTTGAAACAGGCGAAGGCGCGATGCTTTTGCAATTTTTCGCGGTTTTTTCGATATATTCGGGAGTTGTGCCACAGCATCCGCCGAAAACACGAACGCCGCGTTTTACCGCCTCGGCAACCTCGGACGCAAAATCGTCCGATGAAAGGTCAAAGACCGTCTTTTTGTCGATAACTCTCGGCAGTCCTGCGTTCGGCTTGAATATTACGGGCAGGGAGGAATATTTCAGATATTCGGAGATGACGCCCTCAAGCGCCTTCGGGCCGAGCGAGCAGTTGACACCGATAGCATCGGCGCCGAGTCCCTCAAGAAGAGCTACCATTGCCGCAGGGGACGCGCCCGTCATAAGCTTTGAGTCCTCGCCGTAAGCGTTTGACACGAAAACGGGGAGGTCGCAGTTTTCCTTCGCGGCAAGAAGGGCCGCCTTCGTCTCGTAGGAATCGTTCATCGTTTCAATGAAGATAAGGTCGGCTCCGTATTTTGCGCCAAGACGCACGCTTTCAGCGAACACCGAGACGGCATCCTCAAATTTGAGATCGCCGTAGGGAGAGAGCATTCTGCCCGACGGACCGATGTCAAGCGCAATGAATTTTGCGTGATCGCCCGTACTTTCGTCTCTTGCCGCGCGCGCGTTAGAAAGCGCCGCAGAGATGATCTCCTCAAGCTCCTTGCCCTCAAATTTAAGGATATTTGCGCCAAAGGTGTTGGCGCAGACGATATTCGCACCTGCGTTAAAATAGTCGCGGTGTACGTCGCGTATGACGTCTGCGTGAGTGATATTCCACCTTTCGGGAAGCTCGCCGACGGGGAGTCCGCGCTCCTGAAGGATAGTTCCCATAGCACCGTCAAGGCAGACGGTATTATTTTTCAAAAATTCTCTTATTTCCAATTTTATCACCTATTTAACTCCTATTATCGCGCTCACCGACTTGGTCGGAGACATCAGCATAGAAGCGTTTAAAGTAAGTCCTATTTTCCTCTGACAGTCGAGAGAAGAAAAGATCTCGCGCTGAAGCTCTATCGGAAGGTCGCCGTATCCCGGACTGAATCTCGGGCGGCAGGTCTTTCCTTCTTTTGCCTTTTTAGAAGCGATCTCGTGCGAAAATTCGTCGCACAGACGCTCTATTCTCTCCGCTCCTATCGCTTGAAGGACGAGCGCTTTCAGAGGATATACGCGCGTATATTTCGATATGAGGCGGTCTATCTCAAATCCGACTGTTGCGCCGAAAAGCACGATGCTCTCGCACGAGTCAAGATTTTTCGCAAGGTCGCGCGACTCTGTTTTTGCAAAGGAGAGATCGAGCGTTTTTCCGTCAAAGATGAGCGGAAGCTCTCGGTAGCAGACCTTGCCGAGAGATGCTTCCTTTATCTCGCCGATGCACTCGTCAATAAGCTTATCAAGGTCGGAAAAATCCTTCGGAGCGCCTGCGTATCTTCTTATTTCGCCCTTGTCAAAGGGATATGCGCCGTATGAGCGCACAAATATCTCGCCTAACATTTCTTGCCGAGAATATCAGAGAGATTTGCCTTTATTTTCTCGGCAACGTCGGGCTTATTCATAGAATAAACGTGGACGTTTGTGATGCCGTTCGCATAAAGGTCGATTATCTGATCGGTCGCGTACGCGATTCCCGCCTGCTTCATAGCCTCGGGCGTGCTTCCAAACTTATCAACTATGCTCTTAAATCTCTGCGGCATAAACGATCCCGAGAGCTTTATCGCTCTCTCGACCTGCACGCCGTTCGTTATCGGCATAATTCCGGGAACGATAGGGACGGTGATCTCTGCCTCGCGTATCTTGTAAAGGAAATTATAGAGCAGATTGTTGTCAAAGAACATCTGGGTCGTGAGGAAATCGCAGCCTGCATCGACCTTTTCCTTTAAGTATTTTATATCGTCCTTCTGATTTGCGCTTTCGGGGTGTACCTCGGGATAGCACGCGCCTCCGATACAGAAGTCTGCGCCGCTTTCCTTGATGTCGCGGATAAGATCGACTGCGTGGCGGTAATCCCAAGCGCTTCTGTCACTTGCAAGAAGCTCCTCGGTGAGGTCGCCGCGAAGCGCCATAACGTTCTCAATTCCCGCGCCTATCATATCGCCTATTCTCTCGCGTACGGTCTCCTTTGTAGAAGAAACGCAGGTGAGATGGGCAAGGGTGGGTACAGAGTAGCTGTTTTTTATGTTTTTGGCTATTTCAAGCGTGTATTTGCTCGTTCCTCCGCCTGCTCCGTAGGTGACGCTCATAAACGCAGGGCGAAGCTTTGCAATCTCCTCGGTCGCGCTTTTCACGCTATCGAACGAGCTGTCCGTTTTGGGCGGAAAGACCTCAAACGATATTGAAAATTCGTTTTTCTTTAAAATTTCGCTGATCTTCATTTCAAAATACCTTTTCCTTTATATAAACACCGCGTTTTCGGGAATTTCGGTAATACATCTCTCGCAGTACTTGTTTATAACCTGTTCTTTTGCGCTTCCAAGCTCTTTTTCAAGGTTTTCGCTGATCTTGTAGGCAAGCAGTCCGATAATATCACTCGGAAGCTCTCTGCCGAGCGCCTCTTCAAGAGAGACCGCAACAAGGGAAACCTCGTCGGAGAGTCCGCCTTTTTTAAGATTCATTCCGAGTCCGACCACCGTAAACGAACTGTCTCCGCAGAAAACAGACTCTGCGAGTATGCCGCAAAGCTTTTTGCCGCCAAAGATTATATCGTTTACCCATTTTACGCCGAAGGAGTGTCCGAAAAGCTCAAAAAGAGTGTCGGTCACCGCGTTTGCGGCGGCAAGAGTCATCGGGAAATCGGGGATAAAGGGGACGCAGAGACTCATATAGAGTCCGCTTGCGGGTGACTCGAACACTCTGCCGTACTGTCCGTGACCTGCGCTCTGCGAGAGGGCGAGAGCGAGCGTTCCCGTCTTTTGCGGATTTTCCTTTAAAAAGGTGTTGGTTGAGCCGACCGTATCGAAAACGATTGCGGCGCGACCTCTTTTCTCCAAATATTCTTTTATTTCAAGGGAGGTCATATCACATTCCCTCCGTTCTCGGTCTTTTCGTAAATGCCGTTTATCAAAAATCTCGGGAAATTTATCTGCAAAAAGAGGCGTATTTTCGCCATATCCGCTTTTTTCACCGAGAATGTGAAGCGGTATGCCGAGTCTCCCTCGTAAACAGACGGGAGGGGCGAGGTTGCATCCTCCAAAACAGCGCCGTACTCTCCGAGAGCGGCAGGGAGACTTGAAATATCTCCGTCACTCGGGACAACTGTAAGCACCATCGTATGCGCGTTTTTTCTCAGACAAGGAACTGCCGAAAAGAGCAGGTATCTGACGTAAACGTCGCCGTCAGAGCGCATATTTACGCTCATTACGGGAGAAAGCTCGCTTCTTACGGTGTGTCTGTAAACGTTCTGCATAAAGCCGTCGGCAGACGAGTATATCGGGAGCATACCGAGCTCGCATCTGCCGTCCGAGACCTCGTCGCAGATTGCGGCAATACTGTCGCAGATGACCTGTCTTGCGCGCGGAATGTGCTTTGAGAAAGCATCGTACGCCTTGTCGGAGGCTCTGTTTGAGAAGCAGGCGATCTTTATTTCGCCGTCAAAGAGAGAGTCAAAATCCTCGGGCTCGGTGGGATATATCTCGCGCTCGGCGAGAAATTCTGCCGCCGCAGAGCAGAAGCTGACGTCCATATTAAGACACTCGAGTCTGCTTGCCTTATCCTTGTATTCTGACGTAAATTCGCTGTATCTGTGCCTTACCGCGTCACACGCAAGCTCAAACTCGTATGCGTTATCCTCCTCGAGCGTTTCGCTGACGATAAGATAGGCAAGCTCGCGCACGTGCGCGTCGAAAATTCTCTTTCGTTTTGCAAACGGAAGGTGAGCGCCTCTGAGATTTTCGCGCACTATATCATAAGCCTTGTTTTTATCCATCTTTATATCCGTTTTCGGTGCTTGTTTTTGTATTTTAATATATTATAGCACCGTTTTTTGTTTTTTTATAGGGGAAAATGTAAATTAAATGAGCGATATTTTCACTTTTGCGCCGCCGAGCACTCTTGAAAGCGCATCTGCTACGGCAGGGACTCTGTCTGCGTAGTCGCTCGGGAGAAAAACTGTCACCTCTGCGGGCGTGTCAAGTGTCTGACCAAGTTGTCTGAATGCGTCCGAAAGGATCGCGGAGGGTCTTGACTCAAAGAAGGCGGCGGTCTCGACATATTCTCTCTTTGCCCTCTCGACGTCCCCGAGTGAGACGAGCGCGCCGATACGCGCTATGCGGAAATCCTCGCAGAGAGGATCGGTCTCGGACGCTCTTTCGGAAACAGTCGCAAGAAGCTTCGTCTCCCCTTCTCTCTTCAAAATTCCGCTGACAAGGGCGAAGATGCGTTTGTAATCGCGGTGATATTTTTCGGCGGAAAGTCTTGTTTTTTCGTCAAAATAATTGCCGTCAAGGAAAAATCCGCGATATATTTCGAGCGCCTCAAGAGATTTTCTTCTGATTACCGAAACGTCGCTCTCCGAGAAGATCTCGCCCGAGAGAAGATCAAAGCGCTCGGAGTCTATACAGAAATTTTCTGAAAAGCTGACGCTGTATTTCCCGTCCAAATGGATTATTTTAAGCGGCATGCCCGACTCGTCAAGCGTGGCTCTTGCTCTGTAGAGCATCGCATTGAGCGCGTTGAGTGCCTTTTCGCTCTCGCCGAAATATGCGCCGTAGCCGAAGGTTGCGTCTATAAGCTCGCGTCTGTCTATCGCGCGGTCGCGGTTTAAAACGAGATATTTTATAAGTCTCCACTGCTTGTGCGAGCGAAGCGAGTCCTCGCGGAGTGTATGCTCGGCAGTTTCGAGTGTAAAGCGTCCGAAAAATGAGATTTTCAGCCCGGCCATCTGCTTTTCCGCCTTTCGTAGTTCTTATTTTATAATTATAACATATTTTAATAAAAAAAGCAAGAAAATCGTAAAAAAGTATCGTTCACATAAAATTAACAATTTTAGGTATTGTAAAATACCCGAAGATGTGGTAAAATTTATGTTGCGACCAAAAGAATCCTTGGAGAAGTACTCAAGAGGCCGAAGAGGCGCCCCTGCTAAGGGTGTAGGTCGTGATTAGCGGCGCGAGGGTTCAAATCCCTCCTTCTCCGTAAAAAACAAAAGAACGAGCAACTGCTCGTTCTTTTGTTTTTTATAGTGAATTTACACGATGCAGAACCCCGTAAATTGCCGAAGGCAATTTGCCGTAGCGGGCGGTAAATGGGGCAAGCGGCAATCACTCCACGACGCCCGCGCCCATTTCGTAAATCCCTCCTTCTCCGTTAAGCATAAACCGCAATTCTGATACAAAGTGGTTGCGGTTTTTGCCTTGTAATGGAGACGAGAAACTTGAAAATTTTCAATGTTTTCAGCCTCCATTGACTTTTTATAAAAATTATGTTAAAATTGTTTTTAGAGGTGATGAATATATGAGACGATCCAATGTCATAAAAAACATTTTGGTTATCATATTGATAATTTTGATAATTGCAACTTTAGGCTTTTATTTTTCAGATTTGTTTATCAACAACACGCCACCCCAAAAAAATCTTTTTAGGACCTTGGCTATTGTTTTTACATGCCTTGCTTCAACAATTCGTCTTTGGCCTAATAAAGGAAGAATGAATCTTGCATCTTATGAAAGCGCATACCAAAAGCATATCAAAGATGCCTTTGCAGACCGTCCTTTTTATAAGAAAAAACTTTTGTGTGCAATACGACTTTATGACGAGGGAAAATGCGATAAGGCGATCAAGTATCTTTTGGAACTGAAAAGTGTTTCTCAAACACAAGACGACATTTATGCCGTCGGACTGATTACAGGACTTACGCTGACCGAGGCGGAATGTTATAACGAAGCGATTCATGTATATAATTCTCTGATCGAAATGGATATTACCTCGTCTACTGTATATGGAAATCTGGGAAATATTCATCTGACGCTGGGAAATCATCAGGATGCGATTTCATATATCCGCCTGGCGATACAAAATGACGAGAACAATCCTGCCCCCTACAACAATCTCGCCAGCCTTTATTTTGAAACCTCAGATTTTGAAAATGCGAAAATCTATGCCAAAAAGGCTTTGGAGCTTAATCACAAAATGTATCAGGCTTCTACCCTGCTCGCAATCATATATACGTTGGAGGGCGACAAGGCAAATGCCGAGAAATATTCGCACATGGCAATTGCAAGTGGCAGACCAGCTGCTGAACTGAATAAAGTTATAGCACATTATGTGGCTGAAAAGCAGCAGAATCACGACGAGGAGTAGGTTTGCATCATAATTACAGTTTATAGCCAAAAACAGAGAACGAGCAGTTGCTCGTTCTTTTTTATAAACCAAACGCAAATCCCCGACAGATTTCAACGGTCTGTCGGGGATTCTTTATTTAACTGTTTTCACACTCAGTTCTTATCGAAATTCAGCGTATTGAGTATCTTGCCGTCCGCGGTAATTACCGAAAGAACGCAGCCCGTATAGAAGGACTTATTGTTCCAGTTGCACGCCGCCATCTCAATAGTGATCTCCTGATTTTCAAACTGCTTGAGGAATGCGTACTGGTTTGCGCTCGAGCAGTAGAGAGATACCTTGTTCGTGCCGTCGGTCAGCTTGATGTTGGTGTAATACTGATTTCCCTCAACGAGTACGGTTGCTTTAAGCACGAATACTGTCGTCGAGTAGTCCTCGTTTACGCTGAGATTATAGAAGTCCGCGAGAGTCTTGTCGGTTACGAAATTCGAGGTATCGTAATCGTAATCTCCGTAGAGGTTGACGGTAACGGTTGCCGCAGTAAGGCAGGTCTGTCCTGCGTGTGCGCCCACTCCGTCGTGGAAGCGGTCGCGCTTACCCGAAATAACTACCTTGTTTCCTATCTCGATCTCCTTGAACACGCTGAGATCGTTTACGATAACCGCGATGATTCCGGTCTCGTCGATAAGATAGAAGCCGTCTCTGTTGACGAGCGAGGGTCCGACTATACCGATAACCTCAACGATCTCGTCCTTCTCGGCGTCTATTGCGTCCTTGACTGTGCCTGCTTCAATGCTTTCGGGATCTATAACCGAAACGGTGATCTCCTCGCTGTAAACGTTTCCGTTGTAGCTTCCCGTAACGGTTACGGTAGCGCTTCCCTGCGCGCCGCACTGCATAATGAGCTTACCGTCCTTTTCGGTGAAGAATACGCTTGCGGTATTAGAGGAGGTATAGGAAATAGTTGCGTTTGTAAAGCCGAGAAGCTCGGAACTTACGCTCGTTACAAGCTCAAGCTCGGGGTTTCCGGTGTAGAGCTTATTAAAGAGGTCAAGCGCGTAATATTTTACAATATGCTCGGGGGTTTTCGTGAGGTCGAAGGTGAATCCTTCATCGTAAACCGCAACGGGGAGGAATCTGAAAACACAGCCGGTGCTTGACGATTTTGCGTTGAGCGCGGTGAGATATACGGTGCAGATCTTTCCGTCGAACTGATCAAGCCAAGAGAAGTCCGATCCGTTGCACTGGGTGTAGGTGTAAGAGCCTGTCGTGCCGTCGAGATCGTTGAAATAGTAGTTGATAAAGCCTGTTCCGTCAACTCTCTTGACGAGCGCGTTTACCTTATAGATCTTGGAGGTGATATCCTCGGTAACAGGGGTGTTAAGCATCTCCTTGACGGTGCTCTCCTCGATCCAGCTCTTGTCAAACTCGTTGTCGGTCTTGCCGTCGTTGGAAATGAGGATCGCGTCGGTGAGCTGGTTGCAGCCCTTATATCCGAACTTGTTTGCGCTTTCCTTCTCGGTGTCAAGGATCCACATATCCTTTCTGCCCGCAATTTCAACCTTGTTGCCTATACTTACGCGTCCTGCGGCGTCGCCGTCATAAACGTAGATAGATGCGGTCCCGTCAACGAGGATAAAGCCGCTCGGCTTCATTCCGGTTGCATAGGTGATGCGAGCAACAACGCCGGTGGTCTTGAGCGCGTCGCCGACCTCGGCGTCTCTTATCTCGGCAATAGTTGCGCTTGCATACTGCGAAACGTCAAGCTTGCCCTGGTTGTTTACGTACTCGATAAGGCGAGCGTTTTTAACTTCCTTATTTCCGTTATAGTTCTGGAGAATGCAGTGAAGTAGCACCTCGTCACCCTTGGCAGGCTTGTAGTCGAGGTCTGCGTAGGTCTTTTCGCCGTCAGCAGAATAGGTGCCGTAAACCTCGATGGTTCCGGTCTCGTCCTCAATTATCATTGCGCCGTAGGTGGGGTTGGTAACCGATTTGATCGTTGCTCTGATGTAGTAACGCTCCTCGGTGATGTTTCCGTCCTCGCCGCAAAGCTCAAGCGCTCTTGCTATGGTGATAGTCTCGTACTCTACTGCCGGAGGAGTGTCGGGAGTTCCGCTTCCCTCTCCGTCGGTATCTGTGGAAGGCTCCTGATCGTCAAGCGGAGTGGTGATAGGACCAAGCTCTGTTTCCTTCTCACACGCGGTGAGCGCCATGGACAAAAGCATAACGAACATCATAAAAAGAGCGGTTATGCGGGTGAATTTTGATGTGTTTTTCATACGTTTTACCTCTTTTTAAACGATATACCGACATTATACACTCTTTTTTTCGTCTTGTCAAGAAAAAAGACCGATAATGCAGAGCATTATCGGTCTTTTCGCGTAATTGTTTTTTCTTTTCAAAAACGAGGCGCGGGGCGATGCTCTCACTTTGTTCCGCCGAACGAGTTTGCGGTGTCTATCAGAACGTCCCCGCCCTCCTTGAGTCGGGAGGTAGCAATTCTCTTTGAAAGCTCTGCGTAATATTCCTTATCGTCTATCGGCAGACTGACAGTCTCGTTTTTAAACGAGGAAAGAAGCATTGCGTCTATAAGCTCAACGCAGTGAATACCCTCTTTTCCGTCAACGTAAAGCTCCTCAAGTCCGAGAACGGCGTTCGAGAAGTTGTTCAGTATGCCTGCGTGCTGGGTGTTCTCCTCGGGTATCTGCTCGAAAACGGTTTTGGTCGATTTCGGCTGAGAAAATCCGTTTTTGGCGGTGTTAAGGAAGTCCTGAAGGTCGCCTTCAAGCTCGTAGAGAGTGAGAGTATCGTGCTCGCAGACAAGCTTTCCCTTCGATCCGAGGATCTCAAATCGGTTCGTTCCGGGCGCATCTGCCGTCGTGGTGATGAAAGCGCCCGTCGCTCCGTTTGGAAATTCGAGATAAGCGGTGACGTCGTCCTCGGTCTCAATATCGTGCCATTTTCCGAAATGACAAAAGGCGCGTATCGACGAGGGCATCATTCCGCAGATCCACTGGAGAAGGTCGAGCTGATGAGGACACTGATTCATAAGAACTCCTCCGCCCTCGCCCTTCCAGGTCGCTCTCCAAGCGCCCGAATCGTAGTAGAACTGTGTTCGAAACCAGTTTGTGATCATCCAGTTTACGCGTCTTATTTCGCCTATTTTACCCTCTTTTACGAGGCTGTGCATCTTTTTATAAAGGGGATTTGTGCGCTGATTATACATCATTGTAAAGAGCGCGTCCGACTCGCTTGCAGCCTCGTTCATTTCCCTGACCTGCGCGGTATAAACGCCCGCGGGCTTTTCGCAAACGACGTGGAGTCCTTTTTTGAGCGCCTTTATTGCAAGACGGGGGTGATCGTAATGCGGAGCGGCAATAAGAACTGCATCTATATCTGCCTTTTCGATGAAAGCGTCTCCGTCCGAGAAGATCTCGTAGTCAGCCGGACAAGCCGCAAGAGCGGCGTCGATCTTTGCGCGATTTATGTCGGCAATGGCGGTACAAATTCCGTTTTCCACCTTGCCGTTAAAGAAGGTCTTTAAATGACTGAGTCCCATATTACCGATACCGATAATGCCGTATCTTACTTTTTCCATATTCTGTTTTCCTCCGCAAATCCAAGTCTTGTGAGAAGATTTTTCAGCGCGTTGACTGCCGCCTCAAACGCCTCCTCCGAGCTTTCGTATTCATATTTACCTTTAAGAGTCGTGTCGTCTATGTCGGAGTATCCCTTGAACACCTTGAGGTGAGGCTCAAGGGTGAGCACCGCGTCCTTTCTGATGCCCGAGAGCATCTCAAAGAGCCTTCCGTCGCCCTCGCCTGCGGGTACTACCGCACCGTCGGCAAAAAAAGCGTCCTTTATATGATAGTAATAGGTATCTTCCTGAAGAAGCGTGAGCGCCTTTTCGATGTTTTCGCCGCACTGTACGTAGTTTGCGGGGTCAAAGACGGTCTTTATTTCGGGGAGTGCTTTTGAGATTTCAAGGCATCTCTCTGCAAGGTCGCCCCATATTCCCTTTTCGTTTTCGTGACAAAGCACTACACCGTATTTTTTCGCAAGAGTGGAAAGGGCGGCGAGCTTTTCAAAGACCTCCTCGCGCTTTTCGTCGTACTTTGAGGTGTAGAACGAGAACATACGCACGTTTTTGCACTCTAAAATATTTGCCATTCTGAAGAGCTTTTCAGCCGTGGCGAGATGCTCCTCAAACGAGTCTGTAAGATTTATCTTTCCTATCGGCGAGCCTATCGACCAGACCTTTATATCCGCCGCGTCGAGCTTCTTTTTCCAGTTTTCCGCATCCGATACCTCCCAGGCGGTAACGTTTTTTCCGTCCACGCCGCGAAGCTCGATATACGGTATTTTGAATTTGACGAGCGCCTCTATCTGTCTGTCAAGAGCGCTTGAATATTCGTCCGCAAATGCACAAAGCTTTATTTCCATTTTAAAGTCCTCCCAAAGGCTTGTGTTACTCTTATTATACACCCGTTTTTTGTCAAATGCAACATCAAAAAGTGTAAACGAATATTGCATTTTGTTCTAAAAAACAGGGTGTTTTAAAAACATTTACGAAAAATATTGCATTTTGTGCAAAAACTATTGCATTTTGTGTCCGTTTGTGATATAATATATTTTACAATAAACAAGGAGGTGTAAAAATGAGGTTTGCTTACAACAAGGTCTATTATTCGGTAACGAGACAGAACGTTGGCGTTTACAAGCATTTTGAAAACAACGTCCACACTCTGTACGAGATCATTTTCGTTTATAGCGGATCGGGTAAATTCGTCATTGAGGACGAGGTTTACGACGTATGTGAGAACACCATTTTCCTTATTCCTCCCGGAAAGTATCACATGATGCACGTACCCAAAAACGTTGCGTACGACAGAGTGGTCCTTTATTTCCCGAAGTCGCTGATACCGATTCCCGTAAACAAAAATTCGCCCGTCCATTTCGTTGTTGACGAGAAGGTGCGCGAGCTGTTTTTAAAGCTTGAAGCACACGGAGAGAAGTATCCGCCCGAATCCTTCTACGCGCTCATCTGCGCCTTCATAACCGAGCTTTTCATAACCGTCATTTATGACAGCGCGTACGATAACGCAGGAAGCGAAAGCGCAAAGGACGCAATGCCCGCGCTCGTTAAAAACACGATAAGATATATAAACGACAACATCACCTCCGACCTCGGCGCGCAGTCGATAGCGGACGCGATGTTCGTTTCAAGAACTCACCTCTGCCACGTCTTTTCCGAGACTATGAAAACAGGACTTATGCACTACGTCAGCGCGAAAAAGATGTATAAGGCTCGCTCGATGCTCAAAAAGGGCGCGTCCTCGCGCGAGGTGTGTGAAACGCTTGGATTCAAGAGCTATCCGACCTTCTGGCGAAACTACAAGGCGACCTTCGGAAAGCTTCCCTCCGAGGAAAAATAAAGAAATAAAAAACGATGCGATCTTCTCTCTGCATTCTTAGCGGAGAAATAGGCGGCGGAAGTACCGAGGCATTGATTTGCCTCGGTATTTCTGTTTCTCTGGGCTTATGATGCGATAGCATCGGATGTTCTCACGGTATGCTGTTCTCTAAATCCTACTGTGAATACGATGTCGATATCGTTGCCCTCGGTGCGTGACCACTTTTCCTTCTTCTCGTAGACATATATCTTGGATATGAATGCGTGGACGATCTCGGGAGTCAGCTCCTGAATATCAATAAATCGGTTGGCGTTAGCAATGAAATCGTCAATTGAATTTCTTTCCTCACCATAGCTCGCTTCGGCTTCTTCAAGCTCGGCGAGCTTTTTTGATAGCGTTGCTTGCTCGGATTCGTAGTTCTGTGCCATCTTATCATAACGCTCGTCCGTGATACGTCCGCTGACGTTGTCCTCGTAGAGCTTCTGAATAATGCGGTCAAGCTCATCGATACGCTTGCGTGCTTTGACGATTTCAGCCTTTACCGCCTTGAGTTTTTTCTCGTCCTCGTCACGCTTCTTGGCGCGTGCCTTTTCGTAGAACACCTCGGGATTGACTCTTGCAAGCGCGGTTACCCAGCGTATCTGCTGAAGAACGATCTGCTCAAGTGCCATAGCGTTGATCTGGTGCGCCGAGCATCGGTCCTTGCCCTTTCGCTGATAGAATCCGCAACTGTAATAGTTTTCTTCGGGGCGCATGGTTTTCGCTCGGTGGAGATACATTCGATTTCCGCAACTGGCGCATGCAATCACGTTGTGAAAGATATCCACCTTGCCCGACTTATCGGGACGGTTTCGACCGTCAAGGATGAGCTGTGCCGTTTCGAAATCCGCTTTGCTGATGAGAGCTTCGTGCGTGTTCTCAAATACCAACCATTCTTCCTTGGGCAACCGTATCTGCTTCTTGACCTTGAAGGATTTGACCTTCGTCTTACAGTTCACGGTGTTGCCGATATAATCCTGATTGCGGAGAATGGAACGTATCGTGGTGCTTGACCATCGGTAAGGATCCGTGATATCAACACCGCTGTGTACGTACCCATATTTTTGATACAGATATTGTCCGGGCGTGACAATCTGATCATTCTGTAAGCCCTTGGCTATCTTCTTGAGATTGGAATCCTTGAGAAACTCTCGGAAGATACGGATGACGATATCTTTGGTATCGGGATCTGGGATGATGCGTCCGGGGTTGTCGGGATCCTTGATATAACCGTAAGGAGCGTTGGTAGCAAGGCGTTCTCCGCGCTTGGCTTTGTTCTGAAACGTGGCTCTGACCTTGTGGCTGGTGGTTTGGGCGTGCCATTCGTTAAAGATATTGATGATGCCAAGCTGCTGTTCATTTTCGCTGTGAAGGCTATCGTAGTTATCGTTGATGGCGATAAAGCGAACATCATATTCGGGAAATGTCAGCTCAATATACCGTCCGGTTTCAATATAATTTCTGCCGAGACGGGACAAGTCCTTTACGATAATGATACTGATCTTGCCATCTTCCATGTCTGCCATCATGCTTTCAAAGCCGGGGCGGTTGAAATTCGTACCGCTGAAGCCGTCGTCAATATAAAATTTTGTATTGCGGAAGCCTTTGCTCTTGGCATATTCCGTAAGGATCTTTCTTTGATTTTGAATGCTATTCGACTCTCCCTGCATGGAATCCTCATGGCTGAGTCTGCAATACAGTGCTGTAATTTTTTCGTTTGTTTCGTGCATGGTTTCTCTCCTTTCTACTCTTAAACCATTTGTTTTGCAAAACAACCGAATAAGCTGCAAGCATATATTACCACAAAGTTTTTCACATATCCAGCGTTTTTCGGAACGTTAAGAGTAAAGTAACATATCATAATTGTTATCGGTTTCGGTCGATCAGCTCGTCAATTTTATCAAACGCCGTGGCTTCTTTACTTCGATCAAGGTAATTTGTCACGTGATATACCTTGCCGCAAATTTCGTGTTCACTCTGAAGACCAACGTAGTTTTCCTTCTGCGCTTCATAGTAACGAGCGAATGCTTCTGGGTCTTGGTATCCTGTCTTGCCGTGTGTATCTCGAAATAAAAACTGAATGGTAAGCAGAATTCTTTTGAACCATCCGGCATTGATATACTCGTCACGGACGAACCAGGTGGAGAGGATCTCATCCTCTTTCCTCTGATTTTCCGCTTCCATCTCGCGACGCTTTCCTTGGACTTCTTCCCAATCTTCAACGCATTCTCCATTACGAAGACGGGTGCGATCGTCATGAAAGAGACAGCATATTCGTTTCCATAATTTTTTAATTGTCATCCTTAACCTCCTTGATCTTTGTGTGCCGTAGCGTTTCCTCAAGAGAAATTTTACCGCGCGTTCTGCGCACATTATTATAAGCCTGACGCTGAATCTCATCGAGTTCTCCGGGCTCAACCTCCATGCAAGAAGCGACAAGTCTTACCATCATATCCGCATAAACTGCATAGCGAAACATGGCAGTTGAGATACCTCCGAGGCTGTCTGCACATGCAATTTGAATGGAATCCGCGAGGGCTTTCGTGACAAAAGAATTGCCGCCACCGAGCGCAAGTTCACCGATATATCGCTCGATTGCCTTGGCAACAAATTCATTTCTCGACGAACATTTTGCCAAAGATAAGAGCTCATCTGCCTTTTTTACGAGCTCACGGTCAACGTAAATACTGATTCTTTGCTTATTTTCCGGGTCTTTCATAAATACCTCCAAAATGGCGAAACACCAATGATTGTCACACTGCTGTTCCGTTGTACAGTGGGTGAATTGCGGGTTATGGAATACAAAAGGTGCACACTTTGACACCAAACTTCCAAAATGGAATACAAAAGTGACACGCACCAAGCGCGCTCACATCTCTTCAAAGCTCGTTAAAGCTCTCGAAAGCTCGCAAATTCGGTCGGCGTTGCCGTCCGATGTGACCTGCAGTGCCCATTATGGGATACTGCTTTATCCTGCTTGAAAATCGAAAATCGGTGGTTTTGCGCCACTCCGTAAAAGCACATCTCAATTTTCGCTTTTTCTTTGATTCCTGCATATCAGATTTTACAACGTGATCCATTCCAAAAGTTAACTGCCGATAACAGCGGCACTTATTTTTTGTTACGCTATCATGCCATCATTTTTTAGCATTGAGCTCTTGCGCTTTTTCAACTCTATGCTTGCCTCAAGCGTCGGGAAATAGAAAAACAACTAACTATAGTTTTTGACAAGTGAGGAACAACTGCGAGTTGATATGCAATCCGAACAAGTTGTTTACTTCTTGCTGTTTTTGTGATATAATTTAATCACAACCGAAGAGCTCACGGTGAAATTCGGAAAGGAAACTTGATTATGAAAGAAATAAACATTTCAAAAAATATAGCGGATCTCAGAAAGCGTAAGGGTATCACTCAAGAGCAGTTGGCAAGTGCGCTGAATATTTCTCCCCAAGCTATTTCGAAATGGGAAACCAATACATCTTTTCCCGATACGCAAACGCTTCCTCTCATAGCGAATTACTTTGAGGTAAGCATTGATTATCTGTTTTATGGTGATGAATATGCCTACAACGATATTTACAATAAAGTTTGGCATAAAGTAGCAAAGTTTGATCAACAAAGCAAAGAATCATATAACGAAGCTTTAACTCTTTTTGCATATGCGCACCGTGGAGTCAGCAGATGGCACCATACAGACAAGCTTCCTGTAATGAGTGACGAACCAATCCACTTTTCAAATGAAAATGGATTATCATTGCTGTCAGGCAAAGGCTTCGGCGCTATTTTGACAAGAGATTTCTTTGAAAATATAAATCAACAAACCGTGGAATTTACAATAAAATTATTGCCTGCTTTTACAGAGAAAAACAACATCCTTGTTTGTTTAGCGATTATATCTATGAGCGATATCAGCTTTAGCGAGTTGCAGGAGAAATTGACTCTTGACGAAAATGCCTTGCGTACTGCTCTTGATACATTGATTACCGTGGGAATTGTAGTAGAGAAGAAATCCAAGCATAAATCTTTAGGCTTAACCTATGAGATTCACAGTATGTATCATACTTGTCTGTGTATTCTTTTTGCAACCCTTGAAATGCAACGCTATTCATTAAAAGGAATTTCATGTTGTATGGGATACGGTGATTATCCTATACAGTTTTAATTCTTGCCCCGCCTCGCGCGGGGCTTTTCTTTGCTTTCTGCATATCAAAAGCCACCACGAAAAACGTGGTGGCTGATTTCATTTTACCGCTAATTTTGCAGATGCTCCGTGAGGCGTTTTACTTTTAAGCAGGTAAGGTTTGCTTGAACGCAAGGTAATCGGCATCCTCGCCGAAGAATTGGTTAAACGCGCCAAGCATATTTTCAAGCTTGAAGCCGTAAGCGTATTCTTCCATCATGTTGTCATTGTTCATGTGCGCAAAATACATGGCGTTGCGTGCGCTGACGTGATGGTCTTCGACCTCTGCAACCTTTTCCACCTGCTCAAACAATGAAGCAAGGCTGTAAAGGGTGTCAAGGCAGGCTGCTTTGTTGTTGGTCTTTCTGTATGCATGTGCAAGCAAAAGTGTGGTAAAGAACTTGTGCGTGGCGTAAAAGTCGGGGCAGCCGTCATCAAATACGGAAAGCAGCTTGAGGCGAGCCTTGCAGAACGCGATGGACTTGTCAAATTGCTCGTTTTCGCTAAAGCGCGAGGTCAGCATATCTAAATTGATATCCATGGCGAGCCAGCAGTCAAAGAGATTCTTTTCTACGTATTTCTCCAACTCCTGATCGTCGTGCTTGTGTGCAAGCGTGCGAGCCATACCGACGACGCGGAAATAATAGCTTTCACCGCTCATTTTTTCAATGGCAGCCATTGCCTTACCGTATTCGCCGATCTCGCTGTAAATGCGGTTGAGCATATTGAGTGCACGGTCTGTCTGTTTGCAGTCACCGCAATGATCCACTACCTCGGTGCAAATCTTGATTGCTTTTTTGATGGCAGCGGCTTTTTCGGCTTGGTCTTGCGAGATACGGTTGACCATGGAAAGGGAAAAGGCAAGATCGATCTTAAGTTCGGGGCTGTTGGGGTATTTGTTAAGACCCTCGGTCAAAATCTCGATTTCCTTATAGGTATCCATGCTTTCGTCAGCTGCTTTGAGGATGGCGTTGATCTCCTCCTCGTGGCTGTTCATGTAGTAGCCGAACAGGCGGTCGATCGAAACACCGAAATATTCTGCCAGAATGGGGAACATGCTGACGTCGGGCGCGCACAGATCGTTCTCCCATTTGGATACCGCCTGATCCGAAACACCCAGCTTTTCGGCAAGCTGTGCCTGTGTGATCTGCTTCTCCTTGCGGAGTGTATAAATGTTTTTTCCAATGTTCATGTGATTTCTCCTGTGTTCTTCCTTTTACTGTTTTAGCCGGCACGTTTATTGTAGCATGAAAGAAGCGCGGTTACAACATATCAAAAAGACAGTTTTGAAAAATAAAAATCAACCGTGGGTTGGGATTGTTTTATGTTCTGTGCGAAGAGGAGTGATGATGCTTTACATTGAAATGATTCTCTCCGTTCTTTTTGGCACCTCGGGCGCAAAAAGAACCAAAAACGCCGAGATTTGTTTCGCGCTCTGCGGAGCGCGACAATGGCGCTGCCCTTGACCTGCAACCTTTTTGAAAAAAGGTTGATCAAAAACTTTCAAAAGAGTGGATTGCGCAGCTTGCAAAAAGGGCTGTTTTCGACAGCCCTTTCAACGCTATTCAAAACTGCTGCTCGTTTTCGTTTGCCGTGACCAAAAGGCTCGGCAACTCAAAGATCGAGCGAATGGCGTGCACCTTGATGCCGGGGCATTCAAAGGGACGCTTTTCTACGTTACGGTAGGGAATGACGGCGGTGGTAAAGCCTAATCTTGCCGCTTCCTTGACG
>JAZSKY010000008.1:0-19999 GCA_045535095.1 Eubacteriales bacterium | reverse complement strand
GATAGCGTCCATCTTTTCTCGGTTGATGTATGACAGCCCCGCAAGAGTAAAGTCCCAATCTTCGGGTAGGGAGAGCATTTGCGACAACAGCCCCTTTGCCTTTAAGGTCAAGTCTTTGTTTCGTAGGTGGTGATTGCTCATAACGGTATATCCCGCGTTTCGCTCCACCCGAAAAACTGCCATTGTGTATCACTCCTTTGCAATAGAAAAAGCGGCGTTCCTATCTTCCCGCGTGGGAATTAGTAAACGCCGCTTTAACGGTGTTGTTATTGTAATTTTATTAAGGATTCAAACGAGAGGAAACCTCACTAGAAATCTTGATATTACTGTGCCAGAAGTTATATGCGTCCAAACCCTGGGTTACCTCGTCATATACATTGGCTTGTTGTTCTGGGTCGCGTATTGTTATTATCAAACAAAATTCTTGACTAGGCACAAATCGTTCTAAAACCGCACGTTGTTCAGTGTGATCGCGATATAGACCTTGCAAATACAAATACCACAGCTTGTCAGGTGTAGCAAAATGTTGTTTGCTAGCCTCAGATAACTCTGACAAATCTACAGCGTACTTTTTGACAGGATAATATTTGTCGCCATACTGTATTAAAAGTCTTTCCCTTAAAGCGAAATCACCTTGGCTGTCTTTCATCAATCGTTTGCTGTATAGGGATTCTCTGAATATGTTTTGAGCACCGTCTCGCCCTACAGGATTTAAGATATGACGTTTACTTACATCGCGTTCTTTCTTCTCATCATAAGAACCGAATTTTATATCAATGTTCGATTGACAGTATTCAATTCCTTGTGAAGGATCCAAAATTGGGTCATACACCAACGTTGCGATAATTTGTCCCGTATAATAGCCATTTTTTATAAGAGATTTAGGCATGGGAAAATCCATTATATCTATTTTTTCACCTTTTGAAAGAGTATCTCTTAAAATAAGCGTGGCTTCATATGGAGCGTTGTAAAGTATATCGGTAACATTTTTAGGGATTCCAAAGCCTATTTGTTTAGTTCTTTCGGCTTCGGGAATTTTTAAATTTTCCGAGTATGAAGCAGAATGAACTATCAGACTCTTAAGCAACAGAGGATCGAATGTTTCATCTAACTCTTGATATAATCCAGTAGCGAGAGCCGCAACACGCGGAGTTGAAAAGCTCGTTCCTACATTTCTAGATAGATTACCATTCATATCAAATGATTTCACACCAGTAGTTGTTAGCTCACCATTAACATCTACACCCGCATTTCCACCATAATGTGATACTTCGGGTTTAATAATGTATTCAGGTCCAGGTCCCATTCTTGAAAAAGGAGAAGGATTATCGATCTCAGAAAAATCATCGGGTGATTTTTTGTGAGCTATCGAGCCGACAACCAAAGAGCGCACGGAATCTGCACCTTCATGAATTCTACCTTTAGGTCTGCCACTCAAAAAATTGCTACAATTGCCTGCAGATTTACAGATCAACACATTGAACTTACCTTGTAGATCGTCCAAGGCAATTGCTAAATCTGAAAACTTAGAATCTACTACTGGACGAGTTATACTGATAGACAGGTTCCATATTTTTACTTGTTCATGATTTTGTTCGATTGCTTCTCTAATGTTTGCAATCAAATCATCTTCTTCTAAGCCTTCCTTTTTTGTATCAGGAAACACGGTGGCATCAAAAAGTTTAATTCCTCTGTGACCAACCCATTCTTTATTTTCGCATATATCTCCGTAGAGAGCAACACCTGCAACAAATGTACCATGTGTTGGCGTAATAACCGACTCCGGGTATACACTCCATCGTTTGTCTGCCATCCATGGCAACAAATGCGGTATAGGAGCTATTCCGTTATCAAGTATTCCCAATGTTTCATAACGCTCGCTATCGATAGGCTTTTGAATATCTATCTCTCCATCATCAGAAAACGAATCGAAAGAGATAACATATTTAGGCATCGGCTCGATTGACAGTAACATTTCATATATGTCTTCATTACGAAGTCCATCTAATGCAGTTGCAGATGATCTGCTAATTTTGTAGATTGGCATTTGCCCTGCATAATATGTTTTCTTGTATTCAATGTTTTTTGCTGTCATAGTTCGCTCAAATAATCTCTGCAAAGAAATATTTGTTTCGTAATCTTGGAAATCAATCAGTTTAACTTTATAAGAAGAATCGGTATCATCAAATTCAATGTAAGGTTGAAACTCTTTGAAGGCTTCCAAGCAAGATATTGCGTAACTATTTTGCTGATAGTTTTGTAATTTGCTTGATATTTCGTTCATTTGTGAAATGGAATCAAGTTTTACAATTAATTCATCAGTATTTGCTAAGCCAATTACACTACTTTTCTCGCTTGTCTGAAATAAAGCGTGAATGTCTTTTCTGCGCGATTTTGCTGTTGAATCCTCGCCCAACTTTGCAATAAAAACAAAAGGAACCGCTGAATTTCGTTTTTCTCGATTTGTTACATCATCTGTAAATTGTGAAAATGAAGATAAAAGTTGAGATGATCGTTCAACTAAGGCTTCACCAGTAAGAACCCATTTAGGTTGTTCAGAGTTTCCCGCGCCTTCGACTTTCAGTTCATCGACCTCTCGTGGTGCAAAAAACTTTATTGGTAATTTTTCTTTTTCCATTGGTCATTAAATCTCCTTTCTATCAATATTTTTTGATACATTTTGGATTTTTCTAAGTGGTATTTCTAATCCATCGTTAAGTTCTTTATGAGTTACGCCGTGAGAAAGCAAGTATGCTATAAACTCATCTTCGTCATCAATGGTATGGTTTTGATGGAAATAAATATCTTTTAAGATATCACAATTAGTAAGAGTATCGCGATCAGATAAAATTACATTTCTTAACGCGCTAAACACAACCGTTTTAATATCCGAATGACTCAATCCGTATAATGCTTCAACAATCAAATCAAGTTTTTTTGTGTTGTCTAAAAAGTTGTTTTTCTTGTCTTTCAATAATGATCTCAGTAATTGCTCAATTTCTTCTTTTTGTGGCTTTTCTAATGTAATAACAGTTGAAAAACGACGCCAAATTGCTGGATCCAGTAATTCGTGATGATTGGTTGCCGCAATAAGGATACTATCGGCACTAAAAGAATCAATATTTTGTATAAGACTATTAACTACTCGCTTTAGCTCTCCCAATTCATTCTTATCGTCCCTCAGTTTTGCAATTACGTCAAACTCATCCAAAAACAAAATACATTCTCTTTTTGAAGCAAAATCAAAAATTTTGCGAATGTTTTTTGCGGTACTACCAAGCAAAGAAGAAACAAGTCCATCGAGCCTTGCGGTAACAAGTGGTAGTCCTGTAACACTAGCTATCAGTTGCGCTACGGTTGTTTTTCCACATCCGGGAGGTCCGTACAGTAACAATGAATTTGAAACATCAATCCCAGACTTAAGAAGTGTTTCTCTTCGTTTGTATGATTCAATAAAGCTATTAATCGCTTCTTGAACATATCTATCGAGAATAACTTGCGACATTTCTATGTTGGGCATAGTAATTTCTACTATCTCCATTCGACTTTCGGTATCTACAGGCTTTGCCGAAAGACTATCTAGAGATGTAAAAGAAGAATTTTTTTTACCTAGTGCTGTTCTTATTCTTTTAGCTAAGGACAGCTCTCCTTGTTGTTCAAGATTGTTTGCTAAAACGGTGGCATAGTTAAATACTTTTTCTTTGTCATTAACCAAGCCACCCTCTATTATCTTAATTATTTCAGTATACATAGTGGCTCACCTCGCTTGTTATCATTATACACCATTTCACCGATTTTGTCAACCACTTTGTTATCAAAAGTTTGTAAATTGTTATTGAATGATATAAATTTGTTATTGATGCGCGCATTTCTGTTATTTGATACTTGCTTTCTGTGGTCAAACATTCTTGATTCTGCTATGGGTGTCCCATCTCCTATAAAGAAATTAAGGAACGCCGTTTTCACGGTTGTATTTGATTTTCAGGAAACAGCTTGTCCTTATCACCTTTCTTATTATTTTTGATGATTTTAGACGTTTGTTGTCCTTATATGTATGCAGAACGGTAAGGCTTGTACTAATTTCAAAAACGAAAAAATCCAATAAAATCAAGGGTTTTTGGCACTTCGTTTTCAAAGGTTGTTCTTACAAGGTCGTGCCATCTGCCGCAAGGTCTTCGTTGAGGTCGGCGAAAACGTCACCCTTGACGCCTATTGCCGAGGTTGAGAATGGTACGCCCGATGCCGCCTGCGGAAAGATTCCTGCCGTATGGTCAACGAAGTAGGTGTCAAATCCGCTCTTCTTTATCTCCTCGGGAGTGAGATTTCTTGTAAGCTGATAAAGTATAGTTGAGATCATCTCGACGTGTGCGAGCTCCTCTGTGCCGACGTCGGTAAGGATTCCCACTATCTTTCTGTCGGGCATCGAAAATCTCTGCGAAAGATAACGTGTTGCCGCGCCGAGCTCTCCGTCAGGACCGCCCAGCTGGGAAATTATGATCTTCGCGTACATCGGATTCGGATTTTTGATTTTTACCGGATATTGCAGCTTTTTTTCGTAAGTCCACATAAGTCAGTTTGCCTCCATTTCCCAAGGCCACGGAGTCTCAACCCAGCTCCAGGACTTTTCCGCCTTTACACCGGAAAGACTTATCGGACCGTAGCATTCCTCGTATTTTCCTAAGATCTCTTCGTATTTTTCCTTTGTTTCGCAGTAGTATTTAAGCGCTTTTTCGTCGTGCGGATGTCCGTCGAGAAAAAGTACGGTCTCTACAAGCGCAAAGGACGTGCGCTGTATTTCGCACATAAGATTTTGTCTTTCGTTCATTTGTATTTACCCGCCTTTCTTTTATCTTCCCGCAGAGCAAAGCGGTTTGTCAAGCTCGGCAAAAAGCGTTCCGCGCTCGAGCGCGCGATCGGTGTCGTATATATCGCGCCAGTGCTGAACGGGCGAATATACCATTGCAAGCGAGGTCGCCGCGGGGAGATGCAGGTCTGTATCGTGATTTGCGCCGTAAGGTACGCCCGTCTCTCCGCGTGCGCGGTACGAGCAGTCGTCCTTTGAATATCTTGACTGAGGGTGATGCACAGCAGGTACTCCCTGATAGCAGCCACCTCGACAAGCTCTCTGATAATTCATCTGAAACTCTCCTTATTCTTTTCACGTTTTTCATTTTAGGAGCGGTCTTTTTCCACCCTTATACCATAATATCGGGAAGGCGTATTTTTGACACACGCGAACCCTCTTGACATTTTCTGTAAAATATGCTATAATATGCTACGGAAGGATAAATGAAATAGATTTGGTATATGCTTTGCGATAGGGCAAGCGTCTCTACAAACCACCGTATAATGGTTGTCTACCGGCTTTTAACCGAGTAGGCAATTTTTGTTTTTTGCACAGAAACCGATATAATAAGATGACAGTCAGCATAATATTTATGACACTAAAACATACTAACTTGAAAAGGAATGATGAATATGAAGCTTATAATAGACAATATAGAATACACCGCAAAAGCAGGTGAATCGCTTTACGATATAGTGAAAAATCTCGGACTTATTAAAGGAAAGCTCTCGAGCGATCCTATCGCGGCAAAGATCGCGGGAAGAGTATTCACTCTCAACTACGTCCCCCTTCGTGAAAAGGACCTTCTGCCCGACAGAAATTCGATAAGAAAGGCGGTCAGCGCATCGGGCGGAGTAGTGCGTCTTATCAGATATACCGACCACGCAGGACGCGATGCCTATATGCGCACCGCGCAGTTCGTTATCTTTCTGGCTGTCAAGCTGCTTTGGCCCGAGGCTGAGGCAAAAATGGGTTGTACGGTCGGCGCAGGAGTTTACTTTAAAATAAAGAACGCGCCCGATTTTTCTCTTGAAAAGCTCAGAGAAAAAATAGACGAGATCGTTGCTGCGGACCACAAGCTCTGCCGCCGTCCCATGCCAACAAAGGACGCTATCAGTATGTACGAAAAAAGAGGCGCTCCCGACAAGGCACGACTCCTTGAATACCGAAAGAAAAGCACCTTCAGCGTATATGAAATAGGCGATTTTGCCGACTATTTCTACGGAGAAATGGCGCCCTCGACCTCCTTCCTTCGCTCGTTTGACATACTCCCCTCGAGCGACGGATTTATCTTCGTTCTTCCCGATATTCACGATCCCGATAAGGTATCAAAATACGAGGAAAAGCCCAACTTTCTTGCCGTTTACAACGAAGGGAAGCGCTGGGGTGAGCTTATGGAGTGCGAGACCGTTTCCGATCTCAACTCGCTTGTTTATTCGGGACGCGTACGCGAGCTGATAAGAGTCAACGAGGCTCTCCACGAGAAGAAATTTTCGTCTATTGCCGACGAAATATGCTCGCGCGGAGCAAAGGCGGTAATGCTCGCAGGACCGAGCTCGTCGGGTAAAACGACCTCGGCAAACCGACTTGCAACTCAGCTCAGAGTCCACGGCAAGAAGCCGATACTTATGAGCCTTGACGACTATTATATCGATCGCGACAAGATCGTTCCCGGTCCTGACGGCGAGATAGACCTTGAGCATATAAACACGATAGATACCGAGCTTTTTGCAAAGCATCTCGGCGAGCTTCTCGAGGGCAAAGAGGTTGAGATTCCCGTATTTAATTTCAAAACGGGAAGCCGCGAATGGCACGGACACCGCCTCTCGCTTTGCGACGAGACGGTCATTATAGTCGAGGGACTCCACGCGCTGAATCCCACACTCCTTCCCGACGATTTTGACAAGAGTCTCGTGTTCAAGCTGTACGTCAGCCCGATACTTGCGCTGAATCTTGACGATCACAACAGAATACCGTCAAGCTATTTAAGACTGCTTCGCCGTACTGTGCGCGACTTTGCGACAAGAGGCGCATCGGTGCAGAAAACGCTCTCGATGTGGAATTCGGTACGCCGCGGAGAAGAGAGATGGATATTCCCGTTTCAGGAAAATGCGGACGTCATTTTCAACAGCTCGACTCTTTACGAGCTTGCCGTCCTCAAAAAGTCCATTTTCCCTCTGCTTGATGCGGTAGATCCCTCGGACGAGTGCTACGATCAGGTAAGAGCAATGGTTAAGGTACTCAACTACGTGCGCGACGCCGATGTTGACGACGAGATACCGCCAACGAGCATAGTCAGAGAATTTATCGGTGGAAACAGCTTTTACAAGAACTAATAAAAAGCCTCTTTTCAGAGTTGAAAAGAGGCTTTTTTTACATCTTTTTGTATAAAAGTATCTCAAATGCGTATCGGCACGAAAGACTGTCAAGACTCTCGAGCTTCTTTTTGTCCTTTTCGCCTGTGCGGCAGAAATAAGGTGTCATAGTGAAGAGATCGTATATCTGCTCGCGGCTTTTGAGCAGAAATTCGCCCTTGATCTCGGTCTTTTTTATCATCTCAAATCCGTCGATTCCGTAGGGCATTACCTCATTTTCGTACGGAGTATCGTAGATGGCGCATTTCAATTCCCAAAGGTGCTTTGCGCTCGGAATTACCGTTACGAATATGCCGCCGTCACGAAGAACGCGTCTGAATTCATCGCTGCAAAGGGGAGCAAAGACCGAGACGACTGCGTCAATGGAAGAATCCTTTATCGGAAGCTGATAGGAGCTTGCGACGGCAAGCTCTACCGATGCGTTTTCTCCCTTACATTCACCGATAAAGCGCTGGGACGCAAGTCGGAGTGCGTCCTTTGAAACGTCAATTCCGATGATATGAGCATCCTTTCCCGATGCCTTGAGTGTCTCTTTTATGTGGGAGGTGTAGTAACATTCTCCGCAGCCTGAGTCGAGCAGGGAAATGCTGCTTTGGGTTAAATTTTCATTGATAATAGCTGCAAGCGAGTTGCGAAGCTCCTCGTACGCGCCGCTTTCAAGAAAGCTCTTTCTGGAAAGGAGCATCTCGCGACTATCCCCGTGGTTGCCGCCTTTTTGCGACATTAAGAGATTTACGTGACCGTACTTTGAAATATCGTACGAATGTCCCTTTTCGCAAAGGTATCTTGCATTCTCACGCGAGAGCGGAGAAGAGCATATAGGACAAATTAACATATCTTTTCCTTGGACTTATTTAATGTTTCTGAGTGTTACGAATGTGGAGGTGCGTATATCGCCGTTTGTCTTGTAGGTGACGACGTAGATAACGTTGAGAGCATTTTCACCCGCTCTGAGATGGGAGGAATCTATCTCAAGAAGGAGATCCTTCTTGTTCGTCAGATTAGACTCTGCAAAAAGCAGACCGTTAAGATAAACCTCGGCGCGCTTTACCGACGTGCTTGTGGTAGTTATCTCTACGTTAAGGCTTCCGTTTATTCTTCTCGGGATAAGGAAATCGGCATCAACGCCGCCACCTGACGAGCTTCCCGAAGTCACGCCTGCGTTAAGCACGTTAATAAAGAGCTTTTCTCCGCGAGTGAGATCGCTGTCGTCAACCCTGACGTAAGCGGGGCTGAAATTCTCGTTTATCCAAGCGATTCTGTTCGTAAGCCAATCCTTGAGAACGTTGAAATCTGTTTCAAAATCGTAGCTGTGCCCGTCGTTTTTCGTTTTCTGCTTCCAGTTTACGCGATCACCGTTGCGCTCGTAGCACTTTACCGCGTCCTCGCCGATATACGCGTGATAAACGTCGAGAGATGCCATCATACCGTCGAGGAGATCTTGTAGCTGTACCACTTTTCCTGACAGAGAGCCACGAAATAGGGGTCTCCGACGATCTGCGAGAACCAGCCGTTGCTGTTGTTGCCGCGGTCCTCAACCCAGTAGTCCCATCTTTCCCATTTTTCGGTAAGGGTGACGATGTTTCCGCTTGCGTTGTCAAAATCCCAGCACGGACCGAAAACTATCTTTCCGTCGTCAATATAATAATAAAGCGAGAGATATCCGAACTCGATGTTGTTAAAGAGATTCCATACGGTCCAGAAGCTGACGAGAGAGTCAACGTCAAGATACTCGCTGTAATGATATCCCTTTGAGTTGTAGAAGGTGGGGGAATAGAGCGCGTCCTCGAAATCCTGTATGAGGGTTTGAACATAAAAGAACATCGACTCGTTGGTTGAAAGTGCGGACGGATTATCCAGCATTACGGGGATATTTCGCGTTGTTCTCCACGCAGTGCCTTCTGTGTCGAGACGTCCGTCGTACTCTATAAGGTATCCCGATGTAAAATCAAGCTCGCTCGGATCAAAGCAGTTGGAAAGGTCTATCTGTACTGTATTTACCTCGTAGGTATCGGGTACTACGTAAGTAAAGGTGAGCTTCTGAGTGGTAAGCCAGCTGAGATCGTCAGTCATTGCGTCCTCAAGCTGATCCTTTACGTAGGAGGGAACCTGATTTTTCACGCAAAAGATGTTTGCAACGTCCTCGGCGTATTCCTCCCAGTTGAAGGTGTCTATTCGTCCTTCCTCAATTCTGATGCTTTCGACGAGCGAATATATGCCGCGGTATTCTCCGTTGTAGTAGAGATTTACCCAAGTGGACTCGGTATAGGTGAGACCGAGCGCGCCGGAGAGATCGTATGCGAGCTTGTTACGCATGTGCGTTACGTCAAACCAGTTTGCAAGAAGATACCAGTGACGGCTTTCGCCGAGACCGAGGAGGTCTGCCTTCTCGTCAAGACGGAGCTTGTAAGAATATTTGTTTTTTTTCTTCATATCGGTCTTGCCGTAGGACGAGTTACCTCTGCAACGAAGCTCGGCTTTTGCGCCGTCCTCGTCGGTGTAGGCGTTAGTGTACTGTGCAAAATCGTTGGAAAGATTAAGGGTCATCGTGATATCCGAGTATTCGCTTCTGCTCGTTATCTGCTTTTCGTTGGCAACCTCGATATGGATCTCGGGAAGTGAGTCTGTATATACAGGAGTCTCCGGCTCGGTCGGAGTGGGGATCTCACTTTCCTCTACCTCCATTGATGCGCAGGCGGGAATGATAAATATTATCGCGAGAAAGAGGGCGATCAGGGAAGTAAGTTTTCTAAGATTCGCTTGCTTCATTTTGGGAGTCTCCTTGTGCAGAACTTTATATTATATATTATAAAGTAAAATAAGCGGTATGTCAATAATTTTATTGAAATGACTTGTAAATAAATCGAAAAGAGGCGATAATTCGCCTCTTTTTTCGTGTTTAATATATCTTGATTCTCGCAAATGCGATCCTGCGCTTGCTTTTGTCGTGACTTGCGTTTACACAGTTTACGAAGTAGAGAGTTTTTCCGTCGTCTCCGACCCAGAAAGCAGGACTGTATCCGATCCTGTCTCCGTCGTTAATATTGACCATTTCGTACGGAATGGGATCGTCTATTACCTGCCAGGTTTTTCCGTAGTCAAGACTTACAAAGAACTTGTTTTGCGAAAGGGTTTCCTCACTGTCGTAACGGGCGGTAACCACGAGCGTTCCGCATTCTCCGCCGTCATTTACCCAAGCACACGCAGGCGCAGACTTGATATGGTATCCTTCGCTGTATTCGATTCGCGTTCCGTAATCGGTGGGATCGCCCCAGCTTGAAAGATCCTTCGTTGTCTTGCAGTAGATGGGCGAGCCGATCCATTTGCTGCCGTTTCCTTGTCGGTGCGAACAAGCTCAAACACGAGGAAATATTCACCGTTGCCCATTTTAGTAATAACGGGCATACCTGCGCGCCATCTCGAATCGGTGCAGGCAATTACCTCGACTGCGTTACTCCATGTCACACCGTCCTTTGAACGCTTATAAACTATCGTCTGGTCGTGACTGCCCGAGGCAGTGCTTCCCGTGTCGTCAGAATAGAAGCAGTAAAGATATCCGTCCTCCTCACAGTACATAGTGAAGGGTTCCCATACGCCCTCGCGGTCACCGCCGCCCTCTGCGATAGTTACGTACTGCTCCCACGATTTTCCGCAGTCTGTGCTGCGCCAGAGCGAGATAGTTGTCTTTCTCTTGAAATCTACCGAGTTTGCCGAGTAGATCAGCGATATCTCCGACAGCCTTCGGAAGCTCGTAAATATGTGCCATCTGACCGCCCTTTAAGGTAAGGTCAATGGTTTCGTCGGGACGGGAGAGATATTTCCAGCTTTTGCCGTTATCCTCGCTTATCATAACGCAGGCGTTTGAACTTAGCTTCGCGCCTCCGACAGGGGTTGCGTCGATATAGAAGGTGGCAATCAGCTTTCCGTTGTCCGCCTCGTTTGCCTGATTCTCAAGCCTTATTATCGAGGGATAGGAAAGATTTTCTACCGTCATAACAAAGTCAAAGCTCGAAGAATCGTATCCGCTCTTAGGCACTTCGTAAACGGTTGACGTCTGCTCAATTTCAAGCTCAAATCCGCTTTCGGTGGAGATGATACTGCCGGAGTTATATATTCCTGCAATTTCATTGCCTGCGGAGAGGTCGAGAGCTGCTCCGCTTGATATGTTTACGTATTTTTCTATGAAGATCTTGATAGCGCGTACGGTTGCCATTTCAGTCGTACCGAGCAGGACGATAGCGCTGTCTGTGATCCTTATTAAATAAGCGTCCTTTGTTGTCTGCGATCTCAGATAGTCAAGACCCTCAAGCTATGCGGCGCGGTTAGTTTGACCTATGAGTATCTCTTTTTCTCCCGATTCGGGAGTTTCGTCTGTTATGACAGAAAGGGAAACGCCTGTTTTTGCTTCAAGTGCGCTTTTGAGCTTTGCAGTATATACCGCGGCGGCTCCGTCCTCACCGTCGCTTCGCACTATCTTGAATTGCTCGAGAGGAAAGCCTTCTTCGGTAGCAGGCTCGTCCTTGCACGAAACTAAAATGGGAAGGGAAATCGCGACGAGAAGCAGTAAGGAAAATATCCGTACAAAAGGGGTACTATGCTTCATATATGTCTCCTTTATTTTAAGTGTCATACGTAAATGATAGCATATTTTTCACTCTAAAACTTATAATTTGGTAATTTATAATTGAACAAACAAAACATTTACGCGACTATTTTATCATAAAGGTACTATATTGTCAAGCCTGAGAGTCCACCTTAAAGCGTATCATATTGAACGAGTGCTTTTTGAGCTTTATCTCGGAATCCTTCGATATTTCAACGCTCTTGGGAGCAACGCGCTCGGTGTCCTTATCGTTTATCGCCTTGAGATCGTCGCAGTAAAGCTCGATATGCTCGATGGGGGTGAGCGCACCAAAGTCCTCTGCGGTAATGTCGAGAGACATCTCCTCGTCAAGCGAGCGGTTTACGGCGAAAACAACGATCTCGCCCGACTCTTCGTTGTATATTACCGAGCTGTCAAGGAAGGGAACGTTCATACCGCCTGCTTTGTAGCTTCCGCATTCGGTTATAGCCCTCAGTGTCGTTCCTCTTCCGTAGTTTGAGGCATAGAAGAAGGGGTAGAAAATTGTCTGTACCCAGACAGAGCCGCCGTCCTCGGTCATTATAGGAGCTATAACGTTGACAAGCTGAGCAAGGCAAGCCATCTTGACCCTGTCGCAGTTGTTCTGAAGGGTCATAAGCAGAGAGCCTGCAAGAAGAGCGTCCTCAAAGTTATAGACCTCCTCAAGAAGGTGAGGCGCCTTCTGCCAGAAGGGAGCTTTGTCTCCCATCGTGCGGTACCATACGTTCCACTCGTCAAACGAAAGATGAACCGTCTTGTTTGAATGCTTTTTCGCCTTGACTGCATCACAGATGTTGGCAACGCCCTTGATAAAATCGTTCATTGTGATCGATCTCGACAGATAATCTGCCGTATCGCCCGAGCGATTTCCGTAATATGCGTGAAGCGAGATGTAGTCAAGTACGTCGTACGCCTCGTCAAGGACTGTCCACTCCCACTCTCCGAAGGTGGGCATGTGGAAGAACATACTTCCGCAAGCGACAAGCTCGATAGAGGGATCGACCCATTTCATAAGTCTGCCTGCCTCAACTGCGCATCGAGCGTATTCGGTAGCGGTCTTGTGACCCATCTGATGCTTGCCGTCCATCTCGTTTCCGAGACACCAGGTCTTGATTGCAAAGGGCTTTTCAAATCCGTTTTTGCGGCGCATATTTGCATAGTAGGTATCGGTCTCCGAGTTGCAGTATTCAACGAGATTTCTCGCATCGTCCGCTCCGCGCGTGCCGAGGTTTACAGCCATCATAACGTCTGTGCCTGCGCGCTTTGCCCACTCCTGAAATTCGTCTATTCCGACCTCGTTTGATTCGATGGAATTCCATGCAAGGTCAAGCTTTGTGGGACGCTTCGCGCGGTCGCCCGTTCCGTCCTCCCAGTTGTATCCCGATACGAAATTTCCGCCCGGATAGCGTACTATCGGTACGTTTAATTTGTTTATAAGCTCGATGACGTCCCCTCTGAATCCAAGCTCGTCCGCGCTCGCGTGCGAGGGATCGTATATACCGCCGTAAACTGCTCTTCCGAGATGCTCGATAAACGATCCGTAAATGCGGTTGTCGATCTTGTCAATGATAAAATGCTTGTTAAAAAGTATTTTTGCCTTCATAAACTGTTCCTCCGAGTTTATTTTACTGCTTTTATTATAAGATGTTGACATTTGTTTTTCAATATGTTATAATGCTGATTAACTGATTTATTCTGCTTTTGAGAGGGATAAAAATATGCACATAAACAACGTGGGATACCACTATAAGCATAAGAACGGCTTTGAAATAAAGCGTCCGTACGGATCGGGAGACTATATGCTTTTGCTCCTCAGAACGTCGGCTCTCTTTCATTTCGAGTCGGGTGACGAGATCGCACCTGCCGATTCTGTTATAGTGTACGATAAGGGAACTCCGCAGAATTACGGGATTTTAGAGGAGTATTTTTCAAACGACTGGATACATTTCGATATGACCGACAGCGATCTTGAAATGCTTTCAGATATGGAAATACGCCTTAATACGATAATTCCGCTCGGAGACATCAAGGATCTTTCGCAGATAGTCAAGATGATGTATCAGGAGAAATATTCTGCAAATCCAATCAAGGAGAGAACGCTCGCGCTCTATTTTGAGCTGCTTTGCATAAAAATAAGTGAGAAGATAAAATGCTCGGGCAAAATAGAAGCGTCACAAAATTATCTGAAGCTTTCCGCGGTGCGTACGGGAATATACAATCACCCCGAGAGAAATATGAGCGTAAAGGACTTTGCAAAGCTCGCTATGATGAGCGAATCGTATTTTATGCACCTTTATAAGCAGTTTTTCGGAGTGAGCGTTGTAAGTGACGTAATAAACGCAAGGGTAGAGCACGGAAAATTCCTTCTTTCCGCAACCGATATGACGGTCAGCGCGGTCGCCTTTGAGTGCGGATATAAAAATGACGTTCAGTTTATGCGACAGTTTAAATCGGTATCGGGTATGACTCCCGGTGAATACAGAAGGCGCTACGGCGTTTCGGGAGACGAAAGGGATCTCAAAAAAGACAGACAACCGTATATTCTCGGTGACACTCAGTCAAAGGACGACGTTTATATTTTATCACAGGAAAAACAGGAGATCTGAGTACATTATGAAAGACTTTTTTATTTATTTCTTCGGGCAGGGGGAGTCTGAGGAATTTGCAAACTTCACCTTGGCGCATTTTCTCCCGATCGCCGTTATGTTAGGCGTAATATTTCTCATTTACCACTTCAGAAACGAGATTCGCGAGTCAAAGCACGAGGGAAAATTTCGTATGGCGCTCGCTTTTGCTATGATAATTTCGGAAATGTCATATTATTGGCGTCTTGTCGGCACACCCGGACTTAATCCGAATGCGGCAGAACACCTTCCGATAACCGTTTGCGGTTGGGTAATCGTTTTTGGTAGCTTTATGGTCCTCTCGAAATCGCAGACCCTTTTTGATATATGCTATTTCTGGGCGTTCTCGGGATCCGTCTTTGCGCTCATCACGCCGACCGTTATAACCTTTACAGGTCCTGCCAGATTCAGATATTATCAGTTCTGGTTTGAGCATACGCTCGGATACGTGGCGATCTTCTATATGATATTTGTTTTCGGTATGCGCCCAACCGTTCGCTCGGCGATAAAGGCGTATATTTCGCTTGCCGTTCTCGCAACTATCGCGTTCGTTGCTAATGATATGATAGGAAACGGAGCAAATTATCTCTTTATGGCAAGACCTGAAAGCACGCCCTCGATACTTGATATACTGCCTCCGAACTTTGTTCTCAGACTCGTTATAATGGCGCTGGCTGTGACCTGTATGTTCTTTATTTCCTATCTACCTTGGCTTATAAAGGATAAAAAAACGGCGAAAAATACCGCAGACGTGAAATAAAGCATACGCGATATTTCACTATGTTCGGTTTATATTTCATATTTTGCTACTATTTCTGTTTCTATTGACATTGCAGAATTTATTTGTTACAATGTAACCGTAAAATACTTAAAACGAGGTGATCCTATGATCTTCCAGCCCGAACTCTTAAAATTTGAAAACGGAGCTCCCGTCAATACTATCGACGATTGGCGCGCACGCCGGGAGGAGATACTTACTATTCTTCAAAGAGAGGTGTACGGTGTTTCGCCCGCCGCTCCCGAAAAGGTAGTCGGAACTGTTCTTTCTTCCAACGGAAAGTGCTGCAGCGGACACGCAAATCTTGAGCGTATCGAGCTTTCTTTCGATACCGATAAAGGACCGTATTCCTTCCGGTTCAATCTTTTCGTGCCTAAAAAAGAGGGAAAATATCCTCTGTTTATTCTGCTTAATTTCCGCGCTGACGAGTACGATATGTACTATCCTGCAGAGGAGATCATAGATAACGGCTTTGCCGTTGCCGTCATTCACTATAACGAGGTAACTAAAGACTCGCGCGATATGGAAGACGGACTTTCGGGAATGTACGACCGCGAAAAATATTCGTGGGGCAAGATAGGAATGTGGGCGTTTGCGGCAAGCCGCGCGCTCGACTATCTCGAAACGAGACCCGAAATAGATAAGGATAACGTGGCTGTTATCGGTCACTCGCGCCTCGGAAAGACCGCTCTTTGGTGCGGCGCACAGGACGAGCGCTTCAAGTTTGCGATCTCGAACGATTCGGGCGCAGGCGGAGCGGCGTACGGACACGCAAAGGTCGAGGGCAACGAGATGATCGCAGACGTTATCCGTTTGTTCCCCTATTGGTTCTGTGAAAAATACAAGGAATGGATCGGTAAGGATAAGGAGATCCCCTTTGACCAGCACATGCTCATTGCCGCTCTTGCACCGAGATACGCTGTGGTAGGCTCTGCCGAAGAGGACATCTGGGCAGGACCTTATCAGGAGCAGCTTTCGTGCATAGGAGCATCTCCTGCGTGGGAAATTTACGGTCTTGACGGATATATCGGTACAAAATTCGCTGCAAAGCCCGGCGACGATTTCTCTGACGGTCATATCGGCTATCACCTTCGCGACGGAGTTCACTTCCTTGGCAGAGGCGACTGGGTTTCGTATATGAACTTCGTAAAGAAGCATCTTTCGTAAAAATAAAAACAGGAAGAGAAATCTTCCTGTTTTCTGATATTATCCGATATTATTTTTCGCTTTTTGCGGCTTTTCTTTTTTGTGTGAGATCGTATATAAATATTATCGCGCAGGGAATAGCGACCAGCACTGCAAGGACTACAATGATGCCGATAACGCTTGTCGGCTCTTCAATATTTACCGTAACGTACGAGAAATCCACCTTTGAATCGTACGACTTTAAGGTGATTTCGATCTCCTGAAGAGAGGTGTTGACCGCGGATATCTCGTTTATAACGCTTATCCTGTCAGATGCGCTTATACCTTCGTCTGCGAGTATTTCCTCAAGGGCTGCCTTGCGCTCCTCAAGAGCGCTCTTCTGAGCCTCCGCGTTGACGTAAGAGGTGGTTATATCGGTTGAGCTGACTTTCTTGTCCTCGATAGAGCCGTGGCTTTCAACCGAGGATACGAACTCGTCAAGCTTGTCGGTGGGGATGCGGTAGGTCGTTCTTACGTCGGTGCATTCTCCGTCCGAATAGCTTTCGTTGTTGCTTTCTATATAGCCGCCGAGAGAGTCACACTTTTCGGATATGGATTTCTTTGTGTCCGAGACGTTTTCGGCTTTGAGGTCGATGTTTACCGTATAGACTATTTTTCTGTTAAGCTCGGAGTTAACGATTTCTGAAGATCCTCTGCCGTTACCGATGTCAGCATCGGCTTTTTCGCCATCATTACAAGAGGCAAGTGAGAAGCAAAGTGAAAAGAGCAGTACAAAGACGGCTAAAATTATGCTTGATCTGTGTTTCATTTTTGGGTCCTCCGTATTCTTTTTTTATATTCTACCATAAATCACTAAAATTGTCAAGAACAGACTACCGATGAGACGCCCGATGATACCGAATAGGCAAAAAGTCACATTTTTTATAATTTTCGTGTTATAATAGCTTAAACTAAAAACGGAGGATACGTTCAGTGCAGGCTATCATAACCAAAAATCTCACCAAGAGATACCGCGACATCGTCGCCGTGGACGGTCTTGATCTTACGATATTTGACGGCGAGCTTTTCTCTCTGCTCGGTGTAAACGGAGCGGGAAAGACAACCACTATAAAAATGCTCACTTGTCTCACAAGTCCCACTCTCGGAGATGCAAGCGTTTTCGGATATAGCATAAAGGAATCTTCAGACGAGGTGAAGAGCATAATCGGTGTCTCGCCGCAGGAAACGGCGGTCGCGCCTAACCTTTCTGTGAGAGAAAACCTTGAGCTTATATGCGGTATTCACTCCTTTTCGCCTGAAAGGACTAAATCTAAAATAAAAGAGATGTCGGATAGCTTCGGACTCGGAGACGTGCTTGATAAAAGGGCCTCCAAGCTGTCGGGCGGGTATCAGAGACGGCTCAGTATCGCAATGGCGCTCATAAGCGAGCCGAGAATTCTTTTTCTTGACGAGCCGACACTTGGACTCGACGTCATAGCAAGACACGAGCTGTGGGAGAATATACGCGCTCTGAAGGGCAAGGTGACTATCATACTGACAACTCACTATATGGAGGAGGCAGAAGCGCTTTCCGATAGAATTGCGATAATGAAGAGCGGCAAGCTTCTTGCTCTCGGTAGTGCGGACGAGCTGAAGGCCTCGGTTGGTGCCGACGATTTCGAGAGCGCCTTCGTATCTATTGTAAGGGAGGCGAAAATATGAAAAGTCTGACCTTTGCTAAAAGATGCGCAAAGGAAATAGTGCGCGATCCGATAACACTTTCATTTGGACTCGGCTTTCCGATAATTCTTCTTGTGCTACTCAGCGCAATTCAAAAAAATATCCCTGTAAGTCTCTTTGAAATAAACTCGCTGGCACCGGGAATCACCGTATTCGGTCTCTCCTTTATGACGCTGTTTTCGGCAACGCTCATTGCAAGAGACCGAGAAAGCGCCTTTTTTCAAAGACTTTACACATCGCCGCTCAGGGGTTATAATTTCATTATAGGATATATGCTTCCGATAATTCCGATATCCCTCCTTCAGGCGATCGTATGTTATTTGTTTTCAATGCTTCTCGGACTCACAGTCAGCGTAAATATTATCTATGCGATCCTTGGCATTATCCCGATGGCAATATTTAATATCTCGCTCGGACTCCTTTTCGGAAGTATTCTTAACACAAAGCAGGTCGGAGGCATCTGCGGAGCGCTGCTGACAAATCTTTCTGCGTGGCTTTCGGGAATCTGGTTTGATCTCGATCTTGTGGGCGGCGCGTTTGAAAAGGCTGCGTACGCGCTTCCTTTCGTACACGCGGTAGAGCTTGAAAGGGCGCTGTTTACGGGGAATTTTTCCGACGTGACAGAGCATATCCTTCCCGTAGTTTTCTACGCCGTAGCGGCAAGTCTGGCGGCGATACTCGTTTTCCTTAGACAAATGAAAAGACAGTAAGGAGCAGTTTATATGAAATACAAACTGATTATTGACAAAGATGCCGAGGAGGAAATCGTGGCGAGAGTTCACGCACCGTCCTCGCTCACGCGTCAGATAGAGGATCTCGTCAGATCATTTTCGGGCGCGGACTATCTCATGGGATATAGCGACGACGAGATGCGAAAGCTTTCCTTTGACGAGATAGAATGTATAACCGTATTTGACAGAAAGGTCGTTGCTATCGACACGCTTGGAAATAGGTACAGGCTTCAGGACAGACTTCGCGACCTTGAGGACATACTGCCTGCCTATTTTATCCGAATAAATAAGTCGTCGATTGCAAACGAGGATAGTATTTTGCGCTTTGACGCCGCCTTCAGCGGAGGAGTTGACGCAGTATTTCGCTCGGGATACAGAGAATACGTTTCAAGACGCTGCTTTGCAGAGATAAAAAGGAGGTACGATAAGATATGAAAAATAGCATTTTAGGATTTATTCGCCGCGGACTTGTTGCTTGCGGCATCGGACCGATCGTTCTTGCGGTGGTCTATCTTATAGTCGGTAATGTGACAGGCATTGAAACCTTGAGCGTGAAAGAGGTGTGCGTCGGTATTTTCTCGCTTGCCGCACTTGCCTTTATCGCAGGCGGAATGAATTTCCTTTATCATATAGAGAGGCTTCCTTTAACACTTGCGATACTTATACACGGCGGCGTTCTGTACCTTTGCTACCTTGCAACCTATCTTATCAACGGTTGGCTCAGATGGGATACAGTCCACCTTCTTGTATTCTCGGGTATCTTTGTGCTTGGATATATCGTGATCTGGCTGACGATCTACTCGCTCGTTAAGAAAAGCACAGAGGATATCAATGAAAAGCTGAGAAAGAAAAGAGAAGAGAAATAAGAAAAACGCCCTCCTATTATGGGGGACGTCAAATATACCTTATCGCGCGCAGGGGGTCAATTCCGCGTTGAATTAAAAACAAAAAAAGAGGTCTTTTGAGCTCAGTACGGGAATCTGATCCTTGATCAGAATTTTTTGCTCGAGCCTTACGTGAGCAAGCTCACGACGGCTTTTCGCAAAATGCGAACCCAAGCGTGCTATCGCACGCCGTGTCGTTTGCGGAGCGGAGATAAATAAAAAAAGTAGGTTCAAAGAACCTACTTTTTTTATTTATGACCCGTACGGGAATCGAA
>JAZSKY010000054.1:0-68591 GCA_045535095.1 Eubacteriales bacterium | reverse complement strand
GGAAAAGATGCAATAAGCTTCTCTCTTTTAGTCATAATAATACCCTTTTAAGTAAAGTTTTTGGGAAGGTGCGGAAACCCTTTTTTCAAAAAGGGTTTCTGCGAAGTTTTTGGAGTTCTTAGAACCTTTTTTTAAAAAGGTTCTAAGTGGTGACACCCCTTAAGCTTTCATAATACTTCTTCATTTCAAGAGCATCGCGTGCCTGCGTGCCGTCCGACTCGCAGATGATTCTCGGTGAATAGCCGTCCTTTGCAAGCGCGTCCATAAGAGGCTCGAAGGCAGGACCGAATACTGTGTCCTCAAGCGTGAGATGACGCTTTTCGCCCTTGTCTGTGTACTCTATTTTGGAAAAATGGCAGTGCAGAGTGTCTGCATATTCGTATCCGAGAGTCTTTCCTATCGAGTCGAAAACTCGTCTGTAATCGTCCTCGGTGACGAAATAATTGCCGATATTTCGCGCGTTAAGATGACCGAAATCAACGACAGGGCAGAGACGGGGATCCATCTTGCAGATGTCAAGCACCTCTTCAAGAGTGCCGAGCTGACCGATCTTTCCCATTGTTTCAAGACCAAGGCGTATCTTCGTGTCGGGGAACGCCTCAAGGGCTCTATACATAGTGTCCTTGGAGAGTGCCATACCCTCCTCGCGCGTCATTTTGGTAGCGCCGCCCATGTGGATAACGATGATGTCCGCGCCGAGCGCCTCTGCGGCGTCAAGGCTCTGTCCGATGTACGAGAGACTTTTCAGTCTCTTTTCGGGAATCTGTCCCGAAAGTGAAATGTAGTACGGCGTGTGGAACGAGGTCTTGACGTTGTATTTTTTCGCCTCCGCGCCGATTTTCGCAAAGGTCTCAAGGCTTCCCGTGATTCCGTTGCCTGCCGAGTATTCGTATGCATCGAGTCCCATTTCAGAAACCCATTTCGGCGCTTGATAGGTGTGCTTTAAGCCTGCGTCGTAAAACGCCTGACTGTTACCACTTGGCCCAAACAGTGTGCTCATAGTCTATTTTTGCCTCCGGATGATCCTTTAAGTATTTTTTTACTGTGCCGCGCTCTAAAAGACGCTTCGTTTTGAAGAAAAGATTCGTTTTGTCCTTTATCGGCACAACGAGAATTGTGAATATTTTGCACGATTTTCCTGCAAGAATGTCGGTGAGTATCTGATCGCCGAGCGCGGCGGTATGCTCACGCCCCTCGCCGAGCGCGTCTATCGCGCGGAGCATAGTCCTTTTGCAAGGCTTTTTGGCATTTGAAAAGGCGGCGTATGAAAGGGAAGAGTTGAACTTTTCAACTCTGTCGCCCTTGTTGTTTGAGATAAAAGCAAGCTTTATTCCCGCGTTCTCAAGCGATTTGAGCCAGACAAGGAGCTTTTCGGTCGGCTCGGGATCGTCGTAGGTGACGAGCGTGTTGTCTATGTCGCTGACTATCGCGCGTATCCCCTTTGACAGGAGAAATTCGGGAGTGACGTCATATACCGTTTGAAAAAATGCGTCGGGTGTGAAAATTGACATAAAAACCTCTTTATCAGAAAAGTGACTCGAAGCAGTAGAGATTTCCGTAGCTCCAGTTGTACGTGCTTCCGTTGTGACGGTCGAATGTCAACCAGAAATAACGGGTCCTGCTTCCCATCTTTACGGGAATTACCGATCCCCAGCCGCGGAATCCGCCGTCGTCGTAGTCGAATTTTGCGCGAAGGAGAGAATCTTTGGTGTAGATACGGTAGTCTGCTCTGTCACTAAAAGAGTTTCCGCAGATGAATACTCTCTCGCCCTCGATCTTTACAAACGAGCCGCCCGTTTCCTCTCCGTCCTTTGCGTAGCCTATGCACTTAAAGCCGACAAACGGATCGTCCGACTCAAAGAACATATATCTGTACTTTCTGTTTTTTGGCTCGGGTCTGCAGATCGCAAGACGCCATTTTCCCGCCTCGTCATCGTAGTAGAGATCGGGGTCCTCGTCTCCCTGAACACCCAGAAAGTCGGTAAATTCCGAATTTTCTGCAGTTTCCATAAACTTCGTGTCAATTACGTTGATTCCAAAACGGGGATCTCCCTCGAAGCGCGCGTTGCAGAGGATGTGTCCGTTTTCAAACGAGCTTGTCCAGAGATACCATTCGTTTGTTTTTCTGTTAAAGATTATCGACGAAGCGAGATAGTTTCTCCAGACTCTGTCTCCCGAGTCGAAGAATATCGCGCCAACGAGGTTTATGTCGCTCGTTGCCGGAGTCCACGAAAGAACGCCCTGGAATGCGCCCTCCTGCATACGGATCGAGGTAAGGATATAGACCTTGCCGTTTTCGTATATAACGTCTCCGTTTTCATATTTTATCGGGCGAACGTCAGCCTGCGAGATTCCGCAGTCTATGTAAGACGCGGCAGAATATACCTCTGCGTAGTTTTCACATACGAGGCATACAAATCCCTTTTGAATGTTTATCTGGCGGTTCGAGTCCTTGAACGCATCGGAACGAAACGTCGTGATATATTCGGGCTTTTCGTTGTTTTCGATATATATATCAAAGGCGCCCGGACGGCAGGAGATGACCGCGTCAATTCCGAAATAATCGTTTTCGTAGCTTACAGCTTCCTTCACCTTTCCGTCGGTGAAGGTGATCTCGCTACCTGAAAAAAGGATCTCTGCGCTCGCCTCGGGAAGCTTGAATGATAGTCCGCACGCGCCGTCCTTGCCCATAAAGGAGAGTCGATAGGACGCAAAGGGGAAGAAGGTACCTGCAAGGCGTTCGATCTTTCCTGCGCTGAGTGTGTAGAAGTTATCTGCAACCTCCTCTGCCGCGTCATTGCTTTTTGAAATTATCGGATAGAGGTCTCCGCGAGTGGTGTTTACAAAGTCCTTTGTAAAGGTCATTTCCCAGATGGGAAGATGAAGATTTTTGAACATATTTTTAGAGAAAATACGGTGAAAGGTCATATCGTTTATATTCATAACGTACCTCGTCTGAAGCATTTTTTCTTATTTTACCATAAAAAGTGAAATAAGGCAAGAGTAAACGAAGAATATTATCGCGTTTTCGGTAAATAATTAAACAAAAAGATGATTTTGAGGTGGAAAATGAACGCAAGGGACATAGACAAAAAGTATTATCCGCACTACGCGAGTCGTCGCGCAGAAAAATCAAAGACGTGGCTTAACTGCATAAAGGCGTTTTTAGTCGGAGGGACTGTCTGCACAGTCGGTCAGGTCTTTTTTGAAATATACGAAAACCTCGGTGCGAGCCGCGAAAATTCTCTGACTCTCGCCTCGGTAACTATCGTCGTTATAACCGCGCTTCTGACAGGAGTCGGAGTTTTCGACGATATTGCAAAGCACGCAGGCGCAGGTACGCTCGTTCCGATAAGCGGCTTTGCAAACGCGGTGGTCGCCCCTGCCATTGATAACAAGGCGGAGGGCTGGGTGCTCGGACTCGGCGCTAAGATATTTATTATAGCAGGGCCTGTTATTTTGTACGGTACTGCGGCGAGCGTTTTGTGCGGAATTATCTATTTTGTGATAAAGACGGTATAAATGAAAAAGCTTGACGCGAAGGTCAAGCTTTTTTCTTATTTCTGTGCGGTATATTCTGCATAAACGTATCCGACGATCTCGTTTTCTCCATCGGTGGAGTTGTAGGACAGTCTGTAAGTGCCGTTTACAAGGGGAGACTCTGTGTCTGTGCAGGTTATAAATCGGTCGTTTTCTTCGTCGTATATTTCAAGCAGATCGTCTGATATTACACCAAACTCGCCTGCCTTCTCGGAAAGCGCGCCGAAAAGCTCCGAGTAGTTCATAACGTCTCCTTTTTGAAGCTCGATCTCAATGTTTCGGCTGTCAATAAAGGTGAGTAAAAGCTCGCCGTTTTCCTTTGCCGCAGGGACGAGTACAGCACCCGAAAGGTGCGCCTCCTCGGTGCTGATGCTTGTAAAGGCTATCGGAACATACTGTGATGCTCTTATCTTGTCGCTTGTCGCCGCGTATGCAACGAGGGTGTATCTGCCCTCGGAGAGTGTGGGTATCAAAAGACGCGCGTGCGCCGTTCCGAGAGTGAAGCTCTCACCCCTTGTATAGACCGTTTCGGTCGGACTTTCAACGGGAATATGGATCACGTTTGCGCTGTTTTCCTCAACGAGAGCAAAGCCTATCGTGTACGATGCGTTTTCAACGAAAAGGGTAGTGTCGCTGACGTTTAAAACGAGTCCGATTATCTCGGCGCTCATATTCTCAAAGACCGCGCCTGTGAGGCTCGTCACCGATACGGGCGAAAAGTCTATATTCAGCTCAAGAGTTTCCTTGTCTGTGAAGTCTATGACCTCGGTATCCTTTATTTCGCTGTAAGATGCGCGGAGCGTGTCGAATATAGTGTCCTCAACAGAAAGTGCCGATGCTATATTTCCCTCGGTTTTTATTGAAAAGCCGTGCCATCTGTAATATTTCAGAGTGGAGTCGGTCTCGGTGGACGCGCGCTCTATTCCCGAAAGGACGGTGTCTGTGTCGCGTCTGCACTCAAGTCCCACCTCATTTAAGAATTCTTTGAGATTTGCAAGTCTCTCGCCGTAGGTCGAGCCCGAAACTGTCAGCTCGAGCATTCCCGTATAGACCTCACTTCCGTACGATACAAGGACTCTTCCTGCCATAACAGAGCTTCCTGCGTACTGTACGCCGTACTCTATTTTGCCGCCGTTTACAAGATTCAGTGTTGCGCTGTCAACTCCCGTGGTTGTGGCGTATATCTCGCCCTCGCTACTGTATATTACGGTCGTTTCGTCTGTGCTTTCACCGAACGTGGGGGCGGTCTTGCCCTCTCCTGCAACGATCTCGACACTGCCGATTCCGTCAAACGCGCCGAGATTTAAGGTGATAAGAGAGGAGTCTGAAAAATCTGTGACCGAGAGGATATCTGTCGCTCTGTCGCTGCTGATAATTCGGAGAATTGATATTTCTCCTGTCGAGGCATCGTACGCGGCATCGTAGCATATATCGTTTTTCATAACGAAGCAGGATACGTTGTAGTGGTCGGGAGTCTCGCCGATAACGAGGGTCTCCCAGTATCCCTTTGAGTTGTCCGCAACGAAATACGTGCCTTCGCTTTCGCTTATTTTTTCAGACCATTCGTAGCGCATACCCGGGACGTAAAGCATTCTCGACTCAAATCCGTCGCCCGAGAAATACATTTCGTAAACGTTTTCGCCGCTATCATTTTTGTATCTTCGGCAGATGCGGATAAGATCTTCCTCGCGTGAGAAGATTATCTCCGAATCCTCGCTTACGCCGAGATAATACTGAGACGCGCCAACAGACACCCACTTGTCAAGTACGCGGACAAGTCTTTTGGTGTCGTCTATTAGAGTTGCGCCCTGCATAGCGCAGGATATTATATTTTGCGTGATATTTTCAAAATAATCGTAGGAATTGCAGTTTTCGGGGAAATCGCTCCACGAAAAGAGGTCGCCGTCAAGGGTGAGCTTTCCGCCGCGAGGTGCTTCGGACGTCTCTGCAAGATACGAGGCGGGAAGATTTGCTGACGCTCTTTCGGCAAGAGTCTGCATTACTGCCGAGCCGCTCTCGAAAAGGTCTCCCTCGTTTTTGAGAAGTTGGGAGTCAAGGCGGCGCGATGCGAGAAGAAGCTTTATTATGTCGGTGCCGCTGAGTCCGTCGGGTATTTTGAACGAGATATCGGTGTCTCCTGCGGTAGAGGAGCCGTCCGACTCGTCCTTCTTGCATCCGACGAGCATAGTGAGTATCATAGTAACAACGATAAGGAAGGCAATTATTCTTTTCATTTGTTTTCCTCCGTTTTTTTAGCAGTTATACTGATAACGAGTATTTCGGGGCGGTTGTTTATTCTCGGAATAAGGTGGGGGTTTCCGAGCCCTCTGCCGACGATAAGGCGGTTTTCATAAAGCCCTGCGGTGTATTTCGGGAATATTCCCTGACCGGGCGCGTAAACGCCTCGTTTGAATATTCGCCACTGACCGCCGTGGGCGTGTCCCGAAACGGTCAGGTCAATGTCAAAGCTTCTGATATATTTCCTAAAGTATTCAGGCCTGTGGCAGAGAAGCATTTTAAAGCCGTCAAGAGACGAAAAATCGGAAAGCCAAGCGGTTTTAGGTTTTCTTTCGGGCATATAAAACTCTCCCGAGGTAAGAGAAGCGATCTTTATTCCGCCAAGTTCTATATACGAGTTGTCAAGAAGGGTGGCACCGCAGTCTGTGACCGCTTTTCTTACGTCACCCGGATAACAGCTGTCGTGATTTCCGAGACAGACTATGCAGTTTTCCTTTTCGGAGACCGTCTTTAAAAACTCGATTCCTCGCTTGTAGTTCTTTTCGTCGTGTACGAAATCGCCGCCAACGAGAACGGCGTCGTGCGGTAGGTCTCGGATGACCTCGTACAGCCCCTCGTTTTTACAGCCGTGAAGGTCTGAAAAAAACAGAAAGGTCAGGTCTTTTTCTACGTCTGCACAGATAGAGTACAGTGAAATATCAATGCTCATAAAATCCCTTCCTTTCTGAAATTTCAAAACTTATCCCCTTAATTATACACTAAAAATATATACTTGTAAAGTGGTATAAAGTAAATATTTCGTGTTGACAAAAGAAAATATAAGTTGTATAATTAGGGCAGTTTAACGAAACGGCGGTGGCTTTATGGGCGAACTTAATCAACTTGAAAAGATAGACGGATTTGTCGATATGCATACTCACTCGAGAAATTCGCACGATGCGAGATTTCCGATTGCCGAGATGTGCGAGGCGGGTGTAGCAGCAGGGGTGAAGATCATGGCTGTTACCGATCACTGCGACACTTTTTTGTGCCGTGACGACGAAAATCTCGACATTTACACAAATATTGCCGAGTCTCACAGAGAAATCGCCGAAACGCAAGAAGCTTTCGGAGATAAGATCAGGATTCTTCGCGGAATCGAGATAGGTGAGGGATTCTGGTTTCCCGAAAAGGTGAAGAAGCTGATCTCGTCGCTTGACTATGACGTTATAATCGGCTCCGTGCACGCAGTTGAAAGTCCGCTTACCGAGGGTAAGACCGGCTTTGACAGAGCGTTTTCGATGATAGACTGGGCAAAGGTCTCCGAAAAGGAGATAGCAGACTTTTTTGACCGCTATTTTGACGATCTCCTTCGCTGCGTCAGTGAGCAGGATATGGACATTATGGCGCATCTTGGCTGTGTTAAAGCCTATATTTTAAGAAAAAAGGGACTGAACGTTGATCTTCATCCGTACGAAGGCAAGATCGAAAAGGTCTTTGAAAAGATCATTGAGCGCAAAATAGCAATGGAGGTAAATACCTCTCCGAAAAAGGATCTCGGAATACTCTATCCCGACGAGTGGATAATCAGAAAATACCGCGAAATGGGCGGAGAGCTAATTACTGTCGCCAGCGACGCGCATCACCCTACCAAGGTGGGACACAGCTTCTCTGAAATAAGCGAGATGCTCCGCGAAATGGGATTTGAGTACGCCTGCTATTATGAAAACAGAGTCTGCCGCAAATACGCTCTGTAAGATGGAAAGGATAAAAATGACGAGATTTCTTATAATAAGACACGGACAGAGTATGGCAAACGTCGAGGAGGTCTTTGCAGGTCATTTTGACTCGCCACCCTCGGAGCTGGGACTTTTGCAGGCAAAAAAGACTGCCGAGTATCTGTGCGAAAATTATAAAATAGATAAGGTTTATTCAAGCGACCTGAAAAGAGCGCTTGCCGTAGGACTTGCGATAGGAGATATAATCGGACTTGATCCGATATGCGACAAAGATCTGCGCGAGATAAGTGCAGGACTCTGGGAGGGACGCCGCTTCGAAGAGCTTTACGAGACCTTCGACGAGTACAAAAACGTCTGGCTCTGCAATATCGGAGAGGCGGTTTGTGACGGCGGAGAGTCGGTAGCCTCGCTCCAGAGACGATTTGTGTCCGCGCTTGAAAAAATAGCCGCGGAAAACGATGGAAAAACGGTTGCCATCGCAACTCACGCAACCCCGATCCGCGCCCTTCGTTGCCACTGCGCAGAAAAGCCTCTTTCTGAGATGAAAAATATCAGATGGGTAACTAACGCATCGGTGTCCGAGTTTGAATATGCGGACGGAAAATTCACCGAGATAATGGCCGGATACGACGAGCATCTCGGCGATCTTGTAACGAGATTTCCCGCGAAGGTGTGATTAAAGCCTCCCTCTTGAGGGAGGTGGCACAACGGAGTCGTGACGGAAGGAGTCACTCCCTCAGTCGCCTTCGGCGACAGCTCCCTCAAGAGGGAGCCTGCTTGCAAAATGAAATTTACAAAATAGAGATAAGGAGAAGCGATGCCACTCAAATATAACGGCAAAAACATATCACTTGCGAAAAATTTACGCAAAAACGCTACGCCGGAAGAAAATCACTTGTGGTACGATTTTTTATCAAAATATGAAATTAGGTTTCAACGTCAAAAGGCAATAGATAACTTTATAGCTGATTTTTACTGTTATAGAGCAAGACTGATTATAGAAATAGACGGATCACAGCACTACACGGCGGAAGGAAAAAATAAAGACGAATTTCGTACAGAGGTTTTGAAAGAGTACGGATTAAAAGTAATACGTTTTACGAACAGACAAATAAACGATAATTTTATAGGAGTATGCAAATATATAGATGCCGTTGTAAAGGCCTCCCTCTAGAGGGAGGTGGCTCGCGGGGCGAGACGGAAGGAGTTATTGAAACACAACGAAAGGAAAACGAAAATGATTGATGTAACGAATAATGTTGAGAACAAAAAATATAAAATATTCCGCAACAAATGGTTTTATATTGCTTTGGCGGCTGTAGTCATTGTTCTTGCAGTTTCATTAACTGTGTATTTCAATTCTGCACACTATATTGTGAAAAAGCTCTCTTCTGATGTTTGGTATATAACTGAAGATTCTATTCCGCCCGAAAAAGAAGACTATGCTCCTTTGGGTAATTCGTTCTCCTTAAGTGATTTTACCGAGTACATAGAGAGTATGGATTTTTATTCAACAGGAATCGTGTCTGTAGGTACGGTTCGCATATGCAATTATTACAACCCGCACAATCAGCGCATGACAGATAAAAGCAATGAAGCTTGGTCGCTTAGCGAGGATAAGACGCTTTGTTTCGACGGAAAAGTTTACAAGTGGAAAAGAGATTGGCGCTTGTCGGGAAATCGTCTGATAATAGGCGAAAATGAATATTACTTAAAATAACATAAAATAAAAACCGCCATAATTTACGGCGGTTTTCTTTTTGCATAAATCCCTGTTTCTTGCAAACAATAAAACAAAAACAGAGGAAGAAAAATGTATATAAAATTTGACAAGCGTCCGTCGGTGGTCTCCTACTACGCCGTATCGGGCAAAAAAGAAAAGGAAGGACCGATAGGTCATCTCATAGAGGAATATTCGGACGACGGAAGATTTTTGAAGGATACGTGGGAAAAGGCGGAAAGCGAGATGCAAAGACTCGCCTTTTCGGGTGCTCTCTCAAAGCTTTCGCCGACAGTAAGACCGTCCGCCGTCTTTGCGGGCGACCTTATGAATCAGTGTACCTCGTCAAGCTACGGACTCTCGGGCTTCGACGTCCCCTTCGTCGGTCTTTACGGAGCATGCTCGACCTGTGCGGAGTCGATAGCACTCGCATCAATGACGGTGGCATCGGGGTATGCGCAATGCACGGGCGCTGTGACCTCCTCTCATTTTTGCTCGGCGGAGAGGCAGTTCCGCTTTCCTCTCGAGTACGGCGGACAGAGAACGCCCACCTCACAGCATACCGTCACCGCGTCGGGCGCTTTTATAATCGCAGACAAGGGAGGAAAGGCGTCCGTCTCCGATATAATGATCGGTAAGGTGCGTGACGGCGGAATAAAGGATATAAACAATATGGGCGCGGCGATGGCGCCTGCTGCTATTGATACCCTCTGCCGCTATTTTGAGGAAAGCGTAAGCGCTCCGTCCGACTACGATCTTATAGTTACGGGCGACCTCGGATACGAGGGGTATTCGATAGTCAGAGATCTTATGGCAAAAAGGGGCAAAAGGCTGGGCGAGAATTACAGCGACTGCGGACTTATCGTTTTCGACAGAGAAAATCAAGATATGCACGCGGGCGGATCGGGTTGCGGATGCAGTGCGCTCGTGCTTGCGGCGAAAATACTGCCCGAGATCGAGGCGGGAGCCCTTCGCGAGGTGCTTTTTATCGGTACGGGCGCGCTTATGAGTCCGACGAGTATTCAGCAGGGTGAGAGCATTCCTGCGGTCGCACATCTCGTGCATTTTTCGGCAAATACAAAAGGAAAGGGTAATTAAAATGCAGTTTTTATGGGCTTTTCTTGTCGGAGGCGCACTCTGTGTGCCTGCGCAGATACTGATAGACAAAACGAAGATGACTCCTGCGCGCATCCTCGTTATATACGTCGTTTCGGGAACCGTGCTCGGCGCGCTCGGGATATATAAGCGTCTCGTCGATTTTGCGCTTTGCGGCGCGTCCGTGCCTCTTATGGGATTTGGAAACGTGCTTGCGAGCGGTGTCATCAAGGCAATTGACAGTGAGGGACTGCTCGGAGCCTTTCGCGGCGGACTCTCTGCCTCGGCGGTCGGAATCAGCGTGACTCTCGTTGCCGCGCTCGTCTCTGCTCTTTTATTTAAGAGCAAGGCAAAATAAGAAAGCGGAAAATGTCGCAGACTATTGACTTTTATCGGAAAATTTGCTAAAATGTATTTACGGGAGAAAAATATTTCCCGAAAAACATCTTTGGAGGTTTTCTATGGATAGAAAAGAATTCAAAAGCGCGGCAAAAGAACAGATAAAGGGCAAGATAGGTGTCTTGTTTGTAATTAACCTGATCGTGTCGCTCATCACGTCGGCAGCAAGCGGTATTCCCGGACTAGGCATACTTTGCGGACTGATCGTCACTCCTGCATTCGCGATAGCCTTGTCAGAATATATCTCGGTGTTACCGCAGGCAAAAAGCCTGAGATCGGCGATGTATTTAACAGCTTCGGCGATTTCTGGATCGCTTTCAAGGTAGGCTTCCTTACGGGACTTTTCACATTCCTCTGGTCGCTTCTCTTTATCATTCCCGGAATAATCAAGACATATTCTTACTCGATGGCGATGTATATCGTTGCAGAGGATCCGTCGATCGGCGCGCTTGAGGCTATTTCGCGCTCCGAAAAAATGATGAGGGGACACAAGATGGAGTATTTCATTCTTCAGCTTTCCTTTATCGGTTGGATTCTTCTCGGTCTCATTACCCTCGGTATCGCGTTTATTTACGCAGGACCCTATATGCAGACCGCTTCCGCGAACTTCTACAACAAGGTTAATCCCTACAACAAGGTCAAGCCCGCTGAGGAAATTGCTGAGTCGGCAGAATAAGTAAATAAAAAACAGACCGCAAGGTCTGTTTTTGCTTTCTTTTCTTTAAAGGACTTTAAGTAAAACAAAAACGCCGAGAAGGGCTCCTTCTCATAAGGAAGTTGGATTCCTCCTTGTAGGGGTCGACGGTCTCGGCGACCCGTTAAGATAAAAATTTGCTTCGCAGAAAACAAAGAGAGAACCCCGACAGACTTAAAGGTCTGTCGGGGTTAATTCATTCTGTTCGTCAAATTCTTATCGTTTCGCTTTGTCGCAAGCTTCGCCATTGTATTACAAAGGCACATCGGGCAAAGCCCATACCCCTAAAGATGCACGCGTCTAAAGGCTCTCCCTGTGGGAGAGCTCCCGCGATAGCGGGTGAGAGGGTTCTTTGCGCACAGTTGAGCCCTCTCCGTCGGCTTAGCCGCCACCTCTCCCAAAGGGCGAGGCTTCTCGTTAGCCCCATTATAACACAAATCGGCAGAGAAAACAACATCTCTGCCGAAATTTGTTTGTAGGGGCGATTCACGAATCGCCCGTTATCGTTTCGAATGTTCTTGCGGGCGATTCGTGAATCGCGCCTACGAGTAAACTTCCTTATGAGAAGTTGCGCAAATCGGCGTTTTTTATATTTACTTATCTTTTGCGGTTGCCCGATCCTGCGACCATTAAAAAGAGTCTTAAAAACTGCATAAGGGTTACGGCAAGCGCGGCAACGTATGTGAGCGCAGCGGCGGTCAGCACCTTTTTCGAGCCTTCAAGCTCGTCTCGGCTGAGTATTCCGCACTGCTCGATAGCAACGAGCGCTCTGCGGCTTGCGTTGAACTCTGTGGGCAGAGTTACAAGCTGGAAGAGGACGCAAAGTCCGAATGCGGCAACGCCTGCATAAGCGATGTATGCGTACTGCTCTCCAACGTACGAAAGAAGAATTCCAATGAAAACGAGGGGAATTGCAAGCTTTGAGCCGATGTTAGTTATCGGAACTATCGCAGTTCTTATCTTGACGGGAGCGTAGTTCTGCGCGTGCTGTACTGCGTGTCCCGCCTCGTGAGCGGCAACTCCGATAGCGGCGGTCGATACGCTGTCGTGAACTGCATCTGAAAGACGAATGACCTTCGCCTTCGGATCGTAATGGTCGGTGAGATTACCGCCTATTTTCTCTATTCTGACGTCATAAATTCCGTTTGCGCGAAGAACTCGCGATGCCGCCTCGGCACCCGTCATTCTACGCGAGGAATTCTGCTTTGAATACTTTTCAAAGGTCGTGCTTACTCGCGAGCTTGCCCAAATTGAGAAGATAACGGCAGGCATAACGAGAATGATGTACGTCCAGTCTATATAAAACATATTTCTTTTCCTTTCTTAAAGAGACTTTCTTGTGAGAAGCGCGATGAAAAATCCGTCTGTGCCTCTCTCTTTTGGGATAAGCGTGATATATCCTTTGCTTGCCTCAAGGTCGCCCACTTTGAAGGGAGTCAGCGTAAAGGAGGGATCTTCCTTTATAAATTCCAAAACTCTCTCCTCGTTCTCCGCTTTTCTAAGTGTGCAGGTCGAGTAGAGAAGCGTTCCGCCGGGCTTTACGTACTTCGCGGAGGCGCGGAGTATCTTTTTCTGAATTTCGTCAAGCTCTGTAAGGTCGCCAAACGATTTATGGCGTATTTCCGGCTTTTTCGCAATAACACCGAGTCCCGAGCAGGGTACGTCGCAGATGACCTTGTCGGCTTTCCCGATAAGCTCCTCTTTGGCGCTTGCAGAGTCGTGCTGCGAGACTCTCAGAATGTCTATCCCAAGCGTTTTCGCCTCGTTTGTTATAAGAGAAAGCTTGGACTCGTGAAGGTCAAAGCAGTGTATCTCGCCTTTGTTTTCCATTGAAATTGCCGAGAAGAATGCCTTTCCGCCCGGACACGAGCAGACGTCAACGACTGTGTCGCCCGCCTTCGGTGAAAGAGCCGAGACCGCTATCTGCGATGCCTCGTCCTGCACGTAGCAGAGTCCGTCCCTCAGGGGCGAAAACTCGGAAATTGCAAAATTTGAGGTAAGACGGACTCCCTTGTCGGAAAACGAGCATTTTTCACATTCGTCTCCGATCATCTCGACGAGCTTGTCGCGCGAGATCTTCAGAGTGTTGGCACTCAGGGTGAGTCTCGGTCTTGAATTTGACGCCTTGATTATTTCAGCGTAGCTGTCGGGATAATCTCTCATAAAATGCTCGCAAAGCTCTCGCGGCAGAGAGTGTTCTACCGAAAGGCGGCAAAGAGCATCGGTCGGATAGGGCAGAGAGTCCTTTTCGCGACAGAAACGGCGAAGAATGGCGTTTATCAATCCCTTTGAACGCGATGCGTAGCGAGATGCTATCTTCACAGTCTCGTTCACCGCCGCGCTGTCGGGAATCTTGTCCATATAAAGTATCTGATACGCGCCGAGACGGAGAAGGCTTAAAACCTCCTTATCAAGCGATGCGGCGCTCTTGCCCGAGAAGATCGAAATGAAGTAGTCGAGCGTGATCTTTCGCTCGGTCACTCCGTAAACGAGAGCCGAGAGAAGCGCTCTGTCCTCGCCCGCAATACCGTTTGACGATATTGCGCTGTCAAGCGCTATCGAGACGTATTTACTCTTCTTTTCGCTTTCGGTGAGTATATTATATGCTATTTTGCGTACGTTCATTTTATTCTTTAGAACTTGCGAGGACGTCACCGAGAGAAATGCCGCGTCCGTTTACGAAAGCTGATGCCGCCATTGCCTTCTTGCCCTCGGGTATGACCTCTGTAATTATGATTTTTCCCTTGCCGCAGGAAACTGTGATTCCGTTTGAGCCGAGCGCGACGACCTCTCCGTTTTTGCCGTAGAGTCCGTCCTTTTCAACGATGCGTGACGCTTTTATTTTGAGCATTTTGCCATTTAAATATGCAAAAGCGAGCGGAATGGGAGAAAGTCCGCGGATCTGATCGTGGATTTCCTTTGCGCCTTTTGAAAAGTCGATAACGCAGTCGGTCTTTTCGATCTTCTGTGCGTAGGTCGAAAGGCTCTCGTCCTGCTTTTCGGGGACGATCTCGCCCTTTTCAAGCTTTCGTACAGTCGATACGAGAAGGTCTGCACCGACCGACGCGAGTCTGTCGTGAATATCCTCGAAATTATCGTTTTCGCCTATCTCGACCGTGACCTTTTCGAGCATGTCGCCGGTGTCGAGTCCCTTTTCCATATACATCGTGGTAACGCCTGTTACGGCCTCGCCGTCGATGATAGCTCTCTGCATAGGAGCGGCGCCTCTGTACTTCGGAAGGAGCGATCCGTGGAGATTTATACATCCGTATTTCGGATAGTCGAGAATATAAGAGGGTAGGATCTTCCCGTAAGCGACTACCGCGATAAGATCGGGCGAAAGCTCGGAAAGAAGGTCGCTTATCGCTCCGTCTTTAAGAGTTTCAGGCTGATATACGGGAATGCCGAGGCTCTCTGCGGCAACCTTTACAGGAGGCGGAGTGAGGGTATAGCCTCTGCCTTTGGGTTTGTCGGGCTGGGTTATCGCGCCGACTACCGTAAACTCGCGGCAGAGAGCGCTAAATGAGTTCACCGCAAAGTCGGGTGTACCCATAAATAGGATTTTCATATATTATCATTCCTTTTAGGTAAAGTTTTTGAAGTTCCAAGAAACTTTTTTCAAAAAGTTTCTTGGTGGGGTTAAGGGGCAAAGCCCCTTAACCCTCGTTCATTTTCATGAGTTCTTCGTAGGTGAGCATTCTCTGTGCTACCTTGGGGTAGAGTATGCCCTCAAGGTGATCAAGCTCGTGACAGAATGCGCGCGCGAGGAGTCCTGTGCCGGTCACCTGATAGCGCTCTCCCTTTCTGTTTGTTGCCTCGACGGTAACCGTCATCGGACGGGAAACGATACCGCACTGACCGGGGAGCGAGAGGCAGCCTTCTTTTCCGAGCTGAACGCCGTCTTTTTCGATAATTACCGGATTTATCAGCTCGTAAACCTCACCGGGAGTACATTCAACCACGACTATTCTGCGCGCAACGCCGACCTGCGGACCTGCAAGTCCTACGCCCTCTGCGCTTCTCATCGTGTCGATCATATCGTCGAGAAGAGTGATGATTCGAGGCGTTATTTCGTCGATCGGACGGCAGACCTTCGAGAGAATGGGATCGCTGTCCGTTCTTATTGTAAGTATTGCCATTTTATTTTCCTTTCCGCCTGTATTTTAAAGGCTAGCGGGATTTACGTCTATTGAAAGTGATATTTTTTTGCCCGTTTTTCTCTGGAAGCCGAGAGTGAGCGCCGAGAAAAGCTCGCGCGTGCGTTTGGTCATTCTGCACTTGATGACAAGACGGGTGTGATAAACGTCGTTTACCTTGTAAACGGGTGCTTCAAACGGCCCGAAAACCGACATTTTAACGTCCGAGTAGTCGCCCTTCAGCATTGTGTAAAGCTCTTTTGACAATGCCGCAGACAAGTTGAGAAGCATCTTTTCGTCGCTCGACGAGAGCGATATAAGAACTATATCGCAGAAGGGAGGGAAAACGAGCGAGCGGCGGAGAGCCACGTCGTTTTCGTAAAACGCCTTGTAGTCCTGCGCGGCGGCAAGAAGAAGCACGGGATGATCGGGAAGGTGCGTCTGTATGATCGCAGTACCCTTTTTCTCGCCTCTGCCCGCGCGTCCTATGACCTGCGTGACGAGTGCAAAGGTGCGCTCGTTTGCGCGGTAATCGTCAAGGTGAAGGGAGGTGTCTGCGAGAAGGACTCCGACGAGCGAAACGTTCGGAAAATCGTGACCTTTAGTGACCATCTGCGTACCTATAAGCACGTCCGACTCGCCCTGCCTGAAATCTGAAAGCATCTTGTCAAAGGCGAATTTCGCGGTCGTTGTGTCTGCGTCCATTCGCATTACTCGCATATTCGGAAAGCGCTCGTGGAGGACGTCCTCCGCCATCTGCGTACCGAAGCCGAGGAAGCTGACCGTCTCACTTGCACACTCGGGACATCTTTTCGGAATATCCTCGAGGTGTCCGCAGTAGTGACACATAAGGTGTCCGTACTTGTCTGTGCGGCTCTTTGCGTGATAGGTGAGTGAAACGCTGCATCTGGGACAGCTTATCACCTCTCCGCAGGTGGTGCAGGTGAGGAAATTGTTATATCCTCTGCGATTTATAAAGAGTATGCTCTGCGAGTTTTCTGCGTTTGCTTTTTCGAGCGCGTCCGACAGAATCGCGCCTATCGGCGAGTTGTTTCCGCTTTGCGCGTCTATTCGGAGATCGGATATTACCGTCTCGGGAAGTCGCGCGCTGTTGTAACGCTCGGTCATTTCAATAAGGGTGTATATGCCCTCTTTTGCCTTGTAATAGCTTTCTACCGACGGAGTTGCCGACGAAAGAAGCATAAGCGCGTTATTTTTAACGCATCTGTATCTTGCAACGTCTCTTGCGTGGTATCTCGGAGACTGCTCCGACTTATAGGTGTTTTCGTGCTCCTCGTCAATAACTATCATTCCGAGATTTTTGAAGGGAGCAAATACGGCAGAGCGCGTGCCGATACAAACGTCTGCGCCTCCGCCCGTTATTTTTCGCCACGTATCGTACTTTTCTCCAGCCGAAAGACCTGAATGCCATACGGCAACTCTGTCTCCGTAGAACGAGCAGAAGGTCTCGACGGTCTGCGGCGTGAGCGCGATCTCGGGGACGAGCACGATGACCTGTCTGCCCGACGCGACCACCTTGTCTATCGCTGCCTTGATGACGTGCGTTTTTCCGCTTCCCGTAATTCCGTGGAGAAGTGCCGCCTTCGGCTCGTGAGAGTCGATAAGCGCCTCTATTTTCTCAAACGCCGCCGACTGATGCTCGGAGAGCTTTGACACTCTGTCGGGACTTATCGGTATGTTGTAGGGTGAGCGAAGCACCTCTTTTTTCTCTATTTCAAGAAGCCCCATCTCGCAAAGCGCCAAGATCTGCTTTTTCGTGACGCCGAGGCGCTCGCAGATCTCCTCCGATCTGCACGAGCCGTTCTCGGTGAGGAAGGAAAGTATTAAAACTCTCTTTGCGCCCTTGATCTTTTTGTCGCCCGAGACGTATCTTTCTGCCTCCTCGGGAGAAAGACGGGGGTGTATTATTTCTATTTCCTTTTTGCGTGCGCCGTCGCTTATTTCGGTTATCTTTTCAAGATAGGAGTATTCGACGAGCCTTGGCAGTATGGCAAGGACCTCCTTGCCGAATTTCGCCGAAAGGCGCGCGGACGTCACTCCGCCCTTGTTCTGACGTACGAAATCCCATACGACAAGAGCCTTTTGGCTTATTTCGGGACGTCCCTCGTCGCTTTCCTTTGCGCGGTAAATATCGGTCGCCTTGGAGAGCGCCGCTGACGGGATCATGGCCTTGACTACGTCGCCGATCGAGCAGAATATATGCTCCTTTAAATACTCGCATATTCCGAGCTGCTCCTCGCTCAAAAAGAGGTGCGAGATGCACGAAATCGCGGGCTTTAATTTCGATATGTCGTCACTCTGACGGCAGGAGGTCACGACCGCAAGTATCTTCTTGTTTCCTCCGCCGAAGGGGACGATGACGAAGCTTCCGCGCGTGAGCGAAGCATCAAAGTCGATGGGCAGATAATATTCGTATTCTCTGTCGGCGTGATAGGGAAGGGAGAGCGCGTGCACTCCGATTACTTTGTACGTCACCGCAAAAGCTCCTTTCGTTTTGGTTTGGGTGAAAAAACGGCGAATAAATCAAGACTTATCCGCCGCGCGTTTTCAGTTGTCCGATTACTCGTTATCGGAGCTTATAGTTCCGTCGAGGTTGGGAGCGTTCTTTATTATGAACTTTCCTTCGTTGAGACGTCTTACGGCTACCTTGACCGACTTTTCGTCACGGTATTCGCTCTCGATAAGGGTGTGGAGAGGCTTGTCGGTCTCCTTTGCGGCTACCATACGGTCTGCGCGCTCTCTCTGAGCAACGTACTCGTCGGTTACCATTCTTGCGCCCTTTGCTGCTGCGATAACAACAGTATAAGCGTTGTACTTGTCCTTGGTGAGATCTACGATAGAGGGTTGAATTAACATTTTGTCTTACTCCTTTATATAAACTGCAAATTATTCTTTGTTTTGTGTGGAAAGGCTTTCAAGTCTTGCCGAAAGCACCTCGGTTGACAGCGACGAAAGTATTACGTGGCGGCTGTCGCAGATAATTACCGAGAGCGTTTTTTTGCCGCAGGATGCGTCTATTATCGCTCCCGCGTCGCGTGCGTCCTGAACGAGACGCTTGATAGGGGCTGCTTCGGGAGAAACGATCGTTACGATGCGCTCCGCCGATACCATATTGCCGAAACCGACGTTCAGAAGGGTCATAAAATCTTTCCTCCGATCATTCGATGTTCTGTACCTGTTCGCGAATCTTCTCGAGCTCGTTCTTCATTTCAACAACTACGTGAGCGATCTCGGCGCTGTTGCACTTGGATCCTATCGTGTTCGTTTCTCTGTTCATTTCCTGGATAAGGAAATCAAGGCGCTTGCCTATAGGCTGATCCGACTTTATAATATCGTCGAACGCGGCAAAGTGACTTGCGAGTCTTACAAGCTCCTCGTCAACTGCTACCTTGTCTGCAAATATTGCACACTCGGTGAGTATTCTCGACTCGTCGATAGTGATGGTGTGATCCTCGAGGAAGCTTCTGATGCGAGCCTCGAGCTTGTCGCGGTAGCCCGACGTTGCGCTCTCACTCATCTCGCTGACCTTCTTTGCAAGCTCGGCAACGTGAGCTTTCTTTGCAAGAAGATCGGAAATAAGCTTTTCGCCCTCGGCAGCTCTTGCCGCGATGAATACCTCCATTGCCTTTTCAAGGAAGGGAAGTATCTCGTTCCAAGCCACGTCTGCATCCTCCTCGGAGGTAGTGAACACGAAGATGTCTCTGTTCTGCGCGACCTTCATTACCGAAATATCGTCTGCAAGACCGAACTCGTCGCGGAGTGTGTAAAGCGCGTTTATATAGGTCTCCGCGTAAGCCTTGTCAAGCTTTATCTCGCCCGATGCGTTTTCGGTTACCTCAACGCCTACCCAGACGTCAACCTTTCCTCTGGAAATGTGACTCTGAATATAATTCTTCACCTTTTCCTCGAGATAGGAAAAGCTGCGCGAGATCTTGATCTGCGGATCGAAATATCTGCTGTTTACGCTTTTTATTTCAACCGTTATGTTTTTGTTTTGAGTGCTTCCGACGCTTCTGCCGAAAGCGGTCATACTTTTTGCCATAAAAACGTCTCTTTCAATTTTCACTTATACGCTGAAAATCAACATACATATTTATAATACTATATTTTATTGTTTTTGTCAAGTTTTATCGCGCAAAAATGTTGAAAATCTTGGGAAATATTTAAGAGAGCAACTTTTTTTGCAAAACCCCTTTATTTTTTTGAAATCTCGGTGTATAATGGTGGCGTCAAAAACTAAAGGAGGCGTGCCTGATGGAGCATAGCGCACAAATACTGACAGACGCGGCTCTGCTTGCGGGAATACTCATACTCGAAAACGGAGGCGAGACCTTCAGAGTTGAGGAGACTGTCGTCAATTTCTGTATGGCAGGCGGATGTAATGATGTCTCTGCGATAGCCTTTCCTACGGGAATATTTATGACCGTCGGAATCGGAGAGGAAAAGCAGACTATCATAAAAAGAATAAACAAAAGAGGTACGGACCTCTATAAGCTCGCCGAGGCTAACGGCATCACGAGAAGATTTGTAAAGGGTGAGATGACGCTTGACGAGGCGTATGAGGCTCTGAAGGCTCTTTCAAAAAGAAAGGGCCCGAAAAAGGTGCTTACACTCTTTGCGTCGGCTGTTGCCGCCGCCCTTTTTGCGGTGCTTTTCGGAGGAAGCCTCTTTGACGGAATTGTTGCCTTCGTTGCGGGATTTTTGATACGTCTCATATCCTGCCTTTTCAGATATACGAGCATATATAATTTCGCCTTCAGCTTCATCGGCGGAGCAACTATTGCGCTGTGCGCGGTAGCCTTTACGACCATCTTCAAAATGGGAAATATCGGCTGTATAGTAGTCGGCGCAACGATGCCGATACTACCAGGACTTATGCTGACGGGCGCGATAAGAGACAGCGTTATGGGCGACCTTATAGCAGGTGCGGCAAGGCTCGTTGAGGCCCTTCTCGTTGCAGTTGCGATAGCGGCGGGAGTCGGTATCGTGCTTAGTGCGTATATCTCGATGGGAGGTGTCGTCTGATGACCTTTTTATCTGCTATTACCGAATTTCTCCTCTGCGTCGGAGCGGTCCTTGCCTTTTGCGTGCTTATCAACACACCGAGAAAGACTGTCGTATGCTCGTCTGTGATAAGCGGACTTGCTTACGTTATGTACAGACTCATATTTGTCGGGTCGGGACGCGAGATACTTGCCTATTTCGTTGCGACCGTATTTATCTCGGTAGCCTCCGAAATATGCGCGAGAATATACAAAAAGCCGTCAACTGTATTCATTTTCCCGGGAATCATTCCGCTCGTTCCGGGAGTCGGACTTTATAACAGTATGTACTGTCTCGTTCAGGGTGACCACGCAGGCTTCGGTGTTCACGCGGCAAATACGGGATTTATCGCAGGAGCTATCGCGATAGCGGTTGCAGTCGTACACATAATAGCTCGCTCGAGTCTTGTGACGAGAGGAAAATACCATCTTCCTTACCGAATGAAAATGTTTGAGGAAGGCGACGAAAATTCAAAATAAATGGGGATTTTACCCTTGACCGAAGGTGTTTTTGACGCTTTCGGTCATTTTTTTGTATGAAATGTACAAAATTCGCCCCTTCGTTTTTTCAAAACGCCAAAAATGATGTGACATAGCCTAAAAATATTGACTAAATATATTTATGGTATAATATACGAAGGGGAAACCCAAAGCTATAATTAAAGGAGAAAATTATGAAAAAGAGAATTCTGAGCATTATGCTCGTGCTGACCTTCATTTTCTGCGCTATCCCTGCAGGAGTGAATGCGGCAACCGGTGACGGAGGCGAAATTGCCGATTGGACTGCCAAGGTAGTATCTATCTAGGCGCTTGACGGCGGAGTATTTTCCATCAAGGCGTATGATTCGAGCAAGCCTGTATCTGTAACCAACAAAAACCACGTAAGACAGGTAATGTATGGCGGCGAATATACTTCGGCTACCATAGCTGTTACGTTTGATACAGAGAGTATTTTCGCAAAGCGCGCAGTACCGAATAAAAAACCAGACGGCAGCGACGACTGGGGGCAAACGACACCGCAATCATCTTCGGCGGACGCGGAATTGCCGAGGCTACGGGAAGCACTATAAACGCGGTAGAGAACGCGTCCTGCTACTACGTAGTAATGTTCACGGGCGAAAACCTCAGAATCGCGCGCGTTCAGAACGGCTGGCAGGGTACTGCTGACAAGTTCCCTGCGGCTATCAAGGATATCAGCCTCAAGACACAGCTTGGTGACGACTGGACTACCGCAAAGGCAGACGGCAAGGTCAAGCTTACCGTTGAGTTCACCGCAGACGGCGCGGTAAAGGTGTTTGTTGACGATCTCCACATATCGGCTATGGATAGAGCGGCAGGCTCCTGCGTACCCTTCGGCGGCGAGTTCGGTGTACGCGTAGGAAACGGATTCCACGTTCCTACCAAGATATACGCCGTTGAGATCACCCCGGCACAGGAAACTCCCGATACTCCCAACGAGCCCGGTGATAATACAGGCGATAACACCGGCGACAATACCGGTGATAATACCGGAAGCAACCCCGGAAACACCGATAACGACGATCTTAGACCTAACGTTGGTAACACCGATAACGGTGCATCGAGCGGCGAATCGAACATCGGCGGCGCAGATGAGCCTACTGACGTGAAGGTTAAGATGGACAAAACTGTTATAATAATTATTGCAGCAGCAGGACTTATCATCGGTGCGATCCTCGCTATCATTTTCGGCAAGAAGAAAAAGGCGTAAAATATCACAGTAAATAATAATCCCCGGCGGGTCAAAAAGATCCGTCGGGGCATTTTTTGTTTATCGTTTTACTCGGTAATTAAGGCGTAAATATGAGTTTTCAAGCACTGTGCAGCTTGTCAGCTCAAGCACTCCAAGCGAGGACAGATCCTCCTCGCTTGAGATCGGATTTCCGTCTATCAGAGTGGGCGTATTTTTGCCTCCAACGAGGATCGGCGCGACAACGATATCGACGTAGTCTATAAGCTTTTCACGAAGGAAAAGCGAGTTCAAAGTGCCTCCGCTTTGCAGAGTGATACGCTCGCATCTGAAATCGTTGCAGAGGATTTCAAGCGCGTCTTTGAGCGATAATTTATCCTGATATATGATGTGAACGTTGCTTTCCTTGACATAAAACGCGGGGTGATCCTTGTTCGTTGTGATGAGAACGAACTCCTTTGAAAGAGCAGAGAAGTATCTCACTCCGCTCTCTTTTAAGTGGTGATTGTCTATCACAACGAAGGAGACGACCGTCTTTTTGGGAAGCTCTCTCTCGTTGACTCCGATCTTCGCCTGCGTGCGCCCCGAGTTCAGCGACCACAGATCCGTGGTCTGCTCGATCTCGTAATACTGGTGCAGTCCCTCGCGCACGCCCTCGATTTTTGGGAAGTCCTTGTCAACGTCGCGCTCGTCACTCTCTCCCGTGCTGATCTTTCCGTCAAGGGACGAGAGCATAAAAAGTGTGGTTACGGGTCTGTTCATTTTTTGTCCTTTCGGTGATGAGACCGTCTTTTTCGGACGAAACTCTTCCTTTTATTATATATTATATATATACGTGAAAGGCGGACGAGTTTTTCGTCCGCCCGATTTTTTTATTTTGCAAGATCGTTTATGCATCTGGGACAGATGAGCTTGCCCTTGTAAAGAGTGAGATCGTCGGTCGAGTCACAGAAGATGCAGGTGGGAGCGTACTTCTTTAAGATGATGCTGTCGCCGTCCACAAATATCTCGAGCGGATCTCTTTCCTTGATATCAAGCGTATCTCTGATCTCTATCGGCAGCACGATTCTTCCGAGAGAGTCGATCTTTCTCACAATTCCTGTTGCTTTCATTTTAATTCACTCCTTCCTCCGATAATGGGGTTTCTATTACATAATATAACACATATCGACCCCAAATGTCAATACCTTTTTTGGAAAAATTGGTAAAAAAAGTAAATATTTTCAGATTTTGGGTCGAATTTGCACGTATCGTCTGTTGCGCACGTCCTTTGTGACGTCTCGAAATTCTCCGAAAAGCACAAAAAATCATTAAAAATTTAGGCAAAAGCGATAAAAATTGTAAATATTCTGTTAACAAGGGCGTTTTTTAGCAAAAAAATTCAAGGAGAATATTGACAAATATAATAAGAATGTGATATAATGTCCGAGCTTGATGCGCTGATGGCAGAGGTTGCCGCAAATATGCGGGTAATTCTGCCGGAGTATGTCCGTATCAATCGGGCGAAACGGCACTTTGGAGCATTTTGAGCGCGTTTACAAACTATTTTGAGTGATTTTCCGAATTTTATGCGAAAGAGTTGCATCGTATGGATTCGGATTAAAGCAAGGAAGGTTTGGAAACACACGGCAGAGTGTAACGAAGTCCGCCCTGCTTAACATTAAATAAGGAGGAAAAAAGCAAGTGGCAGTTAAAGAGAAGATCAGAATCAGACTCAAGAGTTATGACCACGCACTTATCGATCAGGCGGCTGAGAAGATCGTCGAGACCGCTAAGAGAAACGGCGCAGAGGTTTCCGGACCTATCCCGCTTCCCACCGATAAGGAGATCGTCACCATTCTTCGCGCTGTTCATAAGTACAAGGACAGCCGTGAGCAGTTTGAGACCAGAACTCACAAGAGACTCATCGACATAATAAAGCCCTCGCAGAAGGCAGTTGCGGCGCTTACGAGTCTTGAACTTCCCGCAGGCGTAGAAATCGAAATCAAACTCTAATCGGTTTACTCGTCTCTCGAAAGTTTTATGTCATGTTGGCAAACAAGTCAACCAATAACTAAAACAGGAGGAAAAAACAATGAAAAAGGCCATTATAGGCAAAAAGATCGGTATGACGCAGATCTTCGATGAAAAGGGAAACGTCATTCCGGTAACCGTAATTGAAGCAGGACCTTGCGTAGTATCGCAGGTCAAGACCCTCGACACTGACGGATACGAAGCTATCCAGCTCGGTTTTGAGGCTATCGCACAGACCAAGAAGGGTGAGTACAAGGCAAACAAGCCTGCACTCGGACACTTCAAGAAGAATGATCTCCAGCCCAAGAAGCACCTTAAGGAATTCCGTCTTGATGACATTTCCGGATACAAAATCGGCGATACCGTCACCGCTGACATCTTTGCAGCAGGTGAAAAGGTCGACGTTACCGGCATCACCAAGGGTCATGGATACACCGGTGCTATCAAGAGATGGAACCTTCACAAGCTTAGAATGACTCACGGTGTCGGACCTGTTCACCGTCAGTCCGGATCTATGGGTGTTATCGACCCCGCCAGAATCTTCAAGAACAAGAAGATGGCAGGTCAGTACGGTAACGAGCAGGTAACTGTTCTCAACCTCGACATCGCAAAGATCGACGCAGAAAAGAATATAATCGCGGTAAAGGGCGCAGTTCCCGGAGCACGCGGCGGTATCGTATTCATTCGTAATACGGTTAAATCTTAACGAAAGGTAGGAAATTACGATGCCAAACATGAAAATAGTTGATATGACCGGCAAGGAAGTCGGCACCATCGAGCTTTCTGATGCAGTATTTGCAGCAGAGCCCAATGCAGCGGTTCTTCACGCAGCAGTAAGAAGCTACCTTCTCAATCAGAGACAGGGCACTCAGTCCACCAAGACCCGTTCCGAGGTTTCGGGTGGCGGTAAGAAGCCTTGGCGCCAGAAGGGTAGCGGCAGAGCAAGACAGGGATCGACCCGTTCTCCTCAGTGGACACACGGCGGTATCGCTCTCGGTCCGAAGCCCAGAAGCTATCGCGTAGATATGAATAAGAAGACCAAGAGAGTTGCTATTATCAGCGCGCTCTCCTCCAAGGTTGCAGCAAACGAAATGATAATCGTGGACAAGATCGCTACCGAAGAGTTCAGCACCAAGACTATGGTGAACATGCTCAGCGCTATCGGCGCAGGCAAGAAGTCGCTCGTTATTCTCTCTGAGAACGACAAGAAGGTAGTTAAGTCCTTTGATAACATTCCCGGCGTAAAGACCACGCCTTCGACCATCATCAGCGTATATGATCTCATCAACTGCGACACCGTAGTTGCAGATCAGGTCGCTATCAAAACTATCGAGGAGGTATATGCATAATGAAAACCGCATACGATATCATTCTTGCTCCCGTCGTAACCGAAGCGAGCATGGACGGTCTTGAAAGCAAGAAATATACCTTCAAGGTAAAGAAGGACGCAACTAAGCCCGAAATTGCAAGCGCAGTTGAAGAGATCTTCAAGGTAAAGGTTGCAAGCGTTAACACCATCAACATGAAGAAGAAGCCCAAGAGACTCGGTGTTCACTCCGGATACACCTCCGAGTGGAAGAAGGCTGTTGTAACTCTTACAGCAGACTCCAAGACCATTGAGTTCTTCGACGGCATGATTTAAGGAGGAGTACAGAAATGGCAGCAAAACTTTATAAGCCTACTACTCCGGGTCGCAGACAGATGTCGGTTCCCTCGTTTGACGAGGTTACCAAAAAGACTCCCGAGAAGAGCCTTCTCGACGTACAGAAGAAGCACGCAGGCCGTAACAGCTACGGTAGAATCACCGTTCGTCACAAGGGCGGCGGAAACAGACAGAAGTACAGAATTATCGACTTCAAGCGCGCAAACGACGCTAAGGCAACCGTTATCGGAGTTGAGTACGATCCTAACAGAACGTCTTATATCGCTCTCGTTGAGTATGAAGATAAGAAGAAGAGCTACATCATCGCTCCCGCAGGTGTAACCGACGGCGACGTTATCGAAAACGGCGCCGGCGCAGACATCAAGCCCGGTAACACTCTTCCTATTGCTAACATTCCCGTTGGTATCTTCATTCACAACATTGAGATCTACCCCGGAAAGGGCGGTCAGCTCGTTCGTAGCGCGGGCGCAGCTGCACAGCTCATGGCAAAGGAAAACGGAATGGCACAGGTCAGACTTCCCTCCGGTGAAGTTAGACTTATCAGACTTGACTGCAAGGCAACTATCGGTCAGGTAGGTAACATTGAACACGATACGGTTAAGATCGGTAAGGCAGGTAGAAAGCGCCACATGGGCATTCGTCCTACCGTACGCGGATCTGTAATGAACCCCTGCGATCACCCGCACGGTGGTGGTGAAGGAAGATCTCCCATAGGTCGTCCGGGCCCTGTAACACCTTGGGGCAAGCCTGCTCTCGGATATAAGACGAGAAACAAGAAGGCAAGAACCGAAAAGTTCATTGTTAAACACAAGAACGGCAAATAAGAAGGAGGCATAGATAAATGAGCAGAAGCCTGAAAAAGAGCCCTTATGTAGAGGCAAAGCTTTATAAGCGCATTGTGGCCATGAACGAGAGCGGCGAAAAGAAAGTTCTCAAGACCTGGTCGAGAGCCTCCACAATTTACCCCGACTTCGTCGGACACACGATTGCCGTACACGACGGCAGAAAGCATATCCCGGTGTACATCATCGAGGATATGGTAGGACACAAGCTTGGTGAGTTCGCTCCGACCAGAACCTTCAAGGGTCACGCCGGATCTAAGACCACTAAGAGATAATTGAAGGGAGGAAGTTTGAACAATGGAAGCAAAAGCATATCTCAAATTTGTGAGAATTACCCCCCGTAAGGTTCAGTACGTTCTCGACCTTATCCGTGGAAAAAACGTCAAGGAAGCAATGGCTATCCTCAATCATACACCGAAGGGTGCATCCCCGCTGGTTGCTAAGCTCCTCAAGAGCGCAGTTGCAAACGCAGAGCACAATTTCCAGATGAATACTGATGCTCTCTACGTTTCGCAGTGCTTCGTATGCCCCGGACCTACTCTTAAGAGAGGTCAGGCAAGAGGTAGAGGCGGATATGACCGTCTCCTTAAGAGAACCAGTCACATCACCATCGCTGTAAAAGAGAAATAATTAGAAGGAGGTTAATGCTGAATGGGTCAGAAAGTTAATCCGCACGGTCTTCGTGTCGGAGTTATAAAGAACTGGGATTCCAGATGGTTCGAGAAAGATGAAAAGTTCGGCGATACTCTCGTATCCGACTACAACATCAGAAAGTACATTCTGGACAAATTCAAGGGAAGCGGCGTTCCGAAGGTTGAAATCGAGCGCGACGCATCCAGAATCAGAGTATTCATCTACTGCGCAAAGCCCGGTACCGTTATCGGTAAGGGTGGAGCAGAGATCGAAAAGATCAAAGCAGAGATCGAAAAGATGGCAGGCAAGCCCGCTTCGGTTAACGTAATCGAAGTAAGACAGCCCGACCTTAACGCACAGCTCGTTGCAGAGTCGATCGCATCGCAGATCGAACGCAGAATCGGCTTCCGCCGTGCAATGAAGCAGGCGATCGGTAGAACCATGCGTCTTGGTGCAAAGGGTATCAAGATCATGTGCTCGGGACGTCTTGGCGGCGCCGAGATCGCAAGAAGCGAGCAGTACCACGAGGGTACTATTCCGCTTCAGACTCTCAGAGCTGACATTGAGTACGGCTTTGCAGAAGCACACACAACTTACGGTAAGATCGGTATCAAGGTTTGGATCTTCAAGGGTGAGGTTCTTCCGGATGTTAAGAAGAAGTTTACTACCATCCGCACAGACGTAAACCCCGCAAGACCCGATCGCCGTGATCGCAAGCCCGGCGAGCGCCGCGGAGAGCGTCGTGACGGAGACCGTCGCCCGCAGAACCGTACGCAGAATCGCGGACAGGGAAACCGTCCCGCATATCAGGGCAGAAATAACGCTGGTAAAGAGGGAGGCAACAAATAATGTTAATGCCGAAGAGAGTTAAGTACAGACGTGTTCAGCGCGGCAGACTTAAGGGTAAGGCAACGCGCGGAAACACTTTAGCTTACGGTACCTACGGTCTTGTTGCACTCGAGCCCGCATGGATCACAAGCAACCAGATTGAAGCAGCCCGTATCGCTATGACGAGATATATTCGCCGTGGCGGTAAAGTATGGATCAAGATATTCCCCGACAAGCCGATCACTGAAAAGCCGGCTGAAACTCGAATGGGTTCCGGTAAGGGTTCGCCCGAGTACTGGGTAGCAGTAGTTAAGCCCGGTAGAATCATGTTCGAGATGGACGGAGTTGCTCCTGAAGTAGCAAAGGAAGCAATGCGTCTTGCATCCCACAAACTGCCGATTAAGTGTAAGTTTGTTATGAAAGAAACAAACGATGTTGTTGAGGAGGGATAATCGTGAAGGCAAGTGAAATCAGAAAGATGAGCGTTGAAGAGCTCGAAAAAGAGCTTGCAGGACTCAAAGAAGAACTGTTTAACCTGCGCTTTAAGCACGCTATAAACCAACTTGACAATCCCCACAAGATAGCTGACGTTCGTAAGGATATCGCAAGAGTTATGACTATCCTCCACGAAATGAAGGCTCAGTGAGCAGGAAGGAGATACAGTCGTGATGGAACAGACAGCGCGCAATCTGCGCAAGACCAGAGTTGGTAAGGTTGTAAGCAACGCAATGAACAAGACCATCGTTGTAGCAATCGAGGACAACGTAAAGCATCCGAAATACGGAAAAATCATAAAGCACACCCTTAAGGTACACGCACACGACGAGAACAATCAGTGCGACGTCGGTGATAAGGTACTCATTATGGAAACAAGACCCCTCTCCGCAACTAAGAGATGGCGTCTCGTTGAAATAATCGAAAAGGTTAAGTAAGTCAACAGTTCAGTAGATACAACAAAGATTGTATTGAATTAAGGAGGAAAACGCACAGTGATACAACAGCAGTCGTATATGAAGGTCGCTGATAATACCGGTGCGAAGGAGCTTATGTGTATACGCGTTCTCGGCGGTACTGGCAGAAGATATGCAGGTATCGGAGACGTAGTAGTCGCATCCGTTAAAAAGGTGTCTCCCGGCGGACAGGTAAAGAAGGGCGACGTTGTTAAAGCTGTAATCGTAAGAACCGTTAAGGGCGTTAAGCGCGCAGACGGTAGCTACGTTCGCTTTGATGACAACGCAGCGGTCATCATCAAAGAAGATAAAAACCCCAGAGGAACCCGTATATTTGGGCCTGTGGCAAGAGAGCTTCGTGAAAAGGAATTCCTTAAGATCCTTTCGCTCGCTCCCGAAGTACTTTAAGGAGGTATCGTCAAAATGGCAAGAATGCACGTTAAAACGGGTGATACCGTAGTAGTACGCGTGGGCGACTACAAGGACAAGTGGAAGACCAGCGAAGACAAAGAAGGCAACGAGACCAAGAAGGAGCGTAAGACCGCAAAGGTTATCGCAGTTTCTCCCGAAGAGGGCAAGGTTATCGTTGAAAACGTAAACAAGGCTAGTAAGCACGTTAAGGCAAAGAGACAGGGCGAGCAGTCCGCAATCGTTAAGGTTGATGCTCCCGTGTACGCTTGCAAGGTACAGCTTTACTGCCCCAAGTGTGACAAGGGCGTCAGAACTCATATCGAAGTAATCGACGGAAAGAAAGTCCGCGTTTGCTCCGGTAAGAAGTCGGACGGAACTCCTTGCTCATATCAGTTTGACTAAGGAGGAGGAGTAAGAAATGGCTAGACTTAAGGAAACTTATAAGAGCGAAATTGCTCCTGCTCTTATGAAGAAGTTCGAGTACAAGAGCGTTATGCAGATCCCCAAGCTTGACAAGATCGTTGTCAACGTTGGCGCAGGCGATGCAAAGGATAACGCAAAGGTAATCGACACTATCATCGACGAGCTTTCGCTCATCACCGGTCAGAAGGCAGTTCCTACTTTCGCACGTAAGTCGGTATCGAACTTCAAGCTCCGTCAGGGCATGAAGATCGGTGCAAAGGTTACCCTCAGAGGAGACATTATGTATGAGTTTGCTGACAAGCTCTTCAACTTCGCTCTCCCCAGAGTTCGTGACTTCAAGGGTATCAATCCCGACGGCTTCGACGGCAGAGGAAACTACTCTCTCGGCCTCAAAGAGCAGCTCATTTTCCCCGAGATCGAGTACGATAAGATCGACAAGATCCGCGGAATGGACATCGCATTCGTTACGACGGCAAAGACCGACGACGAGGCAAGAGAGCTTCTTCGTCAGCTCGGCGCACCGTTCGCTAAATAATGGAGGATAGAAAAGATGGCAAAAACATCAATGAAGGTTAAGCAGCAGAGAACGCAGAAGTTCTCCACCCGTGAGTACAACAGATGCAAGATCTGCGGCCGCCCCCATGCTTATATGCGTAAGTACGGAATTTGCCGTATCTGCTTCAGAGAGCTTGCATACAAAGGCGAGATCCCCGGAGTAAGAAAAGCATCCTGGTAATTTAAACTACCTCGGAGAAAGTAACAGAACTCCGTCTTATCGGCAGGAAAGGAAACTTTAACCGCCGATTTGCAGCCCGACGGAAAAAACGGGCAGCAAGAAAAAACACTTGCATAACAGGAGGAAAATAATATGCAAATATCAGACGTAATTGCGGATATGCTCACAAGAATCCGCAACGCAAACAACGCAAAACACGAAACCGTAGATATTCCCGCTTCTAACATGAAGAAGGCAATTGCTGACATTCTTCTCGAAGAGGGCTACATCAAGAGCTATCAGGTAATCGAAGATGGCAAGCAGGGAATTCTCAGAGTAACACTCAAGTATATCGGCAAGCAGAAGGTTATCCAGGGACTTCGCAGAGTTTCTAAGCCCGGTCTTAGAATCTATGCAGGCTGCGATGACATGCCCAAGGTTATGAACGGCCTCGGCATCGCAATCGTATCCACTTCCAAGGGTATCATGACCGACAAGAAGGCTCGTAAAGAGAAGGTCGGCGGCGAAGTACTTGCATTTGTATGGTAAAGAAGGGAGCATAAAGAGATGTCAAGAATAGGTAGAAATCCCGTTAAGGTTCCCGCAGGTGTAAGCATCGATATAGCTGAAGGAAATCTCGTAACGGTAAAGGGACCCAAGGGTACTCTTACTCAGCAGTTCAGAAATGAGCTCTCTATCGAGGTTAAGGACAACGAGATCCTCGTTTCCCGTCCCAACGATGAAAAGTTCAACAGATCCATTCACGGACTTACCCGTACTCTAATCAACAACATGGTAGTTGGCGTTAGCGAAGGCTACCAGAAGAAGCTCGAGATCGTCGGCGTAGGATACAGAGCAGCAAAACAGGGCAAGCAGCTCCAGCTCTCTCTCGGTTACTCCCACGGTATCACCTTCGAAGAGGGTAACGGAATTACGTTCGAGGTACCCGATGCAAACACGATTATCGTTTGCGGTATCGACAAGCAGCTTGTAGGCCAGGTCGCAGCTAACATCAGAAGCAAGAGACCTCCGGAACCCTACAAGGGCAAGGGTATCAGATACACCGGTGAGTTTGTCCGCCGCAAGGCCGGAAAGACCGGTAAATAATAGAAAGGAGTGGATTAAAGATGGTATCAAGAAAAGATTCCAACCAGCAGCGTCTTAAGAGACACGCAAGAGTTAGAGGAAAGATCTCGGGAACTGCCGAGTGCCCCCGTCTCTGCGTATATCGCTCGAACGCTAATATTCAGGCGCAGATCATTGACGACGTCAAGGGTGTAACGCTCGTATCCGCTTCCTCGTACGAAAAAGACTTTGTAGGCGGCAGCAACAAGGAGAGCGCAAAGAAAGTTGGTACTCTCATTGCTGAACGTGCTATCGCAGCAGGTATATCCGAAGTAGTTTTTGACCGCGGCGGATATCTCTACCACGGACGCGTACTCGAACTTGCTGAAGGCGCTCGCGCCGCAGGCCTCAAGTTCTGATAAGGAGGAAAGTACTAATGGCAAAAAGAATAGATGCGGCAACGCTTGACCTCCAGGAAAAGCTTGTCAAGACAAAGCGTGTATCTAAGACCGTAAAGGGTGGTCGTATTGCAAGCCTTGCAGCTATCATGGTTGTAGGTGACGGAAACGGACACGTAGGCTACGGACTTGGAAAGGCAGCTGAGACTCCCGAAGCAATCCGCAAGGGTATCGAAGATGCTAAGAAGAATATGATCGAAGTACCCCTTAAGGGTACCACCATTCCCCACGAGGTAATCGGTGAGTTCGGAGCAGGTAGAGTTATGCTCAAGCCGGCACCCGAAGGAACCGGTATCATCGCTTCCGGAACCGTTCGTGCGGTTCTCGAGCTTGCGGGAATTAAAAACGTCAGAGCTAAGTGCCTGCGTTCTACCAACCCCACTAACGTAGTTAAGGCTACGTTCGTAGCACTCAGCATGCTCAGAAGTGCTGAAGAGGTTGCACAGATGCGCGGCAAGAGCGTAGAAGAACTTTGATAGGGGGAGACAAAGAGATGATAAAGGTTACACTTGTTAAGAGTCTCATCGGAACTCTTCCTAAGCAGAAGGCCACAGCGGCTTCGCTTGGCTTCAAAAAGATCGGTGACAGCATAGTTCTTCCCGATACGGACGCTACCAAGGGCAAGATCAACGTTATCTCGCACCTCGTTAAGGTAGAAGCGGCCGAATAATCAAATCAAAGACTAAAATTCTACGAAGGAGGAGAAAAATATGAAGCTCCATGAACTTTCAGCACCTGAAGGCTCCGCAAAGAAGGCTTGGCGTAAGGGCAGAGGCACTGGTTCCGGAAACGGTAAGACCGCAGGCAAGGGACACAAGGGTCAGAATGCTCGTTCGGGCGGCGGCGTACGTCCCGGATTTGAAGGCGGCCAGATTCCGCTTTACAGAAGACTTCCTAAGAGAGGCTTCAACAATAAGTTTGCAAAAATCTATAGCATAATCAACGTTGAAAAGCTCAATGCTTGTTTCAACGACGGTGACACTGTAACTATCGAAGTACTTTGCGAGAAGGGTATTATCAGCAAGGCAAATGACGGACTCAAAGTACTCGGACGCGGTGAGATCACTAAGAAAATCACTGTTTGCGCAGCTGTCTTTTCGGCTGCCGCTAAAGAAAAAATTGAAGCGGCTGGCGGAAAGGTAGAGGTGATCTAAGTGAGAAAGTTTTTCGGCAAAATCAGAAACGTATGGGCAGCTAAGGACATTCGAGTAAAGATCCTCTTTACTGCATTCATACTCATTCTGTACAGACTCGGTACCGCAATTCCCGTTCCCTACGTTAAGAACGAGGTTCTCCAGAGCCTCTTCAGCGGAAGCGGAATATACAGCGGAACGATTTTCCAGTACCTCAACCTGCTCAACGGTGGTGCACTCGCGCAGGCAACGGTATTCGCGCTCGGTATATCTCCTTATATCACAGCATCGATCGTAATGCAGCTTCTTGCAGTTGCGTTCCCGAAACTCGAAAGAATGTCGAAGGACGAAAACGGCAAGAAAAAGATCTCTCAGATCACGAGATACGTAACTATCGCACTTGGTGCGCTTACCGCATGGGGATATTTCACCATTCTTAAAGCACAGCAGGTTCTTTACAGAGACGATCTCTTCGCTGCACTCGTTATCATTTTCTGCTTCGGAGCAGGTGCCGCAGTCGTAATGTGGCTCGGTGAGAAGATCAACGAAAAGGGTATCGGTAACGGTATCTCGATGATCCTCTTTGCGAACATCCTTTCCAGTTTCCCCACCCTTATCAATAGCCTTATCGAAATGGCTAAGGATTGGCCTTGGGCAACGCTCGTTGCAGTTGTAACTGCAATCGTAGGACTCGCAATCATCTACCTCATCGTTTTCGTTACGAACAGCGAACGCAGAATCCCGATCCAGTACGGTAAGAGAGTAGTAGGCAGAAAGGTTTACGGCGGACAGAACACCAACCTTCCCCTTAAGCTTAATATGTCCGGAGTTATGCCGATAATCTTCGCATCCTCCATTGCATCTCTTCCCGCAACGATCCTTACTTTCTTCGGAATCACGAAGAACAGCGAAGGCTTCTGGGGTAAATTCCTCAAGGTATTCGATTCCTCGTCTTTCCTCTATCTTGCGATATACCTCATTCTTATCGTTGCATTCGCATACTTCTACATTATGATTTCCTTCGATCCCATCGAGGTTTCGAACAATCTTAAGAAGAATGGCGGAATGATCCCGGGTGTTCGTCCCGGCGAGCCGACTGCAGCGTATATCAAGAAGATTCTCAACAGGATCACGTTTATCGGAGCAATATTCCTTTGTATCGTCGTAGGCGTTCCTATGATCGCAAACAGCATACTCTTTATGTTCTACGATTACGATACTACTCAGTCGCTTGCGACGCTTGTAAACAGACTTTACGTCCAGTACAACTTCGCACAGTTCTCGAGCCTCGGATCTTCGATCATCATTGTTATCGGAGTTATCCTTGAGACCGGACGCGACATTGAATCGCAGCTCACGATGCGTCACTATAAGGGATTCCTTCAGTAAGTGCACGCCTTAAAAGGGTAAAGAAAATGAAAATAATGTTTCTTGGCGCCCCCGGCGCCGGCAAAGGCACACAGGCTGAGATAGCATCTGAGAAATTCGGTATTCCCGCAATTTCCACAGGCGCTATTATCAGAGAGGCAATCAAGACCGGAACGGTCATGGGACTTGCCGCAAGGCAGTACACCGATAAGGGACAACTTGTTCCCGATGAGGTGGTAATTGGTATAATAAAAGAAAGGCTTGACAAAGAGGACTGTAAGGACGGATTTATCCTTGACGGATTCCCCCGTACAGTCGCTCAAGCCGAGGCTCTTGACGAAATGGGAATCGAGCTTGACGTAGTCGTCAGCATCGAGGTTCCCGACGAAAAGATAGTTAAGCGTATGAGCGGTCGCCGCGTTTGCGAAAAATGCGGAGCAAGCTATCACACAGAGTTCAAGCCGTCTAAGGACGGTAAGACCTGTGATAACGACGGAACGGTGCTAACTCTCCGCAAGGACGATAGCCCCGAGGTCGTGCTCAGCAGACTCGACGTTTATCACGATCTTACAGAGCCGCTTAAAGATTTCTATATGAACAAGGGCAAGCTTAGACTCGTCATTGGACAGGAAGAGATCGCAGATACCACTAAACTCACGCTCGAAGCGATCGGTGGTAAATAATGATACAGTTAAAAAATTCACATCAAATATCCTTAATGAAGGATGCCGGAAGAATCACGGGAGAGGCGCTCGCGCTTGGTGGCGAACTGGTAAAACCGGGAGTGACCACCGCGTATATTGATGCGCAGATACGCAAATATATCGAAAAAAGCGGAGCGACCCCCTCGTTTCTCGGATACGGCGGATTTCCTGCATCGGCTTGCATCAGCATAAACGAGCAGGTAATACACGGAATACCGTCTGAAAACGTGATACTTAAAGAAGGCGACATAGTCAAGATCGACGTCGGAGCCTACTACAAGGGATTTCACGGAGACAGCGCCAACACCTTCAGATGCGGAAAAGTAAGCGAAGTGGCAGATAGACTTATCGAGGCTACAAAGGACAGCTTTATGAAAGCGCTCGCGCAGGTCGAGAGCGGAAAACGCATAGGCGACGTCGGAAGCGCAGTTGAGAGACGTGTTCTCGAGGACGGCTTCTCGGTAGTAAGACAGTTTATTGGACACGGAGTAGGTAAAGAGCTTCACGAATCGCCCGAGGTTCCCAATTACGGAACTCCCGGACGCGGAACGCGCCTTATCCCCGGTATGGTCATCGCAATAGAGCCGATGGTCTGCGTGGGAAGCGGCGACGTATTCGTGAAAAAGGACGGTTGGACGGTAGTTACCTCCGACGGCAGTCTCTCCGCTCACTACGAGCATACGGTAGCGCTCACCGATAACGGAGCAGTACTGCTCACCGCTATTGATTGAAAAAACGTATCGTAAGTCCACAAAGGACCAAAACCTAATAATGAGGAGGAATTGTTTTGCCTAAAGATGACGTAATTGAATTTGAAGGAACGGTTGTAGAGGCACTTCCGAACGCCACCTTCAAAGTAAAGCTTGCTAACGGACACATGATCACAGCTCATCTGTCCGGAAAGCTCAGAATGAACTATATTTGGATACTCCCCGGTGACTCGGTTAAAGTAGAGGTTTCTGTTTACGACCTCACCAAGGGACGTATCACATGGCGTTCCAAATAGCCAAATTCAGAAAGGAATGGTGACAAACAATGAAAGTAAAACCATCCGTTAAAAAGATTTGCGACAAGTGCAAGATCATAAAAAGAAAAGGTAACGTAATGGTTATATGCGAGAACCCTAAGCATAAGCAGAGACAGGGTTAATCTAAAAGAGAGGTGAAAACTGAATGGCACGTATAGCTGGTGTTGATATTCCTAACAACAAGCGCGTAGAGATCGCACTTACCTATATCTACGGAATAGGCAGAAAGAGCTCTAACGATATCCTTGCAGCAACCGGTATAGACCCCGACAAGCGCGCAAAGGATCTTACAGACGACGAGATCAGTAAACTTCGTGATGAGATCGAAGCAAACTACACTGTAGAAGGAGACCTTCGCCGTGACGTTTCGCTCGAGATCAAGAGAATGATCGAGATCAACTGCTACCGCGGAATCAGACACAGAAAGGGTCTCCCCGTAAGAGGACAGAGAACCAAAACAAACGCGAGAACCAGAAAAGGTCCCGCAAAGACAATCGCTAACAAGAAGAAGTAAAGGAGTGATTCAATAAGATGGCAAAGGCAACAACTAAGAAGGTCATCAGAATGCGCCGCGAGCGCAAGAATATTGAAAAGGGAACTGCTCATATTCGTTCGACCTACAACAATACCATCGTGACGATCACCGATACTAACGGAAACGCAGTATCGTGGGCATCGGCAGGAGAACTCGGATTCAAGGGCTCCAGAAAGTCCACTCCGTTCGCAGCACAGATGGCATCCGAGACCGCTGCAAAGGCAGCAATCGAGCATGGTATGAAGACCATCGAGGTTTACGTTAAGGGACCCGGATCGGGAAGAGAAGCAGCAATCCGCGCTCTCCAGACCGCAGGTCTTGATATCACGATGATCAAGGACGTAACCCCCATCCCGCACAACGGATGCAGACCGCCTAAGAGAAGACGCGTCTAATCATAATAAGGAGGAACAGACAAATGGCAAGATATACAGGTCCTGCATGCAAGCTCTGCCGCAGAGAAGGCGTAAAGCTCTTTCTCAAGGGCGACCGTTGCCTTACCGGCAAGTGCGCTATGGAGCGTAGACCGGTAGCTCCCGGACAGCATGGTGCAGAAACTAAGAAACCCCGTGAATACGGAATGCAGCTTCGTGAAAAGCAGAAGACCAAGAGATACTACGGCGTTCTCGAGAGCCAGTTCAAGGGCTACTTTGAGAAGGCAGATAATCAGGAAGGCGTAACCGGTGAAAACCTGCTCAGCCTGCTTGAGAGAAGACTCGACAACGTAGTTTACAGAATGGGTCTCGCTAGCAGCCGCAGAGAAGCACGTCAGTTGGTACTTCACGCACACTTCACGCTCAACGGCAAAAAGGTAAATATTCCTTCGCTTATCGTTAAAGTTGGCGACGAGATCGCTCTCAAGGATAACGTTAAGTCTCTTGAAAAGTTCGCTGGACTCATCGAGAATATGCAGTCCCACGTAGCTCCCGCATGGCTTGATCTTAACAAAGAGAAGGCTGCTGCAAAGGTAGTTGCACTTCCCAAGAGAGAGGATATTGATTTTCCGTTTGACGAACAGCTTATCGTTGAGTTGTATTCGAAGTAATAATCAGCCTCCAACGTGTTTATTACGGTGCAGTTAAACCGTACAAGATCAAAACGCAAAAAATAATCAGGAGGAAAATTTAATGAAAAACATCGAAAAGCCTATCGTTGCAACCGATTACGAGAGTGAAAACGGCAGCTTTGGAAGATTTGTTGTAGAGCCCCTCGAGCGTGGTTACGGAACTACCCTCGGAAACTCGCTCCGCAGAGTTCTTCTCAGCTCTCTTCCCGGCGTTGCAGTCGTCAGCGTTAAGATAGACGGCGTACTCCACGAGATATCCACTATCCCCGGAGTTAAGGAAGACGTACCCGAGATCATTCTTAATATCAAGGGAATCGTTGCAAAGCTTTACACAGAAAGCGCTAAAATGGCGATAATCGATATTACAGGTCCCGCAGAAGTAACTGCAGGAGATATTAAGCAGGATTCGGATATTGAGATCCTCAATCCCGATCTTCATATCGCTACCCTTAGTGAGAACGCTCATTTCTATATGGAGCTGACGTTTGATCACGGTAGAGGATATGTTTCTCAGGAAAAGAACAAGCAGAGCAATTCGCCCGTTATCGGACTTATCTATACCGATTCGATCTATACCCCCGTATATAGCGTAAGCTACAAGGTAGAGAATACTCGTGTTGGTAACATTACTGACTATGACAAGCTCACCCTCGAGGTACAGACCAACGGAACGATCTCCGCTAAGGACGCAGTATCCTACGGAGCCAAGATACTCAACGAGCATCTCAGTCTCTTTGTAAACCTCTCTGAGGAGAACGGAGATAAGCAGATACTTATTGATAGCAACGCTAGCATTAAGGAAAAGGTTTATGAGATGACCATTGAGGAACTTGACATGTCTGTACGTAGGTTCAACTGCTTGAAGCGCGCAGGCATCAACACTGTTGAAGACCTTGTAAACAAGACCGAGGAAGAGATGATCAAGGTCAGAAACCTCGGAAAGAAATCACTTGATGAAGTGAGGGCAAAGCTTCACTCGCTGGGTCTCAACTTCAAACACGAAGAAGAATAATCCAGCCTACAAAAAGTTGAAGGAGGTAAAACTGAAATGCCAGGAACCAGAAAACTCGGCAGAACCACAGCGCATAGAAACATTATGCTCCGCGGTCTCGTAACCTATCTGCTTGAAAACGGCAGAATCGAGACGACCGTAACCAGAGCAAAGGAAGTTCGCGCGCTTGCTGATAAAATGATCACGCTCGGCAAGACCAACACTCTTGCTGCACGCCGTCAGGCACTTGCTTTCATTACTAAGGAGGATGTTGTAAGAAAACTCTTCGATACCATCGCTCCCAGTTATGAGAACCAGAATGGCGGATACACCGCTATTTACAAGCTCGGACCCCGTCGCGGAGACGGCGCCGAAATGGCAGTAATCACTCTCGTTGGTTACAAGGCTCCCGAGAAGCAGGCCGAAGAGGATAGCAAGGCTGATACCAAGAAGGTAGAAGCTCCCGCTATCGAAGGCTAAAAAGCGATAAAGAACGTCCCGTGAAAATCACGGGACGTCTTTTTTTGCTTTTTTCATTATTTTCGTGTTTTTTCCGTTTTTTGATATAGCGTAGATGACGCAGCCGTTGTCGTCGATACCGAGAAGGCTTACGTCGCTAAGACGTGCGCCCATAGCGGAAACGGTCTTGTTTACCCAGTTTTCATCTACGCCGACAAGACTTAAATTAAAGCGTACTATCTCGCCGTTTATAACGAGACAGTGCATCATTCCGCCGACGTTACGCAAGGTCTCGTCGTTGCTTTTCGGCAAGACCGAAAGCTGTCCGTTGGGTTCAAGCAGGGCGTAGTCCACGTCGGAAAGATCAAAATACCCCTGATTTCTCAGCTCGCACATTATCTCGTCAAGTGAAACGCGGTTCTTTTTTATTTCGGAAAGACGAAGCTCGCCCTTGTATATAAGATAGGACGGTCTGCCCTCGACCAGCTTTTTCACCTTTCTACTTTTGCCGATAGCGAAGGGAATTATTATTTCAAACGAGATCAGAATAAGGATAGGGATTATCGCGTGAAAAAGAGGAATCGACTGATCGACAACGGGTACGGCGGCGATCTCCGAAAAGAGAAGGGTGGTAATGAGGTCGGAAATCTCCATTTCACCGAGCTGTCTTTTTCCCATTATGCGCATTGAAAGTGTGAGGAGAAGATAGACTATCACAGTTCGCACAAGAAGGGTAGTCAGTTCGTCCAAAATATCACCGCCTAAAAAAATACTCTGAATATATTTTCCGAAGATAAACGAAAAATATACTCAGAGTATGTTTTTTTATATCTTTTTGCCGCAAACGATAGTGGAAATTACGTTCAGATCACCGTCTGTAACGATGAAGTCGGCATCGTATCCCTTTTCGATACGTCCTTTTTTTACGCCGATGCAGTTCGCGGGCGTTTCAGATGCCATTTTGATGGCGTCCTCTTTGGGTATTCCAAAGGAAATTGCCTGCCTTACGCACTCCATAAGAGTTGACGCGCTTCCTGCGATCGTGCCGTCAGGGAGATAGGCGTGCGAGTTTTTCATAACTATCGGTCTGCCGTTTATTACGTACTCGCCGTCCGAAAGACCTGCGGGCGCGATAGAATCGCTGATGATGATCATTCTGTCGGGACCGAAGGTGCGGTCGAGCATTTTCACTACCGAGGGGTGAATGTGGAATCCGTCGGTTATGACCTGAACGAATGCGCCCTTGTCGATAGCCGCGCCGATAGGTCCGGGATTTCTGTGATGGAGAGGTGGCATTGCGTTGAAGGTGTGCGTAAGACAATTCGCGCCTCGCTCAAACGCCTTGACGGCCGTCTCATAGTCACAAGCGGTGTGACCGAAGTCGGGTCCTGCCGTAAAGGCGAGCGAGTTTGATCCGTCGATAAAGATGCGCGGCGTGTAAGGGCGAAGAGGAATCATATTTTTTCTGTGACGCTCGTCTCGAATGAACTGCGATGGCTCGCGCGCGTCAAGTGCGCCCGAGAACATCTCGTGCGGATTTACGCTAATCTTCGCGTTTTCAAGTATAAACGCTTCGTTTTTCGCCATTGTGATAATAGGCGAGTCCGACTCTCCGCTCTCCGCCTTGTGCAGAGCGTCTATGATCTCGGACGATACAAGTCCCTCGGCGTATTTGGCATATACCGTAAAATATTCGCGCGACGCATTTTCTTTGTATGCGTCAAAGAAGCCTTTTTTCACTGAAAAATCACACCTTTCTGAAAATATGATAGCACCGAGAGTGGAAAAAGTAAATAGATATATCAAGCGACTTGGACTTTTCGCTTATAATTTATCAAAAGTATATTGATTTTTTATCCCCCTTGCCGTATAATATAAGAAAAGGAGGTGGACTCTCGTGAGTATCCTACAAAACGAGCTGACAGTAACGAAAATAGAAAATGCGTGGCAGGGCGAGCTTTCAAGAAGGACGATCCCGCTGTCCGCACCGAGACTTTGCCACGGATTTTTATATATAATTTCGGGTGAATGTGACTATTTTTTCGAGAATAATGTGACTTTCACCGCAAAAACGGGGGACGTTTTCTATCTCGCCAAGAACTCAAGGTACGATATGAACGTAAAAAGCGAGAACTATTCGTTTATTGCGATAAATTTCCTGTCTGACGATGACGGCAGGACCTTTTCAAGCGAGATCTTCGGAAAGGTTCCCGAATGTGAGAAATTCTTTCTCCGCGCCGCAAAAGCGTGGGGAAAAAAGAGCAGAGGCTATTTGTCCGAAACGCTTTCCTCCCTTTGCGAGATATATCTTGCGCTTGTGAAAAAGTCGCAGACCGAGTACGTCGGAAGCGAAATGAGAGAAAAAATAGAAAACGCGTGCAGATATATGGCAGAGCATAAGTCGGATAGTGAGGTCACCGTTTCGAGTATCGCAGCTATGTCGGGACTCAGCCCTGCGTATTTCAGACGGGTGTTTGCAAAATATATGGGAACCTCACCCCAAAGCTATTTTATAAATCTCAAAATTGACCGCGCGAAGGAGCTTCTCGCTCTTGAATGGCTGAGCGTGTCCGAGGTTGCAGAGAGTAGCGGATTTTCCGATTTCTGCTATTTCAGCAGAATTTTCAAAAAATACACGGGACTTTCCCCTGCTGCCTACCGAAAGAGATTTTTTTAATACGTTTGCTCTTGAAAAAGAGCGGAATTTATGGTATAATAGATCACATACTAAAAACCGGAGAAAGCTATGAAAAAAACAATTTGCTTTGTACTTATTATGGCACTTATGCTTCCGATGCTTTTTTCTTGCAAAAAGCCGGAGGAGAAAGGGGTAATACCAATGAAAGGACCTATCTTTGATCTTACGTCTGAGGAAAGAGAAACCTTTTCAAATAATATAGACCTTGACGGCGCGTCTATCGGAGACCCCTTCGTTATGCGTTATGACGGAAAATACTATCTGTATCCGAGCGCACAGAGCAACAAGCCCTGGTACGTTTACGTTTCCGAGGATCTTGTAAACTGGTCTGAGAAGATCGAGTGTGTTTCGCTCGACCAGATACCCTCGGGTACGCACGAGTCGGGAGCCTACTGCGATGCTCTCCCTGCTTACGCGCCTGAGGTTACGTACTATAACGGCAAATTCGTTATGGTAACCGCTCCCGGTGCTACCGGACATAGATTCTTCGACTCGGATAGCCCGACAGGTCCCTTCAAGCAGATGGAAGGCAACTTTAACCGTAAGATAGACGGAAGCATTTTCGTTGATAACGACGGAAAGTGGTACTTCTACTCGGCAAGCGGATCGGGAATCAAGGTTTACGAGATGCCCACGTCAACAAGCATAGGAAGCGAGATCGGAACGCTTTCGCAGATAAACAAAAACTGGACCGAGGGTCCGATGGTGGTTTATCACGACGGTATTTACTATATGACTTACACGGGAAATCACGTCCGCAATATCGCGTACCGTATTCCGTATAGCGTATCCACCGTCTCTCCGCTTAAATTCGATCTGCCCGAGGGCAACAATATCCTGCTTGTCAATACAAGCGGAGAAATAACCGCGACAGGTCACAGCTCGACTGTAAAAGCGCCTAACCTTGACGCATATTACATCGTTTACCATTCGTACAGGGAAAAGGGCGGACGAACTCTCAACATAGACAGAATCGTTTTCGACGGTAAAACTATGGACGTTTTCGGACCGACGCAGGGCGATCAGCATATCCCTGAAATGCCTGACATTTACTCGTTTTTTGACAATTCCTCCGATGCGGCAATCTTTGAAAACGTGTCGGGAGCAACCCTTTCGGGCGGCAGAGTGAACCTTAGCGCAGGCACAAGGCTTATCACCAAAAACGCTCTTTCGGGCGACAGATACACCATCGAGATAACCACCGCGGATATGTCGGCAGGCGCAAAGGCAGGCGCAGTTTTCGCGTATAGCGACGAAAACAACTACGCAAGTGCGGTTTTCGATAGCGCGCAGGAGCTTCTCGTTGTTACCTTCGTTAAAGACGGATCAAAGACCGTCTACAAGAAGGCTCTTGTCAGAAGCTTTGGCGAAGCGTACGATTTCAGCGCAACCCAGACCATTCAGATAGAAAAGAAGGGAAGCACCTTCACCTTCTACGTTAACGACAGAGAACTTTGCAAGTATGAAAGCAACCTTTCGGGAACGAAGCTCGGTCTTACCTGCGAGAGCGGAAGCGCATCGTTCGGATACCTTGGCGCATCTGACGAGGTAGGCGGAAGCAGCAACGGCGAGTATTACAAGCCTGTCGGCGAGGATAGCGGACTTATCGGCGCAACACTCTGCACCGAAAACGGCGCTATTGAGACGGGAAGCGACATAGATAAGAGCAGCTACGTTGTAGCAAAAGCTGACGAATCGTTCAACTACCGCGTATATGCCGAGAAGGAAGGACTTTATACCTTCGGCGTGAAATATCGCGCTGACGAGGAAACCGTGCTTGATATTTACGTAAACGGAAATCTCGCAGATACGGTAACTCTTATAGCCAACGGCGCGGCTTATAGAACGGAGTGCGCTCTGAAAAAGCTTTCTCTTGCCGAGGGTGAAAACGTTATCACCGTTTACGTTCGCTCGGGTAGTGCGGATATTAAATCGTACAATGTTCTCTATACCGAAGACGCCGAGATGAATCTTGATTTCACAGACGACATCAAAACAAATCTCATATACTCTGACGGCGTTAGCTGGGAGCATGCGAGCGAGAGACTCAGATGCCGCTCGATAGGAAAGAGACTTTACGGAAGCGAGACCTGGTCGGACTATGCTTTCGAGTGTGAGATCACTCTCAGCGCGAACGTTGATATGGGACTTCTGTTCAGAACGAGAAACGCGGCAGACAGCGCGCTCTTTAAGAGTGGAAGCGGATTCGGATCCACTCCGACGATAGATGACTCGACCCGCGGCGCAAACTGGATGCAGGGATATTATCTGCATATTACAAATAACAAGGTGACGCTTGAAAAGTGCAACTTCTCGACAACGGAGCTTGCATCACAGCGCATAAGCACCGATACTGCAAAGCTGAAGCTTACGGTCGTCTGCGTTGGCGCAAACATTCAGGTTTACGTTGGAAGCACCCTCGTTATCGACTATACCGATCCCGATCCCTACCTTACGGGAGCGGTCGGAGTACGTTTTGCAGACGGAACCGCTTTCTTTGACAATATGAAGGTTACGGCATACAAGGCCGACTGATAACTGCAATATACCGGACCAACAAGGAGAAAATTATGAAAAGAATACTTTGCTTTGTGCTTGCTATGATTTTCATCCTTCCCATGCTCTTTGCATGCAAGAAGGACGAGATCGCTTTGCCCGCAAGCCCGAAAGGACCGATCTTCGATCTTACAAAAGAGGAGAGGGAGACCTTCTCTAACTACATAGATCTCGACGGAGAGATGATCGGTGACCCCTTCATTATGCGCTATGACGGAAAGTATTACCTCTATCCGAGCCAAAGCAGTAACAAGCCCTGGTACGTTTACGTTTCCGAGGACCTTGTAAACTGGTCTGAAAAGATCGAGTGCGTTCCGATGTCCGAGATTCCCTCGGGCGTCAACGAGAATGACGTTTACTGTGACGCGATGGGCGCTTACGCTCCCGAGGTCACCTACTATAACGGAAAGTTCATCATGGTAACCGCTCCCGGAGCTACCGGACATAGATTCTTCGTGTCGGACAGCCCGACAGGTCCCTTCAAGCAGATGGAAGGCAACTATAACCGCAAGATTGACGGAAGCATCTTCATCGATAACGACGGACAGTGGTACTTCTACTCGGCAAGCGGATCGGGAATCAAGGTTTATAAGATGCTCTCGTCCACAAGCATCGGAAGCGAGATCGCTACGCTTTCGCAGATGTACGGCAGATGGACCGAGGGTCCGATGGTAGTTTACCACGACGGCACCTACTTTATGACCTACACGGGCAACCACGTTCACAACACAGCGTACCGCGTTCCGTACAGTGTTTCTACCACCGTACCGACACGCTTTAACGAGCCTGACGGAAATAACATTCTCCTCCTTAACACAAGCGGAGAGATCGTTGCAACAGGACATAGCTCTACGGTCAAGGCACCTAACCTTGACGCATATTATATAGCATACCACTGCTATTTGCCGTCCGGCGGAAGAAGACTTGCCATAGACAGAATCGTCTTTGACGGAACTACTATGGACGTTTTCGGACCGACCGCAGGAGATCAGCATATCCCCGAAATGCCCGATATTTACGCATTTTTTGACGAGCCCTCTGACGCGGCGATCTTTGAAAACGTTGCAGGGGCAGTCCTCTCGGACGGAAAGGTTAAGCTTAACGCGGGAGGAAAGCTCATCACTAAAAACGCGCTTTCGGGCGATAAATACACTATCGAGGTAACCACCGCGGATATGTCTGCGGGTGCAAAAGCAGGCGCGATTTTCGCGTACAGCGACGAAAACAACTATGCGAGCGCGGTATTTAACAGCACAAGCGAGATGCTCGTTGTTACCTTCGTGGAAAACGGAAAGGCAACCACTTATACGAAGGCACTCGTCCGCAGCTTCAACGAGGCGTACGATTTCAGCGCAACCCAGACCATTCAGATAGAAAAGAAGGGAAGCACCTTCACCTTCTACGTTAACGACAGAGAGCTTTGCAAGTACGAAAGCACTCTTGCCGGAACGAAGCTCGGTCTTATCTGCGAGAGCGGAAGCGCATCGTTCGGATATCTTGGCGCATCTGACGAGGTAGGCGGAAGCAGTAACTGCGACTACTACAAGCCCGTAGGTGACGATAGCGGCGTTATAAACGCAACTCTCTGCACCGAGAAGGACGCAGTAGAGCGCGGATACGACGTGTCCGATAATAGCAGCTACCTTGTCGCAAAGGCAGACGAGTCCTACAACTACCTCGTATATGCCGAGAAGGAAGGACTTTATACCTTTGGCGTGAAATATCGCGCTGACGAGGAAACCGTGCTTGATATTTACGTAAACGGAAATCTTGCAGATACCGTTACTCTCAAGGGTGGCAAGACCGACTACGCTACCGCATCGTCGGCAAAGAAGCTTGCTCTTTCGGAGGGCGAAAACGTTATTACGGTTTACGCTCGTTCGGGCAAGGCTGATATCAAGTCCTACACCGTACTTTACACCGAGCTTCAGGATATGAACCTCAACTTTGATACCGACATCAAGGAAGGATTTATCTATACTGACGGTGTAAACTGGGAATGCGCAGGCGGCAGACTCAGAGCCCGCTCGATAGGAAAGAGACTCTACGGAAACGAGGCGTGGTCTGACTACACCTTAGAGTGCGAGGTATATCTCAGCGATACTATCGATTTCGGACTTCTTTTCAGAACGAAGAACGCGGCAGAAAACGGCAAATTCGTTGACGGTACTGACTATTCGACAAAGCCTACGGTAGAAGGCTCGTCGGAGGCTGTTGACTGGCTGCAGGGATATTATCTGCACTTTGAAAACAACAAGGTAACACTTGAAAAGTGTAACTACTCGACCACAGATCTTGTGAGCGGGCGCATAAACACCGAGGGCGTAAAGAAGCTTAAGGTTGGCATCGTTTGCAACGGTGCAAACATTCAGGTCTATATCGGCGGAACACTCGTTATCGACTATACCGATCCCGATCCCTACCTCACAGGTGCGGTTGGAATGCGCCTTGCAAGCGGAACAGGCTCGATAGATAACCTTGAGGTTGTGGCGATAAAGGGTCAGTAAATTTACAGGACGGTAAATATTGTGAGCAGCAAAAAAGAGAAAAGACCGATAGCGGTCATTGACTCAGGTCTTGGCGGAGTGAGCGTGCTTCGTCATCTGGTACGCGAGATGCCCTCCGAGGATTTCGTGTATTTCGGAGACACGAAAAACGCTCCGTACGGATCAAAAACGACAGACGAAATACGCGATCTGACTGTCAAAAATATCGAAATGCTTACTGAAAAGTATTCGGTAAAGGCGGTAGTTATCGCGTGTAATACGGCGACGGGCGCGGCGGCGTCGAGGTGCAGGGAGATATTTTCGTCTATGCCGATAATCGGCATTGAGCCTGCGGTAAAGCCTGCAGTGAATTGCAGTGGCAGGGAAAATCCCTCGGTGCTCGTTATGGCAACACCGCTCACCCTTTCGCAGGAAAAATTCACCGCGCTTGCGGCAAAATATAATCCGAATGCCGAGATCATACCGCTCCCCTGCGAGGGACTTGCCTCAAAGATCGAGTCGGGCGCACCGGACGGTGAGATAAGAGCGCTTCTTTGCGATCTTTTCTCCTCTGTCAAGGATAAAAGGGTTGACTCTATCGTTCTCGGTTGCACTCACTATCCGCTTGTAGAGGGCATCATTTCCGAGTTTTTTGAGGACGCAAGGATCTTCGACGGAGGACTCGGCACAGCCGTTCAGACAAAGCGCAGACTCCTCGAGGAAAACCTTTTGTCAGACTCCTCGGAGATAGGAGAAATAAAGATCATAAATAGCGCGCTGGACGAGTCCTTTGACTCGCGCGCGAGAAAATTTCTTTGATTTTGGAGAAAAAATGATAAAAAACAGCGTAATTGACTCACTGCAGAGTCGTAGAAGCATCAAAAAGTATATAGATAAGCAGATAAGCGACGAGGAGCTTGACACTATTTTAGAGTCAGGCAAGTACGCGCCTACGGGCAGAAACAGACAGTCGCCCGTGATGGTAGCTATCCGCGACAGAGATACAGTCAAAAAGCTCTCGAAAATGAACGCGGAAATTCTCGGCTCCGAGTCCGATCCCTTTTACAGTGCGCCCTGCGTAGTCGTTGTTTTTGCCGATATGAGCGTCAGCACAGGCTTTGAGGATGCCTGCCTCGTTATGGGCAATCTTATGAACGCCGCGCACGCTATCGGGGTCGGATCGTGCTGGATACACAGAGCAAGAGAGATGTTTTCCTCGGAGGAGGGAAAGGCTCTTATGCGCGAGTGGGGACTTTCTGAAAACTATGTCGGTGTTGGCAACTGCGTGCTCGGATACAGAGAGGGCGATATGCCTGCGGTGCGTCCGCGTAAGGAAAATTACGTTATAAAAGTGAACTAAAAGGAAACCTTGCAATGCTTAATTTCAAAAAAATAATTTGCTTTATTCTCGCGCTTGCCGTTTGCATTCCCTTTATGAGCGCTTGCTCGAGCAGTGACGAATCGGGCGCAAACGTCCTCTTCGGCGAGGGACTCGTTTCGGTCAAGCTCGACGGAAAATGGGGATATGCCGACAAGGATGGCAGACTTCAGATAAAGGCCGTTTACGATGATGCACACGTCTTTTCGTGCGGACTTGCCGCCGTTGCAGTCGGTGAAAAATACGGCTTCATCAATTCAGACGGAGAGGTCGTTATCGACTTTGCCTTTGACGATGCCAGCGCCTTTGTTGAGGATATCGCCTGCGTTGTAGTAAACGATAAGTACAGATATATCGACAAAAATGGCGAATTCATCACCGATTCTGAGTTTAATTACGGCGCGGATTTCTCCGAGGGACTTGCCTGCATTCAGCACGAGGAGGGCGGAAACTACGGATATATAAACAAAAAGGGCAGGGTGGTGATCGACGCAAAGTACGTTGCCGCATCCCCCTTCAGAGACGGGCTTGCCTGCGTGAAGGAATCGTCTGACGGTCATTACGGATATATAAATAAAAAAGGAAAGACCGCGCTCGATTTCGTTTATGAGGAGGCAGGAATTTTCGTTGGCGGAATTGCAAGAGTAGTAATTCAGGAAAGCCTTTGCTATATTGACACAAAGGGCGCGATTATGTTTGCGTCCTCGGAATACAGCTCTGACGATTTCTATGAGGGACTTTCCCGTTTTGCAAACGAAAACAATCTTTTCGGATTTATAGATAAGAGCGGAAATATCGCGATAGAATGTAAATACACCTACGTCGGATCGTTCAGTAACGGACTCGCACTTGCATTTGAATCAAACAAGGTCGGATATATCGACAAGAGCGGCGCTTACGTCATTGAGCCTAAATACGAGCTTCTCTATTCGGAGCAGGCGGCAGGCTTTGACTTCTCGTCGGACGGATACGTTATCGTAATAAAGGACTCCAAATTCGGCGTTATCGATAAAAGCGGTAACGAGATACTTCCTTGCCTTTACGAGGGCATAAACGGAGTTACAAGCTATTAAAAGAAAAAACGCTTTGGATTTTTCCAAAGCGTTTTATATTATTTCTGAAAGAATAGTGTTTGAAACGAGGAATCCCTCGCTTGTGAATTTGAGTCTGCCACTGTCAAGTGTCATAAATTTACCCACGTACGGGCGTACCCTCTTTTCGAGAGAGTCTCTTTCCTCCTTGCCGAATTCCTTTTCAAATTCTTCAAGGTCAAGACCTTCTTCGAGCCTTAAAGAGAGCATTATCGCCTCGCAGATAAGATCGCCTGCGCTGAGAGCTTCGCTCTCGCAAGCATCTGGCATCTTGCCGCTCTCGAGAGACTCTATATAAGAGAGAGCGTCTCGCTCGTATGCGTAGCGCACACCTTCAATATAGGAGTGTGCCGCCGCGCCGAGTCCGAGATATTCACCGCGCTTCCAGTATCGCAAATTGTGGCGCGAGAGTTTGCCATCTTTTGCAAAATTGCTGATCTCATATCTGTTATACCCGAGACTTGCAAGCATCTCTGCCGCATTAAGATACATTTCGCACTGCTCGTCATCACTCGGCAGGGGAAGATTTTTCGCCCTTCCGAACGGAGTGTTCGGCTCAACGCGCAGTCCGTAAAGCGATATGTGATCGGGCGAGAGGGAAGCGACACTCTCAATAGAGCTTTTGAGCGACCTTGTAGTCTGAAGGGGAATTCCGTACATAAGATCAACGCTGACGTTCTTAACGCCATAGGCTCTTGCCATCTTGAAGGTCTCTGTAAATTCTTCGAAGGTGTGTAGTCGCGAGAGCATTTTCAGCTCGTTTTCGTTTGCGCTCTGACAACCGAAGCTGAGACGGTTTACGCCGCCGCCAAGTATAGCGGAAAGCTTTTTTTCGTCAAGCGTTGCAGGATTTGCCTCGAGCGTGATTTCTGCGTCACTTGACAGAGAAAAATTATCTCTTATTGATTTAAAAAGGTCGGATAGAAGCTCGGGGGAGAGAATACTCGGAGTGCCGCCGCCGATATATACGGTGGAAAACTCGGTGTCTGAAAAGCGCTCGCCGGATAGACGCGCGCTGTCGCAAAGAGCGTCCACGTATCTTTTGTGAAGCTCGCCCGATGGGAGCGAGTAAAAGTCGCAGTAGGCGCATTTTGACGCGCAAAAGGGAATATGTATATAAAGTCCGCGATCCTTCACAAAGCGGCACCTCCTTATATGATTTCAGGGAACTTTGCGGAAAGTTCCCTGATTTTTTATTCGTCGAGCTTAAGAACCGCCATAAATGCCTCGGGCGTAACCTCTACGCTACCGAGCATACGCATCTTCTTCTTGCCCTCTTTCTGCTTTTCAAGAAGCTTCTTTTTACGTGTGATGTCACCGCCGTAGCACTTTGCAAGAACGTCCTTGCGGAGCGCTTTTACAGTCTCACGCGCGATGATTCTGCCGCCGATAGCCGCCTGAATCGGTATCTCGAAAAGGTGGCGCGGAATGTTTTCCTTGAGCTTTTCGGCAATCTTTCTTCCGCGTGTGTACGCCTTCGAGTCGTGTACGATAAAGGAAAGCGCGTCCACAACGTCTCCGTTAAGAAGTATATCGAGCTTGACGAGCTTGCTCTGACGGTATCCGTCCATTTCGTAGTCAAGCGACGCATATCCCTTGCTGCGGCTCTTGAGCGCATCAAAGAAATCGTAGATGACCTCGTTGAGCGGAAGCTCGTAGAAAAGCTCTGCGCGCTTGTCGTCAAGGTATTTCATATCCTTGAACGTGCCTCGTCTGTCCTGACAGAGATCCATTATCGCACCGACGTATTCGGTGGGCGTAATGATGCTCGCCTTGATGACAGGCTCTTCGGCGATCTCGATCTCGTCCGCCGAGGGATAGTTCGAGGGGTTGTCGATGTAAAGCACCTCGCCGCCGCGCTTTGTGATCCTGTATATAACGCTCGGCGCGGTGGTGATTATGTCAAGATTAAATTCTCTCTCGATTCTCTCTTCAATGATCTCCATGTGAAGGAGTCCGAGGAATCCGCATCTGAAGCCGAAGCCGAGCGCGGCTGACGTCTCAGGCTCGTAGCTGAGCGCGGCATCGTTGAGCTTGAGCTTTTCAAGCGCGTCGCGGAGATCGCCGTACTTTGAGCCGTCCGCAGGATAGATACCCGAAAATACCATCGGAAGCGCCTGCTTAAAGCCGTCAAGCGGCTTGTCTGCTCCGTTTTCAATGTGAGTTACGGTATCACCGACTCGGGTGTCCGAAACGTTTTTGATGCTCGCGGTGAAATATCCGACCTGACCTGCCTCAAGCGAGTCCTCTTTTTTGAGACCGAAGGGAGTCAGCGTGCCGACGTCAACAACGTCAAACTGTGCGCCTGTGTGCATCATTTTTATCTTGTCTCCGCTACGGAGTGTTCCGTCCATAACTCTTATATAAACCACGACGCCGAGATAGGAGTCGTAATACGAGTCGAAAATAAGGCAGGAAAGGGGAGCGCCCGAATCGCCCTTGGGGGCAGGAACGTTCTTAACTACCGCCTCAAGCACCTCGATAATATTCTCGCCCGTCTTTGCCGAAACCGCAGGCGCTTCGTCGGCGGGAATACCGATTATGTCCTCGATCTCGTTTCTCACTCTCGGAACGTCTGCCGAGGGAAGGTCTATCTTGTTTATAACGGGGACTATCTCAAGTCCGTTTTCGTCTGCAAGATAGGCGTTTGCAAGAGTCTGTGCCTCGATACCCTGCGTTGCATCAATGACGAGCAGAGCGCCCTCACACGCGTTGAGCGATCTCGACACCTCGTAGTTAAAGTCAACGTGACCGGGGGTGTCGATGAGGTTGAGATCGTAGGTCTCTCCGTCAGAAGCGGTGTAATTCAGCTTGACGGCGCGCGCCTTGATCGTTATTCCGCGCTCGCGCTCAAGCTCCATATTGTCAAGGAGACGCGACTCCATCTCGCGCTCGGAAACCGCGCGGGTTGCCTCAAGCAGTCTGTCTGCGAGAGTCGATTTTCCGTGGTCGATATGGGCAATTATAGAGAAATTTCGTGTTTTTCTTTGCTTTTCGTTCATTTATAGAAAAATCCTGTTTAGTATTATTTATGCCGTAATTATGGGAGTATCGTTTGGATCGTCCGTATTGTCGTCGCCTTCTCCGCCCGGAATTTCAGGCTCTGTTCCCGGATTTTCGGGATTTATCTCGGGATTTTCCGGGTTTTCAGGGTTTACCTCGGGGTTCTCGGGATTTTCAGGGTTTACCTCGGGATTTTCCGGATTTTCAGGGTTTACCTCGGGGTTTTCGGGGTTTTCAGGATTTACCTCGGGGTTCTCGGGATTTTCAGGGTTTACCTCGGGATTTTCGGGATCGGTGTTCGGATCGTCGGGGTTGATTTCGGGATTTTCGGGATCGGTATTCGGATCGTCGGGGGTCGGCTCAGGCTCGGGATCAGGACTCGGTATCGTGGACGGATCAATGCCCATACTCACGACTACCGAAACGTCGGTGACGTATTTGGGAACTGCCGCTCCGTAGTAGGGGAACTGACTGATTATCTGACCTGCGGGAACGGTATCCGAATACTCGTACGAAACGTCTGCAAGGTAAAGACCGCTACTGTTCAGAACACTTCTCACGTCAGACGCGCTCTTGCCTCTGATGTCGGGCATAGTGACGTAGGTCACGTCCTGACCGAGGCTGACGTATATCGTGATGCGTGTGTCGGACGTAATATAAGATCCTGCGCCGGGAAAGGTGTTGATAATATTTCCTGCCGGGACGGACGGATCGTTTTCGTAAACTGCTGTATAAGGAAAGCCGATCTCGTCAAGCTTGATCTTTACGTCGCGGTAATTCTGACCGACGTAGTTGTCGAGCGTTACCATATCCTCGCCGCTGCTGACGTACAGAGTGATGCTACAATGCTTTACTCCGAGGATAATAGGTCTCTTTGAGCCCGCCTCGATGCTCTGCTTGATTATCGTGTTTATAACGTGGTCTGTGCTCGGCTGCATAACTATTTCAACAGAATATCCGAGGCTTTCCATGTTCGTTATCAGCTCCTCGGTGTACTCTCTGTTTACGAAATCGTCGATAACGAGTATCTGTGCATCGTTTGACGAGAGCGACTCGGTGATATAGTTGTTGTAAACGTACGAAACGGTCATTACCGCAACGATAATGCAGGCAAGAAGCGCTCCTAAAATTATCGAAACAAAGGATACGGGAGTGCGCTTTCTTACAGTTTCGACCTTGACCTCGGGTCTTTTTGAAATGCGATTTATAAATGCGATAAAATCAAATTTTTTCTTTTCCTTTTTAGCGGAAGGAATTACGGTGAATGCTCCCGTCTCCTCGCCCTGTGCGCCTAAGAAGCGGTCTATATCGTCAAGATTTCTCTTTTTTGCTCTCGAATAGAATCTGCTGTCGGCAGGAACAGAAACGAGATCGAATACCGCGTCGGGCGACTCTCTGTATTTCTTTACTGCCGCGAGCATCTGTCCTGCATCGCTGAAGCGCTCGTCGGGGTTTTTCGCAAGAGCCTTCATTATTATCTGCTCAAGTCCGACGGGAACGTCGGTTATCGAGGACGGCTTTTCGGGCTCGACTGCCACCTGCATATAGGCAACCTCGTTGGGATCGTCCGCAACGAAGGGGAGCCTTCCGCAAACCATCTCGTAGAGCATTACTCCGAGCGAATATATGTCGCTTCGCGCGTCTATATTCTTGCCGCTCGCCTGCTCGGGGCTGATATAATATACCGTTCCTACGCCCTTTTCCTCGCTCGTGTTCTTTCTTGGGTCGTAGCGCTGTGCTATTCCGAAGTCGGTTATCTTGATAACCTTGTCCGACGTGACGATAACGTTCTGCGGCTTTATATCTCTGTGGACGATACCCTTCGAGTGAGTATGATCGAGCGCCTCAAGGATCTGAAGCACGAAATCGACCGCCTCGCTCTGCGATATACCGCCGTTTTCCTTAACGTAGCTTTTAAGAGTAGGTCCGTCAAGATATTCCATAGTGAGATACTTGTATTCGCCCGACGTGGAAATATCGTAGATCTGACGGATATTTATATGCGAAAGCATAGAGATCGCGCGCGATTCGCTTTCAAAGCAGTTGAGCGCGCCCTCGTCCGAGGCGACCTCCTCCTTGAGCATTTTGAGAGCTACGTCATAGCCCTCTGCTCTATCGTAGGCGAGAAAAACAACAGCCATTCCGCCAACGCCGAGAAGCTCTTTTATCTCATATCTTTCATTAACGACGGTGCCGATGTATTTATCAAACTGCGTCATTTCAGGGTTTTCCTTTCAAAAAAGTTGTTTGACGTATAAAAACGTCACTGTACGGATATTACAAGCAGGGTAGTGTTGTCCCTTTCGCCTCTTATCCTTGCAAGTGAGAGAAGCTCTTTCACCTTGTCCTGCGTATCGCTTTCGGACAGAAGCGCCGATTCTATTTCCTCGTCGCTCACGTGGAGGGTGAGTCCGTCAGAGCAGAGAAGATAGTTTTTCGCCTTCGAGAACGTCATGACCGATATATCGGGAGTAACGCTCTCCTCTGTGCCGATAGCCTTTATAAGCACGTTTTTCTGCGGATGTCTTGCCGCCTCCGCCTCGCTTATCTGGTCTGTATCCACAAGATACTGAACGAGCGAATGGTCTCTCGTGAGACGGACGAGCTTTCCCGATACGGTAGCGTAAGCTCTGCTGTCTCCGACGTGGCAGATATAAGCCTTCTTTCCGATAACGAGTATTGCGACAAGGGTAGTGCCCATTCCCGCGCTGCTCTGAAGGGTTATCGACTCCATATAAAGAGCGTGATTTGCTCTCGAAACTCCCTCGCAGAGAATGTTTCTGACGACCGCGTCGTCGTGGAGGGAAACCTTTCCCGTACTCTTTTTGTATTTCTCAAGATTTTTGACAACGTATTTTATGAACGTGTCGCTCGCAAGAGATGATGCGTGCGAGCCCGAGGAGAGTCCTCCCATACCGTCAAGCACGACCGCTAAAAAACAGTCCTCGCCTATTTCGGTAAGGCTGAAGCAGTCCTGATTTTCATGTCTTACGTTTCCTATATCGCTTTCTCCGTAGAAAAACAAAATATCACCCGATTCTTTCATAGTTTGCTCTGTTAAGTAAATAAAATTCTGAAATGCCTGTTAATTGATTGCTTTGCGGCGAAGCTGTCCGCACGATGCGTCTATATCGGGACCAAGCCTTCGGCGTACGGTCGCGTTGACGTGAAGTGCGTTCAGTCTGTCGCAGAAAGCCTTGACCTCTCCCTTGCTTCCTGCGCGGAAGTCACGCTCGTCCACGTGATTTAAGGGAATAAGGTTTATGTGTACGGGACGTGATCCGAAGTATCTCTTGATAAGTCCGGCAAGCTCGTCTGCCTGCTTTATTGAATCGTTTTCGCCCGATATAAGCGTGTATTCAAACGAAATTCGTCTTTTCGTTTTGTCGAAATAGTCGCGGCACGCTTTTAAAAGGGAATCAATATTCCACTTTGCGTTTACCGGCATTATGCGGTCTCTGTCGGCGTCACACGACGCGTGAAGCGAGATCGACAGAGTGATCGGATAGCTTTCATCTGCAAGGCGGTATATTTTGTCAACGAGTCCGCAGGTCGAAAGGGAAATGTGTCTGTATCCGATGTTGAGCGAGGACTCGCTCCCCACTATTTCAAGGAATTTGATAACGTTATCGTAGTTGTCAAGCGGCTCTCCGATGCCCATCATAACGACACCCGAGATCCTTTCTCCGAAATCTCTCTGCGCCGAGATTATCTGACCGAGTATCTCGCCTGCAGAAAGGTCGCGTACCTTGCCGCCGAGAGTTGAAGCGCAGAATTTACATCCCATACGGCAACCTGCCTGCGTTGAAACGCAGATCGTGTTCCCATGCTCGTATTTCATAACTACGCTCTCGATAAGCTGTCCGTCCTTCATCTCGAAGAGATATTTGACCGTTCCGTCAACAGACGAGACCTGCTTTCGTGCGACCTTCGGATAGTAGAGTATTCCGATATTCTCGTCGCAAAGCTTTTCCTTCAGCGCCTTTGGAATGTTCGTCATCTCGTCGGCGCTCGCGCCAAGGCAAAACCACTTTGAGAGCTGGGACGCTCTGAATGGTACTTCGCCAAGCTCCTTTAGCTTTTCTTTCAACTCTTCGGACGTGAGAGAGAGCCATTCGAATTTTTCTGCCATTTTGCTTTAAACTCACTTCCGAAGTCGGACACTGCTACCCGAAAATCGGAATTCTACTCCTATTTTATAGTTTATCATCTTATTATAGCATATAATACTAAAAAAAGCAACGCTTGACTGTAAATTTTTTTCTCGCGAGAGAAAAATATTCTCGTCTGGCTGAAAAATCAAGAATTTACAATTGATACATAAAAAAAGTGTTTATTTTTCGCCGCGCTTATGCTATACTAATTAACACAGACAAGCTTATGACAGCGCGTCGGAGAGCCGACGTTATCCGTTATCGCGCGAGAAAATTCACCGTCGGAGAAAAAAGGAGACTGAAAATGAAAGAGAAGAGTACCTTTTCCGCAGCGTTCAAGGTTGTTGGAATAATAGTGGTTATCGCAGCGATCGCGGCAGCGGCAATAATCATCTGGAAGAAAATGAAGAAAAAGAAGGAAGAGTGCTGCGAGTGCGACTGTGAGTGCGACGATCTTTGGGAATGTGAGTGCGACGAATGTGACGAGCTTTCCGAGGAAGAAGCGGCGGCACTCAGCTGAAAAACGAAAAATTCCCCGAGTCCTTGCGTCTCGGGGAAAAACTTTAAGAAAAGAGTGACTTTCAAATGAAATTTGCAGTTATAGGAGCTTTTTGGCTGTCCGAAAATTTCATAAAGGCGATAAAGATGACCTCGGGCGCAGAATATTATGCCCAGTATTCGCGCGATATTGAGAAGGCGCGTGATTTTGCCGAGAAAAACGGCGGAGCGAAGTGCTACGACGATCTCTGTGCTATGTCGCGTGACAGAGAGATCGACGCCGTTTACATAGCATCTCCGAATATGACTCACTATGCGTATTCAAAGCTCTTTATCGAGGCGGGGAAGCACGTTCTGTGCGAAAAGCCGATCTGTATAAATACCGACGAGTTTGGCGAGCTTTGCGCTCTTGCCGACAAAAAGGGAGTCATCTATGCCGAGGCGATGATGAACTACCATCTGCCCCAGCTTCAGAAGATAAAGGAAAAGCTTCCGGAGGCGGGAGACGTTGTTTCTGCGCGTCTTGACTTTTCACAGCGCTCCTCGAAGCTCGAAAGGGTGAAAAAGGGCGAGAGAGTCTCCACCTTTGACAAGGAGTCGTGCGGAGGAGCTCTGCTTGATCTCGGAGTTTATCCGATATATCTTTCGGTGTCGCTTTTCGGCTATCCCGGGAAAATAAGCGCGCACGCCCGTTTCTATGAAAGCGGAGTTGATATTACCGATACGGTCGTTTTGTCTTACGCCGATTTTGACGCAGTGCTGACATTCTCAAAGCTTGCCGAAAGCGCGATAAGAAGCGAGATAATCTGCCGCGATGGTACCTTTAAAATAGGTCAGTGCGCCCAGATGCGAAATACCGAATTTGTCGATATTCTCGGCAACTCTTATCCCCTTTGCGATGCGATGCTCCCCGAGGAGTGTATGTCCTTTGAGCTATCCGATTTTATTTCGTATATAGACAAAAAGGGCGACTATCTCGAGGCGAGAAAAACAGCGCGCGAGGTTATAAGTATAACCTGCGAAATACGCCGTCAGATAGGATACGAGGTGTTTTCAAAATAAAAGAAAATCCGTGGAAAACCACGGATTTTTTATTCTTTTGATACCGATCTTATTCTTTTTTCAAGCTTTTCGCGTTCTATTTCGAGACAGTGCTCGCAGCCGAGACACTTTATTTTTATGTCCGAGCCAACGCGAAGAACCTTGAATTTCAGGCTTCCGCAGGGGTGCGCCTTCTTAAGTGTGAGAACGTCGTTTACCGACAGTAAAACGGGAGTCATATCAGATGTCACCCGCCTTATCGGAAAGGTTCAGAAGTATCCTTCCGTAGTCGCTGAGCAGGGAGATAAGCTCTGCGTTTTCAATGAAGATCTCAATGTCTCCGTAAGACGCGGGAGCAAGCGATCCCTTTGCGAATTTAAAGGAGATTCCCTCGGTCTCGACCGACCAGGACTCGTCAATAAGTCCGACGAGCATATTTTCATAGTTCGCAAGAAGGGAGATCTTTCCGCTCTCGCGAAGTGCCTGAAGCTTTGACTTTACCGATCCGACCGCGTCGTTCATTACCGAATCAACGCTTATCTTTCGTGACGAGAGAAGAAGGTCGAGATTGTAGTTGATGTAGGTCTCGCTTATCGTTGCATCGGGCGCGATCTCTGCAAAAACGAAGGTGATGCTGAATATCTCGCTCGAGAATCTGTTGACCTTGTAATATCCGGTTATCTGCGGAGGCACCGAGAAATCGTCTCCCGAGCCCGACTTGTAAAGCGCGCTCTTCGTGTCAACGAAAAGTCGGACTCGACTTGCTATTACCTCAAGCTCGCGCGCGAATTCCGAAACGTCGCTTCCGTCACTCGACGTGACCGTCGGATAGCTGTAACGCATTTCACAAAGCACCTTGCCGCTCTGGTCGGTCAGGGTGTTTTTCACAACGATCGGATCTATCGACCACGCAGGGACGGTATCGTCGGGAAGGATCGGCTCGCTCGGTCTTGACGGAGTATCGTCGGGACTGTCCGGAACGTTTACGCCGGGACCTACGGGCATCTCGTCTGTCGGCGGTGTGAGACGCATAACGAGAGAGTCGGATGCGAGGGCGAGTATAAATGCCGCAAGCAGTATAACCGACAAAGCACAGCGAATTATTCTAAAAGCTATTTTCATATACTCTCCCCCTTGACTTTTTAATACTTTAAGTATATAATAACATAAAGAAACGCTATTTGCAACAGTATTATTGTAAAAAAACTGTCAAAAATGAAAAAAACGGAGAAGGACGGTAGCACTTGTGTTTGAAGCTGTGATTTTTGACCTCGACGGAACTACCGCCGACACGCTTGACGATCTTGCAAGCGCAATGAACACAATGCTTTCGCACTACGGATATCCGCAAAGAAGCCGCGAGGAGATAAGCACTTATCTCGGACGCGGACAGAGATATTTCGTAGAGTGCAGCTTGCCCGAAAACGCAAGAGACAGCGAGAACGTTGATACTTGCATGGCGTACTATGAGGACTACTACTCCAAAAATACAGTAAGACTCACAAAAGAGTATGACGGCATTTCCGATCTTTTCCGAAGGCTCGGAGAAAAGGGAATAAAAAGGGTAATATTCTCAAATAAAAATCACAGTCACGTTGATAAAATAGTCAGAGGCATATTCGATCCATCGCTTCTCGATATGGTAGTCGGAGCAGGAAAGGTGAAGCACAAGCCCGATCCCGAGGGTATGCTTTTTATTGCCGAAAGGCTCGGAGTTTCTCCCGAAAGGTGCGCCTTTGTCGGAGATACCGAGATAGATATTCAGACCGCTAAAAACGCAGGTGCGTTTTCGGTAGGCGTTTTGTGGGGATTTAGAACGAGAGACGTGCTTGAGCAAAGCGGCGCGGACGCTATCGCGTCAAGCACAAGCGAGCTTTGTGAGATCCTCGGAGTTTAAAGAGTCTTAAAGAAAGGAATGCTCCCGAGATACTTGGTGGAAAATATGGTAGGGGATATAATAAACGCATCGGTTTATAAAAACGATACCTTAAAGCGCATCGTCTCGGACGACATTTCTGCAGGACGCTTCGTTCACGCGCTGATCATTGAAGGTCCGCCCAAAAGCGGCAAGCTCACCCTTGCGCGCTCTATTGCGGCAGAGCTTTCGGGAAATGAGACGGCATCGAGCAAGATACTCCGCGGCATTTCAGCCGACGTTTACGAAATAGCCCAGAAAAACGGCAGAAAAACGATAGGCGTTGAAGCGGTAAGAGAGATAAGAGAGAGTGCTTTTATAGTCCCGAATGACTCGGATATAAAGGCGTATATCATAAGATACGCCGATACTATGACGGTGGCGGCGCAGAATGCGATACTTAAGCTTCTTGAAGAGCCCCCGAAGAACGTTTATTTTATGCTTCTCGTTGAGAACGCAACCTCGCTTCTTGCGACCGTACGCTCGCGTGCGCCCGTTCTCCGTATGCAGGTCTTTACAAAGGACGAGCTTTACGCGTATCTGACAGAAAACAGTCCGCGCGCCGCAGAGCTTGCAAAAAGCTCTCCCGACGAGCTGTCGAGAGTCATCGCGCGCTCGGGCGGAAGCATAGGAGAAGCACTTCGGATACTCAGCGAGGGCGATCCGTCGCAGTCAAACGGACAGAAGGTTATCGAGCTGCTTACAGCACTTGCCGATAAAAACAGAGCGTCTCTTGCGGTTTTCCCCTTTCCGCAGAAGGAAAGATCGGATCTTCTTGAGTTTCTCTCAATGCTCCGCACAGCCCTTCGCGATATGGCGGCAATAAAAAGCAGAGGCAAATGCGAGATGCTTTTCGGAGACGACGAGAGACTTGCAGAGCTTTCAAGACGCTTCGGAATGACACCTATTCTGAAGGCGGAAAAGACGGTCCTCGAGCTTATCGAAATGCTCGAAAAGAACGTCGCGGTGATCAACGTACGCGCAGAGGCGTCAATAAGACTTTGGAGAGCGTTTACCACCTGAGGCAGAATTTTAAAGATAGGAAAAATATAGATGAGCGGATACAAAAATAACAGAAGGTCGTTCGGCAAGCTCGAGCGTCCCGACAAGGTAATAGAAAAGGAAAAGATGGCGCAGAACGAGGCAAAGACCGAGGAAAGCGCCGAGAAAAAGCCTGTATATTTCGATAAGGAATACGAAAATATGCCCGAATTTTCCGAGGTTATCGGTGTTTCCTTCAGAGGCTCGGGCAAGATGTACTATTTTGCCGCAAACGGCAATAAGGCAAAGGAAACAGACTACGCGATAGTCGAGACCGCACGCGGCGTTGAGTACGGCAGAGTCGTAATGACTAACAAAAACGTGCCGAAAAAGGAGCTTGTTCTCCCTCTTAAAAACGTCCTTCGCATAGCAAACGCGGCAGACCACGCGCATTTCGAGGAGAACAAGAAAAAGGAAGAGGAGGCGTTCGAGCTTTGTCAGAAGAAGATCGCCGCTCACGCCCTTGATATGAAGCTTATCGAGGCAGAATATACCTTCGATAATACTAAGCTTCTGTTCTATTTCACCTCGGACGACAGAGTAGATTTCAGAGATCTCGTCAAGGATCTCGCGTCCTCGTTCAAGACGAGAATAGAGCTTCGTCAGATAGGAATACGCGACGAGGCGAAGATAATGGGCGGACTCGGAGTCTGCGGCAGAGAATTCTGCTGTCACAGCTTCCTTCCCGATTTCGTTCAGGTGTCCATAAAGATGGCAAAGGAGCAGAATCTTGCTCTTAACTCGGCGAAAATTTCGGGCGCGTGCGGACGTCTTATGTGCTGTCTGCGCTACGAGTACGACACCTATCAGGAGGAGTCGAGAAGAACTCCCAAGGTGGATAGCAGAGTAATGACTCCCGACGGCTCGGGCAAGGTCATCGAGGCAAAGCCCCTTCTCGGACTTGTAAAGATCGCGCTTGACGAAAGCCCTGCCGATCCCAAGATATACGACAGAGACCTTCTCCGTCCCGAAACCGACGAGGAATACAAAAAGGCGATGGAGGCAAAGGCGGTAAGGGATAAGAAGGAGGCGGAGCGTCAGGAGGCGAAGGCTCAGGCAGCGGCAAGACTTGCCGAGGCCAAGGAGGCGTCTCTTGCAAGAGCATCTGAAAAATCTCGCGAGCGTGACGAAAAGCGCGACGAAAAGAGAGAAAGAGCGGAGAGAAACGCTCAGCGTCAGCAGCAGAGAAACTCTGCGGAGTCCCGTCCCCAGCAGAAAAATAACGAGGGCGGCGAAAAGAAGAACGAAAACGCGCCTCATCATCACAAAAACAGACACGGAAAAAATCGCCACAGATACCAAAAAGGTCATCAGGGCGGCGAAAAGAACAAAAACCAGCAGTAAATTTTCTGCATAAAGCGAAAAATATTTAAAATAATCATTGATTTTTCAAAATCAGTGTGTTATAATTAAGACAACAAAATTATCGGAGGTATTTGTAATGGCTTACAAGATCAATGCTGATGAGTGCATCGGATGCGGTGCATGTTCCGAAGAGTGCCCTGTTGGAGCTATTTCCGAGCAGGACGGCAAGTACGTAATCAATGAGGACGAGTGCCTCGATTGCGGCGCATGCGCTACCGCTTGCCCCGTAGAAGCTCCCAAGGCTGAGTAATTCGTACATAATCGGGACTAAACTTTAAAGGGCAGGGCGTAAGTTCTGCCCTTAAGTTTTTAAAAAACGGCGAAAGGAGATCGCGAAATGACCGTTCAGAGCGGCGAAAGAAGAGATTTCGTCAACGAAAGCATTACGCTTACCCAAAAAACAAACGGACTTACCTTCGGTACAGACGCGTATCTTCTTTACGCGTATATGAGAAAAAATCCCAAAGGACTTGCCGCCGATCTCGGCGCAGGTACGGGAATAATCTCCCTGCTTGCCGCATCAAAGGGCAAGTTTAAAAAAATACACGCCATCGAGATTCAGGAGTCCTTTGCATCACTTATCGAGCGAAACGTAAAGGAAAACCGTCTTGACGATAAAATAGAAACGCACTGCTGCGCGGTACAGTCCGCGCCGAGCGACCTTTTCGGCAAATTCGACGCGGTGTTTTCAAATCCGCCCTATATGAAAAAGGATAGCGGCGCGCGCAACGAAAGCGACGAAAAGTATATCGCCCGTCACGAGGTGTGCGGCGATATTTACGATTTCTGCGCGTCGGCGTCAAGGCTGCTTAAATATTCGGGCAGCTTTTACGTTGTGTGGCGACCCGACCGTCTTTCCGACCTTTTCGACGCTATGAAAAAGTCAAAGATCGAGCCGAAAAGAATGACGCTCGTGTATCCCGACGCAAAAAGCCGTCCGAGTATCGTGCTTGTTGAGGGAAGGCTCGGCGGAGCGAGTGGACTGCTTGTTACAAAGCCGCTTATTATGCACCCAGACGCGTCTGAAAAGCCGCTTAAATATACGGAAGATCTCGCATATATTTACGAAAACGGAGAATTTGGTAAGGAATATGAAAGAGCCTAATTTCGACGAAAAAAATAAAATAGAAAAGGGTACGCTCTATCTCGTTGCGACTCCGATAGGCAATCTTGCCGACATATCCTATCGCGCACTCAAGGTGCTTGAGGGTGTCGATTTCGTTGCCGCGGAGGATACGCGCAACTCGGCAAAGCTGCTCACGTTTTTCGGTATCTCAAAGCCGCTTGTCAGCTATTTTGAGCATAACAAGAGAGAAAGAGGTCCGCAGATAATAAAGAGACTGCGGGAGGGAGAGTCCTGTGCGCTCATTACCGATGCGGGAACGCCCGCTATCAGCGATCCGGGTGAGGATCTCGTCCGTCTCTGCGCTGAAAACGGTGTAAGCGTCACCTCGATTCCCGGTGCGTGCGCCGCGATAACCGCGCTCACTCTTTCGGGACTCGATACCCGAAGATTCGTGTTCGAGGGATTCGTCTCGGGTACGAAAAGCGAGGTCAAAAACCGCCTTTCAGAGCTGAAAAACGAGAAAAGAACGCTGATATTCTACGAAGCGCCGCACAGACTTAACGCTACGCTTGACGCCTTTTTGGAAAATCTCGGAGACAGAAGGATCGCTCTCTGCCGCGAGATAACCAAGCTCAACGAGGAGGTAAAGCGCATAAAGCTTTCGGAGGCTATCGAGTTTTATAAGGAAAACTCTCCGCGCGGAGAGTACGTCATAGTAATCGAGGGCGCGTCCGACGACGGAGAGTGCTTCTGGAAGGATATGACTATTCCCGAGCAGGTTGAGCATTATGTCTCGCTCGGTATGTCCAAAATGGACGCCATCAAGGAGACCGCCCGCGCACGCGGCGTCGGTAAGAGCGTGATATATAAGGAAATGATTGATTAGGAACCCCTTTTTGGAAAAAGGGGTTCCTAACCTCCCCAAAAACTTTGCTTAAAAGGATTTATTAAAGCTTTTGAGGAGAACCCGAGAGAAACTTTTTTCAAAAAGCTTCTTTCGGTAGAAAAAACGCCAAAAAATACTTGAATAACACAAAAAACTGTGCTATAATCAAAAAACCGAAAGGAAAGGAGGACCTGCCGATATGGATAAAAAGGGCACGAAAACGGTTGCGGCAAACAGAAAAGCATATCACGATTATTTCGTGGACGAGACCTATGAGGCGGGAATCGCTCTTTTCGGCACAGAGGTCAAGTCGATAAGACAGGGCGCGGTCAACTTAAAGGACTCGTACTGCTTTATAAAAAACGGCGAGATATTCGTCCGCGGAATGCACGTAAGTCCGTATGAAAAGGGAAACATCTTCAACAGAGATCCTCTGCGCGAGAGAAAGCTGCTGATGCACAAAAGGGAGATAATGAAGCTTTTCGGACTCGTCGGACGTCAGGGCGTGTCGCTTATTCCACTGTCTCTTTATTTCTCGGGCAAGAATCTGAAGCTTTCACTCGGTGTCTGCCGAGGCAAAAAGCTCTACGATAAGCGCGAGACAGAGGCGAAGAAGCAGATGGCGAGAGACGTCGAGCGTGCGTCGAGAGAAAAATATTAAATAATGCTATCAAGGGCCCGTAAAGGTTTCGACGGGGATTTTGAGGTATGATAAGCGAGTAGAGCGGGGTAAACTCTTAAATCTGCCCAACTTTTAAAATTAAACGCTAACAATAGAGTAGCTCAGGCCGCGTAAGCGGTGCCGCTGCCATAAGGCAGCCCGTTCCTTTCGGGAGTATCACGGCCCGAAACTGAACGTCATGCAGTGATGAACGTGAAGAGTGAGCTCGTCGTCGCAGCTCTCACGCACAAGACGGCTGCCGACAGTGTGTTTTGTTTGTCCGCACACTGTCGGGAGATTACAGACAAACTACACTCGTAGAAAGTTATATCAAGAGGTTTTCGGACGGGAGTTCGACTCTCCCCGGGTCCATAAATAACAAAAAACACGGCAAAGCCGTGCTTTTTCTTATTTACAGCACTCCACAGTTGAACTCCGCGAATGCTTCGCATTCGCAGATTCGCGCTCCGAGAATAAACGGCGCAGACAGACTTTGGCGCGAATTTGAGTTCAGACTCTCCCCGGGTCCACCAGAACAAGCAAATCCGAACTGTTTCGTTACGACGGAACTGTTCGGATTTGTTTTTTACTTTGATTATCCGTATTGAAACAACCCGCCGAGAGTGACCAAAGGGTTACTCTCGGCGGTAATATTTATATGTGTTTTATCAGTGAATGTCCGCAATCACGGCATTTATCATCCGCTATATAGTTTGAAGAACCGCAAACGGAACAATGAACTGAGCGGTCATTGTCATCGGGCAAAACCACAACATGATTTGTTCCATAAAGATGAAATACCACATCCCCTTCATTATATGCGTTAATATTCTGCTGCAATCTTGCTTTTCCGCTATATGCTTTTTTATATATTAGTTTACCATCCGGTCGTTCAATGGTCAAATAAATGGTATTCTTCAAATACAAGTGCTCACGGGTAGGTTTAACGGAAGAATCATTATCCGTCGTCGTAACGATATCGACCTTCTTTACTGTTCCGTAGTAAGTTGAATCAATCAGTTTATGAGGAACTCCCGTGATAACAAACGGAATAAGCATAACGACAATATAACATGATGCTTGGAAAGCCTTGTTATCCGTGTTGAAAATAACACTCCCCCACAAAGCCAATATTGTTGCAAACACAGAAATCAGGATTATGCAAGGAATGACTCTTTTCAAAATTCTATTTCTGCAATATATTTGCAAATCCTTTGGTAAAGTCATTTTATAACCTACTCCTTAATCTTTGTAAAATGTAGCTGTATTGTAAGCACATGCTTCAATAAAAAGTTCATCAATAGATTTTCCATATGCGTCGGAAACTGTCACGCTATCACAATACACGGATATAAATTGTTCAAGTCCGCCAAGTTGATTGATACAATAATCGACGAAAATATGTCCTATGTTGTATTTGTAAAAATCACTGTTCTTATCAATTTGGGAAACATCGTAATTCTTATCCAATATTGCGACAAAAGCTTTGTTGTAATTTTCGGCGTTATATGCAAGCTCGTTATCCGACAAAAGATCGCAGATCATCTGATGCTCTGTGGCATTAGAATTCTTAGAGACGGTTGCTTCCTTGAAAAAGTTATATTCTTGTGTCGCGATTCCGTCATAAAAATTCAAGCTTACATACTGTGCCAAACCTTCACTAAAGAGTTTGCTCGGATGGTAGACAAGATCCTCATTATTTTTGCTTATCATATGCACATATTCGTGAACAAAATCATCAAGCGAAATACAGTAGATTTTCTTTTCATCCCAAAAACACATCGAACGTTTTTGTCCATCCTCGTTTCGATATGTACTGTCAAAATAGCAAACGGTTTCTTCTGCTTCCTCTAAAGTATAATTTACTTTGAGATAGATTCTAACGTCTGCCATCACGGATTCTGCTTCGGTTACAATATCCGCAATATCCGATTCCTTGAAATCCTTTTTCGAAAAATAGAATTTCATCCAATCGGTGCAAACGATATAATCAGAGTCAGTCTGTTCTATGGGCGTTGATGCTGTTTCTTCAACCTTTGTAGTTGCATCTGTTGATTCATCAGTGTTTGTAGTATCTTGATTACAACTCGCGAAACTACATACAATCAACAGCATCAAAAGAAATGAAATAATTCTCTTAATCATACTTATTTATCCAAGAAAGCAATCTCTGCAGACTTTCTCCCTGAAAATCTCCGGACAAAGCATCAATTTTATGATAGGTACACTCTTTGTTCGTATCCTTTATTAGATCATAGAGTGCGTCCGTTTGCTCCACAGACACTATAGGCGTTTGCAGAAAGTGAAGAATCAAAATGGGTCTGTCGAGCTTTTTACTAAACTTTACTGCAGAGCGAAGGTCATATTCCACGGGGGCTTCTTCATATGTCTTGCCAATCAAAGATGCGAAGAGATTCTGTACGCCTTCGCCTCTAAACTCTCCGAAGGCAGGAAGATCAGATATTACATCAATAACAGCACAACCGCTGATTCGCTTTTCCGTATCTTCAGCAAACAAGCGCAGGGCGTTAACAGAGCCTTCAGACGAACCTGCTACAAATATCTTTGAGTTTTCAATAAAGCTTGCGGAATCAAATATTTCCAAAAGCTTTTGGGAATCTGCGAGATCCTTTGCTCCACCCAGATCTCTCATTCCTTCGCTTTCACCATATCCTCTTGCGTACGGACGAATCACGATAATATCATTAAGCGCATAATTGGATGCGAGAGATTCTATATATGTGCCTATTTGAGGGAAATATATCAAAACCGTGTAATTTTTATTTTCCTTTGCATAATCATCGGGCAGAACAACATCGGCTGCCAGCTTCCCGTTTTCAGACTCATACAGCACCTTGTACGCTCCTGCACCCTTTATCTGTTGTGAAAACGTTTGCTTAGTTACGGAAATTACTCCTTCAAGATCTACCAATTTTTCCATAGTGTTTATGGGATTTTTCTCTTCTGCCGGAGGCGTGGTTTCACTGTTATCCGCTGGTTGCTCAGACTGTGTAGGAGTATCAGTGGGTGTTTCATCGGGTGGTGTTTGATTCTTGCAAGCCGTCAATAACAGCACGAGGATTGCACAAATTAAAGCTATATATTTTTTCATATCAATTTTCCAAGTCGGAGGCCAAGCGGTCTTAGGAAGACAAAC
>JAZSKY010000025.1:0-18103 GCA_045535095.1 Eubacteriales bacterium | reverse complement strand
AGGGAAGAATCCCTCCCTTTGGAAGCACCCACTCTCTGATTCAATGTTGCCCGTGCGCATGGGCGCACGCACGGGCAAAGCGCCTCAAAAGAGATTCGGCGCGGCTGTAATTTCGCGGCGCAAGAGGAAAGGGCGCCGCGGCTCACTTCTACGGATAACATCTGCAAATGTATAACAAACTTTACTGAAACTTACGTTATAAAAAGCCTCCCTCTCAGCTCGCCGTACCTTTTTCGCTTGACATCTTTTATATAAAATGCTATAATCTTTATATAAACGAAAGGAAATCGACAAATGGGCAAATTCGCGGCGAAAATAACAGCGTTTGTATTACTGCTTGCACTTATGCAAGGGGTGTTTTCGTCGTGCGCGAGCGACACGCTTGAGAGCGAGACCTCGCTTGAATGGTTTGATACTGTAACTACCGTCATCGCGCCGAAAAGCGACCTTGAGGGTGTGTGGGAAATAGCGTCCGAAAAGCTTGCCTATTACGACAAACTTTTCGATATTTACAGCGAATATGACGGAATGAACAATATCTGCACAGTAAACAAAAACGCAGGAAAAAGTCCGACTGTCATAGACAAAGACCTCTTTGAGCTGCTTGAATACTCAAAGGAGATCTTCACCGTAACGGGCGGCAAGGTCAATATCGCAATGGGAAGCGTCCTCACCGTCTGGCACTCCTGCCGCACAGAGGGACTTGAAACCCCCGATGCCGCGCGTCTCCCCGACACAGAAGCTCTTTCCGAGGCGGCAAAGTACATAGGTATTAACTCGCTTGAATTAAATAAAGATACCCTTGAGGCTTACGTAAACAGCGAAAACGCTTCGCTTGACGTGGGCGCTATTGCCAAGGGATTTGCCGTCGAGAAGGTCGCAAAGGCGCTCGAGGACGCGGGATACGAAAGCGTGCTTATCAGCGCAGGCGGAAACGTGCGCGCTATCGGTACGAAGCCGAGCGGCGAAAAATGGAAGGTCGGAATATCCGATCCCGACGGAGAAAGCGCCTATCCTGCAGTATGCGAGATCTCTGACGCATCGCTCGTCACGAGCGGATCGTATCAGCGCTTTTATACCGTTGACGAAAAAAAATACCACCACATAATCGACCCCGAAACACTTTATCCCGCAGAATATTTTGTGTCGGTATCGGTTTTCACACGCGACAGCGGACTCGCAGATGCCCTCTCGACAGCCCTTTTCGTTATGAATGAAGAGGAGGGAAGAGCGCTTTGCGCCTCTCTCGGTGCAGAGGCGTTCTGGATATATGCGGACGGAAAAACGTCGGCAACCACGGGATTTCCTAAATAATCAAAAAACGGAAGCAAAATGCTTCCGTTTTTTATTTTAAGAATTTAAAGAGTCCATAACCCTCTCCCAGTCGAAAAGCTCGCCCGGATCATTTTTGTTTGAGTTATACTCGTCGTGACCTGCAATATGCTCTCTGTCGGCAGGGATCTCGTATCTCTCGCAGAGATCCGAAAGAAGTGCGTCGAGAGAGGCGTACTGCTCTTCGGTATAGCCGATAAGCGAGGGGTCTATCTTATCGTACTCTTCGCCCGACATATATATCGACATATCGTCCTTTGAGCCTATTGCGAGAAGCTCAATTCCTATTGAAGAGCCGTTCATCGAGCTTGCGTGATAGGCCACTCTGTCCTCGGGAACGAGGCAATATACCGTTCCGTCGCGGTCGATGACGTAGTGCGCGTCAACTCCTTCGTCGAGGAAAATGTCGCGGATGAGATCCATATTGTAGGGATCGTCAAAGTCTCTCTTTATGGCGCTTGAGAAGTGGAGAATTACGTATTCTATCGCGTTCTCTCTCGGCAGGGAATAGCTTTTCGCTATCGGGAAAAGATCGGCGACCGCTCCGTCGTATATGACGTGTTCCGACGGATCTGCGTTATATTTAAGCTCTATATAGTCGGCGGAGACGTATCCCTCTCTGCCTCTGAATTTTATTTTGTGCCAGCCGCCGGACGTACCGACTATCGTCACTGCGTCACCCTTTTTCAGTGTTCCCAGGCTTGAATATTTCGTGCCTGCGCCGCTTCTTACGTTCAGCTTGTCTGCTGTGACTGTACCAAGCATAACCTCAACGCATTCCTCGTATTCGGGAGTGAAGGTTTTGTTATACCAAGGAAGCGATTTTCTGTTTTCGAGCGCCCAGATGGCGGCATCGTACAGTATATCCTTTCCTCTTGCCCACATAGTGTAGAACTCTCTGAATTTGCTCGGGCTTGTTCCTGCGCCGAACTCTATCGTGAGCGAGGGTATGCCGCGGAGCATAGTCCAGTCGCGGAATCCTGCGCAAGACGTGGGATCGCTGTAAAGAACGTATTTGAGCTTGTCGTTCATCTCGGCGTAAAGTGATTTGCTGAGGTCGGACGTCTTGTCACAGTCCTCAAAATCCCAGTACACTATCGAGCCCGACGTGTGATAGCTGATCGTTATGTCTATCGGATGCTCGCGCAGATAGTTCGCAAGAGCGCGGCTTTCTGCGGCACATTCGGGACTTTCGCCCTCATAACCCGAGGGGGCGGGGCCGTTTTCGTCATCGCGTAGAGCCTTTTTTTGCCAAAGCGCGTTGAAGTTGGAGTTGAGGTCAACGCCCTTTGCGTTCGCCTTCCAGTCGGAGGTGTTCACACCGAGTATGCTTCCCGTATAAAGAGGGGAGATCACTCCGGTCTGCACTATTTGCACTCCGTCGGGATTTATCATAGGAAGTATATGGAAGCATACCTCGTCAAGCAGCTCTCGGAAGGTGTATCCCGAGTCTTCATACTCGACGTCGAGATTTTTCAGCATATAATCGACCTGCGCCATAAGGACGGTGGTCGTTATATATTCTCTTGCGTGCATACTTGCCTGTACGAGAATGTTTATCTTCGCATTCGGATTTCCGACGAGAAGAAGGACGATATCGCGTCCCTCCTCGCTCTTTCCGATAGAGGAAAGTGTGACTACGTCGCTGTAATTATCCGCAAGCTCATTTGCGTCCGCGACCATATTCTTATACGAATATTTATCCTTTGCGCTTACGTATTTGAGATCGTTTGAATAATACTTTTTATCCGAGCTTATTATCTGGTCGGAAGAAACAAGTCCGTATTTTGAGCCGTATTTGATATATACGTACGTTCTGTAAAAGAAGATAGGCGTTACCGATGCTCCGTCCGAAAGTGTTCCGCAAGCCTTTTTGTTTGCAGAGACGGTGTAAACGGTCACCTTTGAATAAGACTCTATCTCCCATTTGTCCGAAATAGTGTAAAGTCCGTTCTGGTTTATCGACGTCTCGGGCGAGATCGTATAGATTGCGCTGTCCGAATATCTGTACCATTTTGCAGAAAGATACTGCTCAAATCCGTACTTTTTCATAAGATCGTCGAGCAGCTTTCCGCCCTCTGCTGCCGCCTTTGATACGTCGCTGAAGTTTCTGTCTGCCTTCGATCCGCCAGCGTCAAAGTCGGACGGCATATCAATAAGATCTCCGTTCGATTTAACGATAGTAATCGAAACGGTGTCTCCGTAGTTGAACTGCGTAAATCCCGTCGTGGGGTTAGTTGCCAGAGTGGGAAGCAAGATCGCGAGGTCGCTCTGCGCGTCAAGCGGGCGGTAAGCGTCCCATATTTTCAGCGAAAGTCCGGACGCCAGAAGCTCGTTTTGTATAGCTTTAAGCTTTCGGACGGTTCCGTAGCGCAGATAAGCGTCGGAATAATTGTATATTTTGTCACCGAGCGGATTGTTCGTGCCTGCGTATCTTATATCTACGAATATAGAGGGGATATGATCCTTTACGCGAACGAAATCGCTGTTTTTGATACCCGAATCGTCGTCTTTGGTGAAGTCCTCAGGCTCGGGTTCAGGCTCAGGCTCGGGCTCAAGGTCGGGTGTGGGAGTCGGCTCGGGAAGAGGACTCTGCCCGGTCTCGGCTTCAGGGAGATATGCCGCAGTGTTATCGTACGGCATATCAAAAAGCAGAGCAAAGAAGTCCTTACATCTTGCAAGGTATTCACGCAGACTGTACCAGGACTGATTTTCGTATTTTCCGAAGGTCGCAGACGCACCGGAAACGCTTATTTTACACGAGTCGCCTATATACATAGCCCTTGACAGATGATAGCGCTGGGAGACTACGACCGCGCTTTTAACGCCGAACACCTCGGAGGCGCGCGACATCGTATCGTATGTAGAAATGCCGCCGTTATCGGTTAAAATTGCACTGTCGGGGATACCCTTGCCTGTCAGGTAAATTCGCATTGCGTGCGGCTCGTTGTTGTGACTCTCGCTCGGATTTCCGCTGACGATGATCTTCTGCACCTTGCCGCTAAAATACAGCTCTGCGCCAACGTCAAGGCGGTGACGGAGCATATCGCAAACCTCTCCGTTTTCGTAAACGCCGCATCCGAGAATTATTGCATACTCTGCGCCCTCTATCGAGTCAAGATTGTCCTTTTCGTATATAGAGGCGCGGTACTTTGTTGTCATAAGGACGTTTATTGCGGCGGTAAAAATAAGTATGCAAAGAAGGACAGCCGCGGCACAAATCAGAGCGACGCGGCAGGGTTTATTTAGTTTTCTGTGCTTTTTTGCTTTAACTTGTTTTTTTGCCTTACTCATAAATAAACGGCACCTCCAACGTCGCAAAGCGGCGCTTTTGACATAGAAATCAGATTTACCGAATGTTTTTCTGCAAAGTCGTGTATTTCTTTAAAGTCGGGGTGATTTTCGATATTTCCGAAAAAGTAAACGGTGTTTTTATAGGTAAGCGATGCGCCACCGATGAAACCGTAGTCACAACCGTCAATCAGAATATGACCCTCGCTTATTTTAAGCACGTCAACTCCGTTTTTCAAGGCGGCGTCTGCGATTCCGCTGTCGGCTGTGATGATAGCGCTCTCGGTCAGCTTGCATACGCTGCATCTCGCATACCCCTGTCTCACGAACACGTGAGCATCCGAAAGAGAGGTGACGGCGCGAGAGAGCTTGTCGGTGCGCCCGTAAAGGCGTCCCGACAAAAACAGTCCGCTCAAAAGAATATCGCTCGGATATTTCTTGCTTGCGGACTCGTCTATTGCCGTCATCTTATAGGGGATACTCTCAAAAAGGGAAGGATGCTCGTCCATATACCCCTTGTGTGTGAGGATCGCGCTCTCCGTTTTCAAAAAGAGCATATCGGCGTGAGAGGCGACGCAGTCTGAAAGTGCGCTGAATGGAGGGAGCTTTACGAGTGTAAAGCGCTCCTTTAAAAAAACCTCTTCGCTTTTCCCTATACTTTCGCTACAAAGCAAATATGGACGAAATACTTCGTCCATTTTATCGTTTGCTGATGACATTATACGCTTTTGATTAAACGCGGGTAACCTTACCGGAACGCAGGCAACGCGAGCATACGTGAAGAGTCTTATGAGTTCCGTTTACGTCTGCCTTGACTGTTCTGATGTTGGGTTTCCACTGTCTGTTGGTCTTGCGGTTAGAGTGCGAAACTTTGAGTCCGAACGCTACACCTTTTCCGCAGATATCACACTTTGCCATATTCTGCACCTCCAATTTTATATACAAATAATTATTATTTTGAGTTAATTGCGACCTTTCGAAAAGTCAGCGAATAAGATTATATCACAATACTTTCCAAATTGCAATAGTATTTTGAAAAAAACAGAAAAAAATACAAAAAAACTTGTGATTTTTTTCGCCCGTTTGTCATTTTTTATACTTTACGGGGCGCTCAGGCGTCTTTTTCGTCCTCGCTTTTGTCTTTGGCGTCCTTTTTTGCCTCTTTTTCGGCGTCGGTCGGGACGCTTTTTTTGAAGCTGAACTTCTTTTCCGTGCCGCTGAGTATTCTCGCTATATTTGCTCTGTGGTTAAACAGAATGAAGAATGCAAGGAATACCGATGAGAGCGCCATCGTGAGAGAAATGCCGAAGGGAACTCTGTGGACCATACTGAGTATGAGCGGGAAGAAGAGCGCCGAGAGTATCGATCCTGCCGAAATGAACTTCGTTCCCCAGACAACGAGGACGAAGATTATAAGGCAGAAGAAGAACACGAGCGGATCTGCGGCAAGCACCATTCCGGCAGCGGTTGCAAATCCCTTGCCACCCTTGAAACTATAATAGACGGGGAAGCAGTGTCCGATTATACAGAAAACTCCCGCAACGTAAGCCACGTCAATTCCGCAGAGAAGCATACCGAGAGCAACGCTGACGACAGATTTCATAATATCGCCAACGAGAACGACAACTGCCGCCTTCGTACCGAAGGTACGCATCATATTGGTCATTCCTGCGTTCTTGCTTCCGTACTCGCGTATATCCTTGTGATATGCCGCCTTTGAGATATATATTGCGAAATTTATACTTCCGAGAAAGTAAGCTCCGATAACGATAAGTGCCGCTACCGACCACCAGAGAGCGGTGTGTACCTCGGACAGACCGAGCAGTCCGCCGAAGAACTTTATTTCAAACATAGAATAAAGAGCTGTGTACATAGATACCTCCCGTCTTAGTTCTCGTCACCCTTCTGGCGAAGCACGAATCTTATCGGAGTGCCCTTGAATCCGAACACCTCGCGGAGCTGATTTTCGATGTATCGCTGATAGGAATAGTGGAAGAGCCTCAGATCGTTACAGAAAATAACGAACGACGGCGGCTTTATGGAAGTCTGGGTCATATAGTAGATTCTCAGTCTGCGTCCCTTGTCCGACGGGGGCTGAACTCTTGCCATTGCATCGGCAAGCATATCGTTGAGCATACCCGTAGTGATTCTTGTGCAGGACTGGTTGTGAACGTAGTTTATATGCTCAAAGAGCTTTTCAAGACGCTGACCCGTCTTTGCCGAAACGAAGATGAGGGGCGCGTACGTCATATAGGAGAGAGCCTGATAGATCTTCTCGGTGAACTTTCTCGTTGTCGAGTTGTCCTTTTCGATAAGATCCCACTTGTTCACGACGATAATGGACGCCTTGCCCGCCTCGTGAGCGATACCTGCGATCTTCTCGTCCTGCTCGGTGATGCCCTCCTCGGCGTCGATAACGATGAGGCAGACGTCCGCCTTTTCAACCGCCATCTTTGCACGGAGAACACTGTATTTTTCGATCTTATCGTCAACGCGGCTCTGACGTCTGATTCCTGCGGTGTCAATGAAGGTATATTTTCCGAAATCGTTATCAACGAGCGTGTCGATAGCGTCTCTTGTGGTACCTGCGATATTTGACACGATAAGTCGGTTTTCACCGAGAATTTTGTTGATTATCGAGCTTTTTCCTGCGTTCGGCTTACCGATAACTGCAACCTTGATTCGGTCGTCGTCCTCTGCTTCCGACTCAAAGTCGGGAAGGCGGTCGTAAACCGCATCGAGAAGGTCGCCCGTTCCGCTTCCGTGGACCGAAGAGATCGGTATGGGATCGCCGTCAAATCCAAGCTCGTAGAACTCGTAAAACTCGGGCGGCGGAGCGCCTATCTTGTCTATCTTGTTAACGGCGACGACAACGGGAGTGCGCGCACGAAGGAGCATATTTGCAATATCTCTGTCACTTGCGGTAACGCCCGAATGAATGTCGCACATAAAGATTATAACGTCCGCGCTCTCGATAGCAAGCTCTGCCTGAGTACGCATGTGCTTTAAGATTATATCGTCTGTCTTTGGCTCAATACCGCCGGTGTCTATCATAAGGCAGGACTTTCCGCGCCACTCGATATCGTGATAAATGCGGTCGCGGGTAACACCGGGTACGTCCTCAACGATAGCTATTCGCTCGCCCGCGAGCTTGTTGAAAAGAGTCGATTTTCCGACGTTCGGACGTCCGACTATTGCTATTACGGGTTTTGACATTTTCACATCGCCTTTCTTCTGAAATTCAGTTGCCTAAAATGGCTTTGATAAATTCGTATCCGTCTGTCGGGACGGTGACAAGCCTCACGCCGAGAGTCTTTTCAACGTCCTCTACCGAGGTGTTGTCGAGGAAGAGGTCTCCTTCTGCGCGAAGCATATTTCTTGAAATGAAAAGGGTGTCTCCGAGATCCTTTCCGCGAAGCTGTGCTATAAGGTCGCAGCCGCATATAAGACCTGCAACCGTTATACTGCTTCCGAAGAACTCGTTTTCGATCCTATACACATTTCCCGAGAGATTCGGGCATTTTTCGCAAAGCGCCTCTGAGAGCGACGAGATGAACTCGAACGCCGCATCTCCCGTCGCGATAGAATATTTTCTTTTAAGCGAGGTGTCGTAGTCCTCGTCGAGATATTCCATTTCGTCAGAAAACTCGCCCGCCATTGAAACTATCATACCAACCCCGTTTTCAAACTGCGGATAGTCTCCGTAGTAGTCTGCGTCGGGGAAGGGGATCTTCGATTTTAAATAGAACTCGTCCGCACAGCAGAAGATCCTGCTGCCCGACTCGGCAAGACATTTGTCGCCGAATGCGTTTACCTGTCCGATGACCTTGGCACATTCGTCTGCCGAAAAGCTCTCGAGCGGATAAAGTCCCTCTCTGTGCTTTGTGAGACCGGCAGGGACAACCGAAACGCTGTTCAGCGCAGGATGCAGAGCGTAAAGATCACGCATCGTGCGGTCAAGCTCGCTACCGTCGTTAAGACCTTTGCAAAGAACTATCTGTGCGTTCACCGTAATATCTGCATCGGCAAGCTTTTTAAGATAGTCGAGCGAGCTTCCGGCAAAGCGGTTTTTCATCATCTTGCAACGAAGCTCGGGATTTGTGGTATGCACCGAAACGTTTATCGGAGACATACGCATCTTTATAATGCGGTCAATATCGCTTTCCTTTAAATTGGTAAGAGTTATATAATTTCCCGAAAGGAAGGAAAGCCTTGAGTCGTCGTCCTTGAAATAGATAGACTCGCGCATACCCTTCGGATTCTGGTCGATAAAGCAGAACACACAGCCGTTACGGCAGGAGCGCTTTTCGTCCATAAGATAACTGTCAAATTCAAGACCTATATCCGCGTATTCTTCTTTGGATATATTTATATTTAAAAGATCGGGACCGCGGTGGATAACGAGAGAAAGATGCTTCTCGGTTATGTAAAACTGATAGTCGAGAACGTCGGAAACGCTGTTGCCGTTCACCGAGATCAGTATGTCGCCCGACTGCAGACCTGCCCTGTCTGCGAGCGAGAGCTTTTTAACAGAAGCTATCGTTACCATATACGGCCTCCCTTTCTTTGAAATGATCGGTTTTTTCGTAAAAAACAAAATACACCGCCCGTTAAGCGGTGAAATTGTTTTTCAAATCAGCCCGCCTTGATCCGATATTACGGAAAAGTGCGCCTTGAAAAAACGATAGGGTATGTCCGTTTAACGCGAACATACCCTCATTTTGCTTTAAGCATCAGCGCTATCCTTGTTTACGTCAATGATAGTCTTGCCGTTGTATGTGCCGCAGTTGCTGCAAACCTTGTGCGGAGCCTTGTACTCGCCACACTTGGGGCATATCTGGAGCGCGGGAGCCTCGAGCTTCGAGTTGTTCGAGCGTCTCTTATCGCGTCTTGCACTGGATACTTTCTTCTTCGGTACTGCCATCTATAAACACCTCCCGGACGTTTTTCTAAAATTACCTAAATTGTATTATATACCAAATATTTTTATTTGTCAAGTAGTTTTGCAAGAATTTCGAGTCTCGGATCAATTTCTTTTTTCGTGCACGAGCATTTTTCGTGGTTTAAGTTGCATCCGCAGACGTCGCAGAGTCCCTTGCAGTCCTCGTCACAGAGAACACGCATAGGAAATTCAAGCAGAACGGTTTCGTAGATAAGCGAGTCGCAGTCTATCGAATTGTTGACTATTATAATGTAATCGTCGGTATCCTCGTCGGCAAGGCTGCCCGAGACCGCAAGCGGCATATCGACGAGAAGGTCGAACGCGCCCTTTATCTCTTCAAGGCATCTTGCACAGCTTGACGTATATCCGAGAGACGCGCTGAGACGAAGGGTCATATATCCCGCGCGGTTGTCAACTACACCCTTGACAGTCGAGTCGCCGTCGAAAACGACGCCGTCTATCTCGGGAAGCTCGGACGTTTTATATTCAAATTCGAGAAGAGAGGTCTCGCCTCTTAAAACGGGACTTACGTCAAGTATCATAATAACTCCGAAAACATCTTATTTGGTACGCCAAAAAGGCGCAAGGTATATTATACACATACGGGCGGATTTGTCAAGCGAAAAAGGGGCATTTTGCGAAATTTCGTCAAAAACAGCATAAAACGGTCGGATTTTGGGTGAAAAATGGTTAAAACAATCACTCCTTACAGTGCTTTTCGGAGAATTTCCATAATCTTTTTCTCCTCGCGCGACACCTTTACCTGCGTTATTCCGAGCGCGTCTCCCGTCTGCTGCTGTGACATTTCCCTGAAATATCGCAGATTTACGATCTCCTGCTGACGGGGCGAGAGGGTAGAGATCGCCTCGCGCAGAGCGATACTGTCAGTCAGCTTTTCAAGGAGATCGTCCTTGTCGGCAATGAAATATTCAAGAGAGGCGCCGTCACCCTCCGCGCCCACGCTTTCACTCAGCGAGCGTACGGGACCTGCCGCGTCGAGCGCGTAAACGACCTCCTCGACGCTCATTTTACACCTCTCTGCAAGCTCGCCGACGCTCGGCTCTCTCTGGTTTTCGGATAGAAAAGTCTCCCTCTCGCGCATTATAGTGCTCGCCGCCTGCTTCGTCGCTCTGCCCACCTTGATAAGACCGTCGTCGCGCAGAAATCTCCGAATCTCACCTATAATAAGAGGAACTGCGTAGGTGGAAAACATACAGCCGAATGAAAAATCGAAGCTCCGCGCCGCGCGAATGAGTCCTATCGAGCCTATCTGGACGAGATCCTCGTAGTCTGTACCCCTTCCGCAAAAGCGCAGGGCAACGCTCTTGACGAGTCCCATATTTTGCGTAACTATTTCTTCAAGAACGCTCTCGTCTCCCTCGCCGAGTCTTTTAATTAGCGCGCTGTTATCGTATGACATATTTGAAACCTCCGCTTTTATGCACGGAGGATCTTATTCTCCGAGCTTTATGTAAATATCCAGAGCGGTTCCTTTTCCCTCTGACGAGCGGACGGTGAGCTTTTTGGAAAGCCCCTGCATTATGGCAAATCCCATTCCGCTTCTCTCGCCGCGCGTGTCTGTCGTGTAGAATGGAGCCATCGCCTCCTCAACGTTTGCAATTCCGCATCCGCGATCCTTTATTTTTATTCTTACGCTTCTGTCCGAGTAGCATTTTACTAAGATGCTTACGTTACCCACATCTCTTTTGTACGCGTGGACTACGCAGTTCGTCACCGCCTCCGAAATAATTATTCTTATATTGGAAAGCTCCTCGAGGGTAGGGTCCATCTGCGCGATAAATGCGCATACGCTCTGACGCGCGAAGCTCTCGTTCTGCGAGAGCGATCTGAATGTCAGCGACAGAGAATTGCTTAGTGTCTTTTTCATTTCAAAAATTCCTTTCTTTTAATATCAGGTAGCGTTTCGTATGATGGGAATGAGCCTTTCGATCCCCGCAAGAGCGAGTATCTTCTCGGTCTCGCGCGAGGGGTTGACTATTTTCAAAACTCCACCCACCTCTTTTGTGTTCGTGTATCTGCCGAGAATCAGTCCAAGCCCTGACGAGTCCATAAAATCGACTCGGCTCGTGTTTAAAAGCGCGACCTTCGGGCGGTAGTAAAATATCGCCTTATCTATCTCGCTTCTGATGAATTTTGCCGTGTGGTGATCAACGTCCCCTTCAATATCAATATTTAAGGTATCCTTTGTCATCACGCATTTTACGCTTGCTATCTCCATATAGCCTGTCCTTTCCTTTTTCTTTACTTTGGAGAGGAAATAAAAAAACAGTATCCTTAACCTCTCGGGATAAGGATACTGCATTTTAACTGAAAAATTTGTCAAAATAAGGTCAGTTTTTAAATTTTTCGATCGCGCTCTCGATTTTTTCAAGAGTATCGCGATATTTCGCGAGCTTCGCCTTCTCTCCGTCAACGACTGCCGCGGGAGCTTTCGCTACAAATCCTTCGTTGGAGAGCTTCTTTTCAAGACGCTCGATCTCGAAAAGGGTGTTCTTCTTTTCGCCTTCAAGACGGGCAAGCTCCTTCTCAAAGTCGATCATTTCTGCAAGAGGAATGTAAACGACCGCGTTTTCGCTGACCGTCTGTACCGACTTTTCGTCGTGGTACTCGGATACAACGCTTACCGAAGAAGCGGATGCGAGCTTGATAAAGAAGGCCTCGGTCTCCTCATTATATATATCAGCTCTTTCGGAAACGATGGTGAGCGCCGCCTTCTTCGACGGAGGAACGTTCATTTCGTTTCTGAGGTTACGGATAGAGCGGATAGTTGCGATAAGAGACGCCATGCGCTCCTCGTCCTCTGTAAACGAGAGGGACTCGTTATACTTAGGATACTCGCTGATCATGATGCTCTCGCCCGAGTGAGGAAGGCTCTGCCAGATCTCCTCGGTGATGAAGGGCATATAGGGGTGGAGAAGCTTGAGAGTTTCGGAAAGAACGTAAACGAGAACGTTCTGTGCGACCTCGTTGGTCTTCGTGCCCTTTTCGTTGAGGCGGGGCTTTACAAGCTCGATGTACCAGTCGCAGAATACGTCCCAGATGAAATCGTAAAGCTTGGAAAGCGATACGCCAAGCTCGAAGTTGTCAAGGTTTACGGTAACCTCCTTGCAAAGGGTGTTGAACTTCGAGATTATCCACTTGTCCTCAAGACGGAGATCGCTTGTGTCGGGAAGCTTTGCCTCTTCAATAGTAAGATTCATAAGAACGAATCTTGCCGCGTTCCAGATCTTGTTGTTGAAGTTACGCGCCGCCTCGATCTTTTCGGGAGAGAATCTCATATCGTTTCCGGGGCTGTTTCCGGTTGCAAGTGCAAAGCGGAGAGCATCGGCGCCGTACTGCGAGATTATCTCGAGAGGATCGATTCCGTTTCCGAGAGACTTGGACATTTTTCTTCCCTGCGCGTCACGTACGAGACCGTGAATAAATACGGTAGAGAAGGGCTTTTCGCCCATGTGCTCAAGTCCCGAGAAGATCATTCTCGATACCCAGAAGGTGATAATATCGTATCCTGTAACGAGTACGCTCGTGGGATAGTATTTTTTAAGATCCTCGGTGCTTTCGGGCCAACCGAGAGTAGAGAAGGGCCAGAGTGCAGACGAGAACCAGGTGTCAAGGACGTCGCTGTCCTGATGAACCTTGCCGCCGCACTTGGGACATACCGAAATGTCTTCCTTGGATACTGTCATCTCGCCGCAGTCATCACAGTAGAAGGCGGGGATTCTGTGTCCCCACCAGAGCTGACGGGAGATACACCAGTCGAGAATGTTGTTCATCCAGTTGAAATAGTTCTTCGAGAAGCGCTCGGGAACGAATCTGATCGAATCGTTTTCAACCGCCTCGATAGCAGGCTCTGCAAGAGGCTTCATCTTAACGAACCACTGGTCGGAGGTGAGAGGCTCGACGGTCGTGCCGCAACGGTAGCAAACGCCTACGTTGTGATCGTGCGGCTCGGTCTTTACGAGGTAGCCCTCGGCTTCAAGGTCGAGAGCGAGTGCCTTGCGGCAAGCGTAGCGGTCCATACCCTCGTACTTGCCCGCGTGGGCGTTCATCGTCGCATCGTCGTTCATGACCTTGATCTGCTCAAGGCTGTGTCTCTGACCGACAAGGAAGTCGTTGGGGTCGTGTGCAGGGGTGATCTTAACGCAACCCGTACCGAAGCCGATCTCAACGTAATCGTCGGCAACTACGGGAATTTCTCTGCCTACTATCGGAAGGATAAGAGTCTTTCCGATAAGATGCTTCGTGTTTTCGTCCTCGGGGTTGACTGCAACTGCAGTATCTCCGAACATAGTCTCGGGACGGGTGGTCGCTATCTCAACGTAGCTGTCCTCGCCCTTGATAGGATACTTGATGTGCCAGAAGAATCCGGGCTGATCCTTGTATTCTACCTCTGCGTCGGAAAGAGCAGTAAGGCAGTGCGGACACCAGTTGATTATTCTGTTTCCGCGGTAGATAAGACCCTTGTCGTAGAGGTTTACAAACACCTCGCGGACTGCCTTCGAGCAGCCCTCGTCCATAGTGAAGCGCTGACGGCTCCAGTCGCACGAAGCGCCCAGCTTTTTGAGCTGACTCGTGATGCGGTTTTCGTAGGTGTCCTTCCAAGCCCATACTCTCTCGAGGAATTTTTCTCTGCCGAGATCGTATCTCGTGAGATTTTCATCTACACGAAGGCGCTCCTCAACCTTTATCTGAGTTGCGATTCCCGCGTGGTCTGTGCCGGGAACCCAAAGGGTGTTGAATCCCTGCATTCTCTTGTAGCGTACGAGAATGTCCTGAAGAGTCTCGTCAAGTGCGTGACCCATGTGGAGCTGACCCGTTACGTTGGGCGGGGGAATGACTATCGAGAAGGACTCGTTATCGTTTTTTGCGTCGGGCGTAAAATAGCCGCTTTCGTTCCAAAATTTATACAGTCTGTCCTCTATTTCGGACGGATCGTAGGTTTTGGCAAGTTCTTTTTTCATTTGCTTTGCTCTTTCCTTTCGGTGACTTTATATATCTTCGGTTGCATTTTAGCAATATTTTCCGATTATTCTACAATTTTAACATATAAAGGCACTTTTGTCAACTGTTTTTAAATATTAAATAAAAATAAGATAATGAAAACGCGGCAGAGAGAACACTGCCGCGTTTTCGGTATTTATTTTTTTGAATGTGTGGTCGGGGAGATGCTTTACTCTTTAGAATCACTAACTTCTACGTATTTTTCCAGTCCAAAATCGAGAAGCCATTCATCTGACGGATCTTCGGTTAGACTGAAAAGATGGATAATATAATATTCGTTCCCTTCTTCGCAGAACAATGCGATATAGTACGGAATCGTATCGGATACTTCAATCAAAGAGTGGTTTACTTCGAGACAGAATACTTTTTCTATGACAAAAACCTTATTGCCATATCATGGGTAAACTATTTTTATTGGATTTGCATATTCTTCTGTGACAGAATCGCCATCAAGAATTACGATTTCCGCACAGTCGTCATACCAATATACTCTAAAATCGTCAGGAGACATGTTTTCGTTGCTTGTTTTCACAGCAGCGCGGCGAGACAAGTTCGGTTTTGACTTTGAGCGAATAGTAAAGGAATATTTGTATAGATTTTCACTTTTGCTTACCATGCCTATTCGTTGAAAATCAATTTCATATTCTTCGTTTTCCGAATTGACAATGTCCCTAAAATAAATCGTAAGTGGATCGCCATCTACCTGAGTATCTTGAGGTAATACGAAAATCTCTGCACGATCCTCATACCATAAAACATTCCAGCTTTCGGGAGTTATCTCGTTTTGATATATTACTGCCCTTCTTGTATCAGAAAAAAGCTCGTCGGTATATCTTAACTTAAATTTGACCTCGTAAGAGCTTGCGTCTTTTGCGTCACTTCCGATGCAAATAAACTCAAGTGAATGCTTGCCGTTTGGTGATGTGGCAAAGGCTATTGTCTTTTCTTCGTCGCTTCGCTTATCGAAGTAAAGAATTATCGGATTTGATTCAAAGCTGGTTAGTTGTTCACAAAGGAAAACCTCTACTCTGTCCGAATACCAAACAGGGTCGCAGCATGCTTGGTTGAGCGCCCCGTCCTCGGCATGAAAAATATACTTGGATACAACTTTTTTATTCTTTGTCACCTTTAACAGAACGCCAACATCTTCGTCGATGAAAAAGGGCTCTCCTACTTTTTGGAAGGCAAGAGAATATTCACCGTCAGGAGAAGTGTATGTACCTATTTTGTCTCTGTCAAATAAAACCGCATAAATCGAAACAGCCAGAAAAACAAAAACAATTATAAAAATTGTGGACATCAGTAACATAAAACGATTGATCGCTTTGTGATTACCCATTTTCATTGATATAATCCTCCATTATTGCACTACCATGACTTAAGTTTAACATGAAATTATAAGTATCTGGGGCAATTTCCTTTATGCGCTCCAACTGCTCGTTGTCAGTTAAATTTGAACTTATATGTAGTTTTTCTAATATCATATTTTTAATGGTTTCGTAAGATATATGCCCCAAGAATACGTTTGCCCGATTTTGGTTGCTGTTTTCCAAACCGAAATAATACGAATTAACAGCATGGATATAAGAGCCACTTGAACTACTCATAATCCTAAATATATTCTCGGCATCAAGATCGGATTTATAGTCGTCATTACGAAACGAAGGCGTTGCATTTAAGCCATAAGCTAACGTTGCATCTCCTAACCAGCCCGCCAAGTAGGAAATATGTTCATTGGTGGTAGCGAGATTCATAGATTCGTTAGTGTCTATATCTATTTGATATGCTAGTCGCGCAGATAAGCTGATTTGAAAATGAGCAAAATCTGCGTTATCCTCCCTGTGTGCGTTGTCGTGCTGATATTGTACCATACTTTTTAGTGCGGTATATTCTGAATCGCTATAATTTAAAACTTCGGTGTAGTATCTTTTTTCAGTATATGTAGTGGGAACTCCACTACCGGCAACTTCGGTCCATAGCATCTCACCCAAGAAGACATAAATGTGATCATATACCAATCCACCCAGCAATCTACTATATTTCCAAGAAACGTACATGTCGCCTAGTTGAGAATATTCATCTCTAACCCTGTAATACATATCATTTAAAATCACTGCTTGCTCTTGGGTGAAGCCAAACTCAGTTGTCAATGCATTCATAAAATAATTCGTACTGTGCACATACCACTCATCGGAATAATTGGTATCGTCAGTATAATTATCGTGAATAAGTATCGCACCGTTGGTTTGTCCTGTGGCGGTAGTTGTTAGCGCCAAATTGAACGAATATCCTTTTTTAGACGTTATTTTAAGCGCTCCGCTACTCGTTTTTGATATATTCCATAGCATCCCGTCGGTTGTCTCATCAAAGCGTAAAATTATTTCAGCTTTTGCAAGGGGAGAATCATCCTTTACTCCAAGATAATAATTTCCGCCGTTCCTGGATTTTATAGTATAAAATCCGTCCCCTTGATGCTCAAAATACCATTGTTGCGAATTATCGCCATGGAATTGCCACTGATGTATAGTAGTTCCGCTCGCCATCGTAGGACCTTCAATGTCCACATAATATCCGGTTTTTTTGTTTCTTATGTAATGCGCACCCTCGGCTATTCCGGTTACTTGAAGGGTGTAAGATGCCGTAATTCCGGTATTTATATGCTTGGCTGTAATAACAGTAGTTCCAAATGATTTTCCTATAACCGTACCGGTTTCATAATCCACCGTTGCGACAGATGTATTGCTCGAATACCATACAAAATCTTGGCTTGTATCAAAAGCAGAATAATATATCGGCTCCATGGAAAGCGAATATAGATCACGTTCTTCTTCGGGCGCCACATACAGCGGCGAGTTCACAAAAGTGTCGCTTCCGTACGTATTGTAAATAACCACACCTACAGGCACATTTGACACGGATTCAATTGACCAACGACAACTGCTAGTATCTGTATTTTCCGAGAGAACGACCAGTGCAGTGGCGCTTAAGGACGAGTTTTCAATCTGCAAGCATTTATTTGGTTCTCCATTATTTTTAATAATATATCCCGAGGAAGTGCACCCTATTTCCCAAGCAAATCGAGTCCACTGCGTGTCATAATCATATGTGTCGCCAATATATTCAATACACGCATAATTACTACTGTGACAAAGCGATTTATCGAGCTTGTGCAATGGTCGTATGCTATAAAGCCCTTCTCCTAAATAGTGAATTTTCCAGTACTGAATTATATTCGTCCATATTTGCGAGGATGTGTATTTGGAATATTGTCTAACTTTAGCCCACTCATCAATACTTCCGTCTTCAACCCTCATTATAAGATTTGAGTTCAAGTTTTTTATAGTGTACACACCGTCCTCTAAATAAACATAAACCGTACACTCTTCTATTTGTGTAGTACCGTCTGTTCCGGTTATGGTTGCGGTGACGGTGGCTTTACCCGCGCCATGTCCTGTAACCGTACCGTTTTGATCAACGGTTGCGACATTCTCGTTGTCGGATGCCCAAGTGACGGAG
>JAZSKY010000073.1:0-6022 GCA_045535095.1 Eubacteriales bacterium | reverse complement strand
AGGGAAGAATCCCTCCCTTTGGAAGCACCCACTCTCTGATTCAATGTTGCCCGTGCGCATGGGCGCACGCACGGGCAAAGCGCCTCAAAAGAGATTCGGCGCGGCTGTAATTTCGCGGCGCAAGAGGAAAGGGCGCCGCGGTATGCTCCTGCGGATATTATCCGCAAATATATAACAAACTTTGCCGAAGCCCCGTAGGGGAGGGCCTTGGTCCTCCCGAAAGCCTTCCCTTGCGAGGGAAGGGGGACCGCGATAGCGGTGGATGAGTAGTTCCCCGACGAGCTTAAATTAACCCTGCAAAAGACCCTCTCCGCCCCCTTCGCCGCCACCTCTCCCAAAGAGCGAGGCTTACACCAAAGGCTCTCCCTCCGGGAGAGCTCCCGACGTAGTCGGGTGAGAGGGCTGTTCCACTACAAGCTAAAATTAACAGGTAGGGCAGGTGTTTCCCGCCCTGAAAGAAAACAAAAAACGGCAGAGACTTTCATCCCTGCCGTTACTATTAAAGTTTTGAAGTTCCAAGAAACTTTTTCAAAAGTTTCTTGGCGGGTTTTTAGGGCAGAGCCCTAAATTAGTCCTCTTTCTTCTTGAAAGGCTTTCTGAAGCCGCCGCGTCTGTCGTCGCGACCGCCCTCACGTCTCTCGCCGCCCTCACGACGGGGAGGTCTCTCCTCACCCTCGAGCTTGGGGAGAAGCGCCTTTGCGGAAAGGTTGTAACGTCCCTTCTCGTCGATGCCCATGAACTTAACGGTGAGCTCGTCGCCCTCGTTTACAACGTCCTCAACCTTTTCAACGAAGGTGTTGGAGAGGTCCTTGATGTGGCACATACCTTCCTTGCCGGGAGCGAACTCAACGAACGCGCCGATGGGAATGATTCTCTTAACCTTGCCGGTGTAAACTGCGCCAACCTCGGGCTCGAAGCAGATGCCTTCGATTATGGACTGTGCAGCAAGTCCGCTGTCGCGGTTAACTGCAGCAATATAAACTGTTCCGTCGTCCTCGATGTCGATCTTCGCGCCGGTGTCAGCAACGATCTTCTGGATAACCTCGCCACCCTTACCGATAACCTCGCGGATCTTTTCGGGCTTGATGTGCATAATGATCATCTTGGGAGCGTACTGGTTAACCTCCTCGCGAGGAGCAGGGATAGCCTTGAGAATGATCTCGTCGATGATATAGTCGCGGCCCTTGTGAGTCATCTCGAAAGCCGCCTTGATGATCTCGGGGGTAAGACCGTCGATCTTAAGGTCCATCTGGATAGAGGTGATACCCTTGTGAGTACCTGCTACCTTGAAGTCCATATCGCCATAGAAGTCCTCAAGACCCTGAATGTCGATCATGGTGTCCCAAGAGCCGTCCTCTGCGGTGATAAGTCCGCAGGAAATACCTGCAACCGGTGCCTTGATCGGAACGCCTGCTGCCATAAGAGCGAGGGTCGATCCGCAAACCGATGCCTGCGAGGTAGAACCGTTCGAGGAAATAACCTCGGAAACGAGTCTCATTGCATAGGGGAATTCCTCAACCGAGGGAAGTACGGGGATGAGCGAACGCTCTGCGAGCGCGCCGTGGCCGATCTCGCGGCGTCCGGGGCTGCGGCTTGCCTTTGCCTCGCCGGTGGAGAAGCCGGGCATGTTGTAGTGGTGCATATAGCGCTTGGACTCTTCCTCGACGATAGTGACGAGCATCTGCGCGTCGCCTACCGTACCGAGAGTTGCGATGGTAAGAACCTGAGTCTGACCTCTGGTGAACATACCCGATCCGTGAACTCTGGGGAGAAGGTCAACTTCAGCAGCGAGGGGACGGATCTCGTCCATTCTTCTGCCGTCAACACGCTTCTTGTCCTGAAGGAGCCATCTACGAACGATCTTCTTCTGGATCTTGTATACAAGCTCGCCGATAATGTCGGGAAGCTCGGGATATTCTTCGGAGAATTTCTCGAGAATAGCGTCGGTAATGGGCTGCATTCTTGCGTCACGAACGGTTTTGTCGTCGGTGTCGAGAGCGATCATAACGTCCTTCTCGCAGAAGTCGAAGATCTTGTCGAACATATCGTGATCAAGCTCGCAGGAGGGATAGTCAAACTTGGGCTTGCCTATCTCTGCAACGATAGAGTTGATGAAGGAGCAGAGGACCTTGATCTCCTCGTGAGCCTTCATAATAGCCTCGAACATAGTGTCGTCGTCAACCTCGTTAGCACCTGCCTCGATCATAACGACCTTGTTTGCAGAGCCTGCAACGGTAAGCTCGAGATCGCTCTTTGCTCTCTGCTCGGAGGTGGGGTTTACAACGATCTCGCCGTCAACGAGTCCCATGAATACGCCTGCGATAGGTCCGTTCCACGGAATATCCGAGATGGAGAGAGCGATAGACGCGCCGAGCATTGCGGTGATCTCGGGCGAGCAGTTGTTGTCAACGCTGAGAACCATAAGGCTGATCGCAACGTCGTTACGAAGATCCTTAGGGAAGAGGGGACGGATAGGGCGGTCGATAACACGGGAGGTAAGAATTGCCTTCTCGGAAGGTCTGCCCTCACGTCTGAGGTAGCCGCCGGGGATTCTTCCTACTGCGTAAAGACGCTCCTCAAAGTCAACCGAGAGGGGAAGGAAGTCGATTCCGTCGCGGGGCTTTGCCGATGCGGTTGCGGTAGCAAGGATCGAGGTCTCGCCATATCTTACGAGACACGAGCCGTTTGCAAGACCTGCCATCTTTCCGGTTTCAACGGTAAGAGGTCTGCCTGCAAGAGTAGTTTCAAAAATCTTGTAGTTGTCGAACATTTTTCTGAACCTTTCTTCTTAATTTGTTATTTGCAGCCTCAACCGGAGAAATAATGAATAGCGAGCGCGCCCGAAAGCTTTTTCAGAGGCACTTGTTATTCATTATTGTATTTGTCCGGTCAAGACTTGATTTTTTTGGATTTGTGTTTACCTCAAAAATGGGAGGCAAAGGGCCTCCCATTTTCTTGAAAACAAGTTTTGAGGCACGAACTTACTTTCTGAGTCCGAGCTTCTTAACTATTGCGCGGTAACGCTCAATATCGGTATTCTGGAGATACTTGAGAAGGTTACGTCTCTTACCTACCATCTTGAGAAGTCCGCGGCGGCTGTGGAAGTCCTTCTGGTTGTTAGCGAGATGCGCGTTGAGGTCGTTGATTCTCTGGGTGAGAATAGCGATCTGAACCTCAGGCGAACCGGTGTCGCCCTCGTGCATAGCGTTAGCGAGAATGATTTCCTGCTTCTTTTCCTTTGCGAGCATAGTTTTTTCACCTTTCTGTAAATTTATTTCTCCGTGAAAACCGAGTTTGCGGCGTGGTGAAGCGCCCTTTAAAAGAGCATTTACCCGCGAGCCCAGTCATACGGAATATGTTTTGCCTGCATTCGCAAGCGAAAAGCATTATATCATATATGAAAGCATTTTGCAAACCTATTGCGATATGTTTACAAATTGTTTACAATTCTTTCCTCAAATTCCTTCAAATCGACCACGGTTCCGTTGAGACGGGACTCCTCTGCGGCGAAAGCGATGAGGTGGTTTTTGCAGGTCTGCTCGATCGTGCAGACCGAGTTTCCTGTGTAAGTTCCGTCAAGACATTTGCTGAGCGCCGAAATAATGCCTCTGTCTCCGCCGCCGTGACCGCCGTCTATCGACTGGTCGGTTTGTATGTCGGCAAGCATAATCTTTTCGTACTTTCCGCTCTCGAAGTTGTAGAGAACAACGTGATCTGCGCCCATATTTGCGCTGATCTCGCCCGCGGTTCCCATAATTTTTATGTTTCTCGAGCCCTTGTTGAAGGCGCACATCGTGAAGCTGACCGTTTCGCCGCCCTCAAACTCAAGATTTACCGTCTGGTGATCGACGACGTTGTTGTTGCAGCGGAAAACGCAGCGTCCGTAATCGCCCTTCAGCGCCTCGTCGATGTCGGCGTCGGTAGGATCCTGTCTCTGCGTGATCGCGCGGACGAACGCGCTTGTTTTTGGCATACTCTTATATACCTTGTCTGCGTTGTAATAGCAGCTGTCTGCGTGGGGGCAACCGTCAATGCAACGGGCGGGAGCGCCCTCGGGTGCGTTCTCCTCTTTAAAATAGCTCAGCGAGCCGAAGCTGTGGACGCGCGAGCAGTCCTTGCCGATAAGCCACTGGAGAATGTCCATATCGTGGCAGGTCTTCTGGACGATCATCGGGGGTACTTTCCTCGCTGTTTTTCCAGTTTCCGCGCACGAACGAGTGACTCTGGTGAATATTTCCTACACACTCTGCGTGCTGAATGTGCATGATCTTTCCGACCTTTCCTGCGTCAACGAGAGCCTTGAGCGCCATGAAGAAGGGGGTGAAGCGAAGAACGTGGCAAACGAGAACGAAAACGCCCTTTTTCTTTGCCGCAAGCTCGATAGCCTTGCACTCCTCGGGAGTTGCGCCCATCGGCTTTTCAAGAAGCAGATCGTACCCCTTGTCGATAGCGGCAAGAGCGGGCGCGAGATGGTCTCTGTCCATCGTTGCGATAACGACGAGGTCTGCAAATTTCGGACGGGAAAGAAGATCCTCCCACGACGTGTGGCAAAGCTCCTCGGGAACGTTGAAGGTGTCTTTGATGTAGTTTCTTCTTGTATCTATCGGCTCGGCAACGGCAACGATCTCGAAGCCTCTGACTGTGTTTGCGGCAATATCCGAATATGTAGTACCTCTGCCTCCTGCGCCGATAATAATGACTTTTTTCATATTTTTTTATTCCTTTCGTGAAAAAACTTGACTTTTAACTGCTTATATCATATAATGAAATCAAGGAAAAATCAATCGACTCTTTTGCTAAAAAGGTGTACTTTTTTACTGTTTATATAGAGAGGTAAGCTATGAATCTGTCATATCACGCATTTGAAAGCGATCTGCGCGGAATAAACGCTTGCGACAGAGAAAGCGGAGAATATCCGCTTATTGTCAACTGCTCGGGGCGTATGGAGAGCGCCTTTCCGTTTGCTACTCACAGCAAGACGGGAAGGTCGGACATTTATCTTATGTATATAGTCGAGGGCGCTCTCACGATCGGAGACGTCACTGCGGACGCAGGAACGCTTGCCATCTTCGGTGCGAAATATCCGTACAGATATTCTCACACAGGACGGGAGGGCGTTGCCTATCTGTGGGTGTATTTTACAGGCTCTTACGCAGAGCGACTGCTCACCGATCTCGGATTTGCTGAAACTCCGTTTATAAAAAAGCTGTCGTCGGACAATCTTATGGAGCTTCGCTTCCGCTCGCTTTTCGAGCGATTTGACGGAAGAAGCGTCTTTCAAAGGCAGGAGCTTTCGTCTGCGCTCGAGAGGATCTTGCTCGAGGCGGCGCGCTCGGCGGTCGGAGAAAAGAGAGGCGGAGGAATACTGGGCGCGTCTCTCAAATACATTCACGATCACTACAACTCGGAGATAAAAATTCCCGAGCTTGCGAAAATGGAAAACCTGAGCAATTCGCGATACGTCGCGCGATTTACGTCTGTTATGGGAAGGTCGCCGATGCAGTACGTCGTCTAGCTTCGCCTGAGATACGCCTGCGACCTGCTCGAAAATACCGACATGAGCGTAAAAGAGATCGCCTCTCTTTCGGGATACGACGATCCGCATTTCTTCAGCAAGCTTTTTAAAAAGCATATCGGACACTCGCCGAGCGAGTACAGAAAATAAAAAAGGACGAAATGCGTGATGTTCTTGGCGGAGAATTTAAAAATTGCCGTTAAGTGCGAGCATCTCATTTGTCCCGACAAATGCAGAAAGGGCTAAGCCTAAACCCATATACAAGCAGAAAGAGAGCAAGAATATAAGGATTTTCTCCTTGTACTCTTGCTCTCATTTTTTCTTCTGTCGATATGTCAACTTCGTTGACTCGATATGTTCTCGCTGTGCTCGAACTCGATATATTGTCGCTTTGCGCCAATTCGATATGAGATAAATCCCTCGTTTGCGTAGCAAACATATCGAGCCGCAGGCATATCGAGTTGCGTTAGCAACATATCGAAAATCCCGCAAGGGATTTATCTCGAT
>JAZSKY010000035.1:0-58780 GCA_045535095.1 Eubacteriales bacterium | reverse complement strand
CGATCAGACACGCCGCATTGCGGCGGGCAAACCGCGACGCCGTTGGGAGCGCGTTTGCCGAAGGGGGAGGGTGTTTTCTGAAGGGAGGGGTCTCCCTCCCTAACAGCCGATCTTTGCGAGACTTTCTGTCGGCGCAGAAAGTCGGAAAAGTAATGCACAAACGCGTTTGTTGTGTGTTCGCACAAACTAAACTTTTGATCTCCTCATCCGTCAGCCTTCGGCTGCCACCTTCTCCGCTGGAGAAGGCTTTAGAGACGCATTTCCCTTTTTCTGTACGAAACACAGTGGCGGATAATATCCGAAGGAGTGAGCCGCGGCGCCCTTTCCTCTTGCGCCGCGAAATTACAGCCGCGCCGAAGCCGCCGCAAGCGGCGCCGTGTCATTTGCCGAGGCAAATGACCTCCGATTTATATGCATCGGGGAAAACCGCGACGCCGTTGGGAGCGCGTTTGCCGAAAGGGGGTGGGTGTGCCTTAAGGGAGGGGTCTCCCCTCCATAATAAGCCGATCTTTGCGAGACTTTCTGTCGGCGCAGAAAGTCGGAAAAATAAAAGACAATAGCGTTTTCGTGTGTTCGCACAAACTAAACTTTGATCCCCTCCCCTACGGAGCTTCTGATACGACAAAAGGACGGAGAAACAATTCTCCGTCCTTTCACTTTATTTTGCCTTGGTTCTGATCTCTTCAAGAGCCATATTCACGAACTCGTCAACGGGCATAGCACCCATATCGAGAGCCTTGCGCGAGCGAACTGCAACAGTTCCCTCCTCTACCTCCTTTGCTCCGATAACGAGCATATAGGGGATCTTTGCAAGCTGTGCCTCGCGAATCTTGTAGCCGATCTTTTCGTTTCTCTCGTCGATCTCAACGCGCATACCGAGCGAGGTGAGTCTATCGTAGATAGCCTCTGCCGCCTCGTGCTGTTCGATACCGATGGGAAGAACCTTTACCTGAACGGGTGCGAGCCACAGCGGGAACGCGCCTGCGTACTTCTCGATAAGAAGGGCAAGTGTACGCTCGTAGCATCCGATCGAGGTACGGTGAATGATGTAGGGGTTCTTCTTCGTTCCGTCGCGGTCAACGTACTCCATACCGAACTTTTCAGCGAGCATCTGGTCGATCTGAATAGTGATAAGCGTGTCTTCCTTGCCGTGAACGTTCTTTATCTGAATATCGAGCTTAGGTCCGTAGAACGCCGCCTCGCCGACGCCCACCTTGTAGGGGATCTCGAGGTTGTCGAGGATCTTCTTCATCACGCCCTGAGCCTCATCCCACTGCTCGTTTGTGCCGATATACTTTGCTCTGTCGTCGGGATCCCACTGCGAGAAGCGGTAGGAAACGTCCTCGTAGAGACCGAGAGTCTTGAGCATATAGATAGCAAGCTCGAGGCAGCCTCTGAACTCGTCCTCAAGCTGCTCGGGAGTACACATAAGGTGTCCCTCGGAAATGGTGAACTGACGAACGCGGATAAGTCCGTGCATCTCGCCCGAAGCCTCGTTTCTGAAGAGAGTCGAGGTCTCGTTATAGCGAAGGGGGAGGTCGCGGTAGGATCTTCCCTTATTAAGATATGCCTGATACTGGAAGGGACAGGTCATAGGACGAAGTGCCATGCACTCCTTATCGTCGGGATCGCCCATTACGAACATACCGTCGCGGTAATGATCCCAGTGTCCCGAAACCTTATAAAGATCGGATTTTGCCATGTAGGGAGTCTTGGTGAGAAGCCAGCCGCGCTTCTGCTCCTCGTCCTCAACGAATCTCTGGAGAGTCTGGATCATTCTTGCGCCCTTGGGGAGCATGATCGGGAGTCCCTGACCGATAAGATCGGAGGTGGTGAAAAGCTCAAGCTCTCTTCCGAGCTTGTTATGGTCGCGCTTCTTTGCTTCCTCAACGCGTGCGAGATATTCTTCCATATCTGCCTTGTTGGGATATGCGATACCGTAAACTCGCTGGAGCATCTTGTTTTCGGACTTACCTTCCCAGTATGCGCCCGTACACTGAGTGAGCTTGAACGCCTTGATAGCGCCCGTACTGAAGAGGTGGGGTCCTGCGCAGAGGTCAACAAATTCGCCCTGACGGTAGAAGGAAATGTCCTCTCCCTCGGGGATTCTTGCGATAAGAAGAACCTTATACGGCTCGTTTCTTTCCTCCATAAGCTTTATAGCCTCGTCTCTGGGGAGTAAAAATCTCTCGAGCTTCAGGTTTTCCTTGACGATCTTCTTCATCTCGCCCTCGATCTGAGTGAGCATCTCCTGCGTGAAGGGGACCTCGCTATCGAAATCGTAGTAATATCCCTCGTCAACCGACGGGCCGATAGTGAGCTTAACGTCGGGGAAAAGGCGCTTTACTGCCTGCGCCATGACGTGGGAAGCGGTGTGACGGAATACTGCCTTACCCTCGTCGTCGTCGAAGGTGAGCGGAATTATCTCTGCATCACTCTCAAGGGGAGCGGTAAGCTCTGCAACCTCGCCGTTTACCTTTGCGGCAAGCACCTTGTTGTTTGATGCTTCTGCGGCTCTGAGCGCTTCGTAAACGGTGACGGGCGCTTCAAGCTCGATCTCTTTGTCAAGAATTTTGAATTTCATCTTTTTTCTCCTTTTTATTTATATGGTCTTTGTTATTTCAAAAAATAAACCCCGAACACAAAACTGTGTTCGGGGTGTGGATACATTTTCCGCACGGTTCCACCCGAGCTTTAACTCTTTGAATATTGATTTTTCACACAGGGTGGTAGCACAAAGATCCCGACACCGTCTTTTCAGCTTCCGACGGCTCTCTGGGGACGGGGTTGTTTTTATGTTTTTATCCCTATGCTTTCGCATTATCGCGATATTTCTGTAATTATTATACGCATAAGTCTCTCTTTTGTCAAGAGCTTTCGCGTATTTTTATTTTAAGTACGCTTAAAGCGCTTTTCAAGCTCGCCCTCGGAAAGCTCAAACGTACACGGACGTCCGTGAGGACAGTATTTTATATCGGGTATCTCAAAAAGGCGGTCAACTATAAAACGGGTGTTAGCCTCGTTATCGTAAACGCCCGCCTTCATCGCCGCCTTACAGGACGCCTGATAGAGCGCCTTTTCAAAGGCGATATTACGGGTAGTACCCTCCATGCCCGTTCCCGAGGCTATCTGCCCTGCGATGGTGACGAGAACGTCTCTTGCATCGGAAAGCGATATTATACTCGGGATACTCTTTATAGTAAGCTCCTTGCCGACAGTTTCAAAGTCAAATCCGAGCGCCTTTATCTCGCTCTCAAAGTCATGCACCGCGCCAAGCTCCTCATTTGAAAGAGAGACGCTCTCGGGCACGAGAAGTGTCTGCGAGTGGTTCTCGGAGGCGTGCAGGATCTTCTTCATATCCTCGAAAAGAATCCTCTCGTGAGCGGCGTGCTTGTCTATTACCATCACCTTTCCCTCGTTTTCAACGAAGATGTAGGCGCTGAACGCCGTTCCGAGTATCTTATATTTCTTTTCGTCTCTGTGGGTTACCTGCGTTTCGGTCATATCGGAAACGCTGAAAAGATATTTCTTTTCGTCGTTTTTATCGGTATTTACGGGAGTTTTTTCTGTTTCCGGAACAGGCGGCGCAAAGGTATCCGCAGTCCCGAAGGAAAGATCGAAAAATGGCGTGGGAGACGGTCTGTTTTCCTCTCGCGTCTCGTCAAGGCGGCTTACCGTCTCGGCGTTTTCTATCTTCTCGCCAAGCGATGCCGACTCAAAAATATTCGACTGCTCGATCTTTGGCTTGCCCTCGGATACTATTCTGTCATAGACGGGGACGAAGGCGTTGACCGCGTCGTATTTTTCTCCGCTGACGTGTCTCGGCTGAAGCTGAATATCGGTATCGGGATCGACTCTGTGATTTGCAAGCGCGTTCTTTACCGCGCAGTAAACCGCGTCGAATATCGCTCTCTCGTTTGAGAACTTGACCTCGAGCTTCGTCGGGTGAACGTTCACGTCAACGAAGGCGGGGTGGATATAGATATAAAGTATCGCGCAGGGGAATTTGGAGCTTTCGAGATAAGAGTCAAACGCCTGCTCGAGTGCCGCCATTACCGTACGGCTCTTTATATATCTTCCGTTAATGAAGAATATCTGGAAATTACGGTTAGCGCGGACGTTTTCGGGCAGTCCGACGTATCCGTTGACCTCGATTCCCTCGGTCATAGAGCGCACGTCGGCAAGCTTTGAGGTGAAGTCCTTTCCGAATATCGCACGCGCGGCGCTCATAATTTTTCCGTCACCGGGCGTCTTGAATTTCTGCACCGAGTCGGAAATGAAGCTTATCGAAACGTCGGGGCGTGAGAGCGCCTGCTTTTCAACCGCAGATGCGACCGCAAGCGCCTCGGTTGCGTCTCTTTTCAAGAACTTTCTTCGGGCAGGGACGTTTGCAAAGAGGTCCTCAACGATGATCGTAGTTCCCTTTCGTCCGCCCATTTCGCCTATGTCGGTGACCTCGCCGAACTCGCTCGTGAGAACAGAGCCGGTCTCGTCATTTTCGCGGCGTGTCATTATCCTTATCTTAGATACCGAGGATATTGCGGCAAGCGCTTCTCCGCGAAAGCCGAGCGTGGTGATCGAGTCAAGGTCGGAAGCCTTTGAGATCTTGCTCGTCGCGTGGCGCTTTAAGGCTATCGGAAGGTCCTCGCTTGCCATTCCGCTACCGTTATCGGTAACGCGAATGAAGGTGATTCCTCCGTGCTTTATTTCAACTATTACTTCGGTAGCGCCCGCGTCTATCGAGTTTTCAACAAGCTCCTTGACTGCTGACGCAGGTCTGTCAACTACCTCTCCTGCGGCGATCAGATTCGCCACCTGAAAATCAAGCTGATTTATTATTCCCATTATGACAAATCCTTTCCTGCAAAATTTTTAAAGCATTTTCTTAAGCTCCCAGATGAAGTTGAGCGCCTCTATCGGAGTGAGAGTGTTGGCGTCTGTCTTGCGGAGCTTTTCCGCTATTTCCTTTTCAATATAATCGTCTATCGAGAAGGATTCAATGCCTCTGTCGGCATTCTTTTTATGTGTCTGAGGCTTTTCACTGTTTGCCTCGATCTCGGCAAGCACCTCTTTTGCGTGGCGTACGATCTCACTCGGAACACCCGCAAGCTGTGCGACCTCGATTCCGTAGCTATCGTCTGCCGCGCCGCGCACGATCTTGCGAAGGAATACTATTCCCTTCTCCTTTTTGCGCGCAGTTATCGAGTAATTCACAACTCCCTCGCAGGTCGATTCAAGCTCGGTAAGCTCGTGATAGTGGGTGGCAAAGAGGGTTCTTGCGCCTATCTTCTTGCCTGCTGTGTATTCCGCGACGGCACGCGCTATGCTCATTCCGTCGAAGGTCGAGGTTCCTCTTCCTATCTCGTCGTAAATGATAAGGCTTCTTCTCGTTGCGTTTTTGAGTATATAAGCAACCTCGCTCATTTCGAGCATAAAGGTTGACTGTCCTCTTGCAAGGTCGTCCGATGCGCCGATACGGGTGAAGAGTCTGTCAACGATACCGATTCGCGCGTCTCTTGCGGGAACGAACGATCCTATCTGCGCCATAACGCAGATGATGGCAACCTGACGCATATAGGTCGATTTACCTGCCATATTCGGACCTGTTATCATAAGAAGTCTCTGAGATGCGGTGTCGGCATAGGTATCGTTAGGAACGAACATTTCGCCGTCACTAAGGAACTTTTCAACAACGGGGTGTCTGCCGTCCTTTATGTCGATTATCTCGCTGACGTCAACCTCAGGACGGGTATATCCGTTTGTATAGGCAACCTCGGCAAGCGAGCGGTAAACGTCAGTTTCGGCAATAATATCGGCAACGCTCTGGATACGCTTTACGTTTTCGGTGAGAAGCTCACGAAGCTTTGTGAAAAGCTCAAATTCGATAGCGTTTATCTTGTCGGTCGCGCCGAGAATGGTCGCCTCAAGCTGCTTTAACTCGTCGGTTATATATCTCTCGCCCGTGGAGAGGGTCTGCTTTCTTATGTATCTGTCGGGAACGTCGGGAAGGTTCGATTTCGATACCTCAATATAGTAGCCGAACACTCTGTTGTATCCGACCTTCATATTCTTGATTCCCGTCTTTTCCTTTTCCTCGTTTTCAAGCTTTTCGAGGTAGGACTTTCCGTTCAGAAGAATGTCGCGTAGTCTGTCAAGCTCGGAGTTTACGCCGCTTGCGATAAAGCCTCCCTCTCTTACCGAGAAAGGCGGATCCTCGACTATCGAGCCGTCTATTATTCTGTAAAGATCCTCGAGAGTGTCGAGCTTTTTGTGAAGATCCGCAAGCTTTTTGCTATGACAGAGGGCGAGCGTCTTTTTGATCGCGGGAAGGCGTGAGATAGTGTTCGCTATCGCACGCATATCCTTTGCGTTTGCGCTTCCGTAAACGACCTTAGTCATAAGTCTTTCAAGGTCAAGCATTCCGCGAAGCTGCTCGGAAAGATCGTCTCTTATTATAAATCCGTCGAAAAGCTCGGCAAGGGCGCCCTGTCTGTCGCCTATCTCGTTGGCGTTGACAAGGGGCTGCTCTATCCATTTGCGGAGAAGTCTTGCTCCGAGAGAGGTGTGAGTCTTATCAAGCACCCAAAGGAGCGTTCCCTTCTTCTCCTTCGTGCGAAGAGTCTCGCAAAGCTCAAGATTGCGTCTTGTGGACGCATCTATTTCAAGATACTGTCCACACGAATATATCTCGGGCTTTCTGAAATAGGATATATCTATTTTCTGTGTTTCAAGAACGTAGGCGCAAAGCGCACCTATCGCGCACACCTCGGAAACGCCGCATTCGTTTATCTCCTCTGCGGACATTTTGAGTCCCGACGAGAGAAGCTTTTTACATCTCGACGGCTCAAAGGTCTCCTTATCGCACTTGCCGATAAACACGCCCATTTTGTTTTTGACTATATCGTAAAGTGCGTCACTGTCTGTCATTTCGGTGTTTGAAATGACCTCTTTGGGCATATAGACCGACATCTCGCTGACGAGTGCGCTCTTATAATTTTTCACCGTGGTTGCGCGGAGAACGCCCGTCGTTATATCGGCGAAGCAGACCGATGCGTCCGCTCCCGACACGCATATTGCGGCAATATAGTTGTTCTTTCCCTCGGAGAGCTGACTTGTATCGGTGACAGTTCCCGGAGTTATAGTGCGAACCACCTCGCGCTTTACGAGTCCCTTGGTGGTGGCAGGATCCTCGGTCTGCTCGCAGATGACTACCTTGTAGCCGCGGTCAACGAGCTTTCCGATGTAAATATCCGCGCTGTGATAGGGTACGCCGCACATCGGGGCGCGCTCAACGTCGCCGCAAAGCTTACCCGTAAGGGTGAGGTCAAGCTCACGCGAAACGAGCTTTGCGTCGTCGTAAAACATCTCGTAAAAGTCGCCGAGACGGAAGAAAAGTATCGCGTCGTCGTGCTGTGACTTTATTTGCAGATACTGCTGCATCATAGGCGAAAGTGCCATAATTCTATCCTTTCTTGGGACGTTACCCCAAATCCCACTCAGAAAACTTTTCTCAAAATCGCTTCGGGGCTTTAAAAAGCAGCTTAGTGGCAGCCGCCGCAGGTCGAGCAGTCGTGAGTGCATTCACCCTCGCCCGTCTCGCCGTTTGCCTGTCTTACTACCTCGCTGATAAGGTTGGAAATGAGCGAGTTGTACGCCTCCTGCGCCGCCTCGTATTCCTTGTACTCCTCGTGAGTGATTATCTGGTCGTATATCTCGTTGAGGCGCTTGTCGATAGCGGTGATGAGCGCTTCGTCCTTGTTTTCAAGTGCGCCATGCTCCTCAAGCACCTTCTGCTGTACCTGATATTCGGTGAAAAGCGAGCGAAGCTCTGCGTTTTCTGCGTATGCTCTTGCCGCGTTTTCAAGTCTTTCTCCTGCCTCGGACGATCTGATTCTCTGTCCGAGTATTGCTGCCATTTCAATAAGTTCCATTTTTATTTTCTCCTTGATTTTAATTATTTTATAAGTTCGCCCGAGAGCGAGAAGGTCTCTGCCTCGGTTATTTTTACGTTTGTAAAGCCTCCGATAAGGCTATCGTCTCCCGAGAAATGAACGAGTCTGTTTTTCTCGTTTCTGCCCGTCAGCTTGTCTGTATCGGTCTTGCTTCTACCCTCGACCAGCACTCTTTGAACGGTGCCGAGATAGACTGTATTTTTGCCGTTTGATATCGCGTTCTGCGTTTCCATCATACGCGCAAAGCGTTCCTTTTTCACCTTTTCGGGAATCTGATTTTCCATAACGGACGCCTTCGTACCCTTGCGTTTTGAATAGATAAAGGAATAAATATTATCGTATTCAACCGTTCTGAGCATCTCGAGCGTTTCCTCGAAGTCCTCCTCGGTCTCGCCCGGGAATCCGACGATTATATCGGTGGTTATCGCAATATCGGGCATCTTCTCGCGCATATACGATACAAGCTCGAGATATGATCTTTTATCGTAGTGGCGGTTCATTTCTTTAAGGATCCTGTCGCTTCCCGACTGGAGGGGCAAATGAAACGCCTTTGCGATCTTGGGACTGCTTGCCATTGTGTCTATAAGCTTTCTCGACGCGTCCTTCGGGTGGCTCGTCATAAAGCGGACGATGAAGTCTCCCTCTATTTTGCAGATATCCGAAAGCAGGTCGGCGAAATCGTAATTTTCGTCAAGGTCCTTGCCGTACGAGTTCACGTTCTGACCGAGCAGAGTTATTTCCTTATACCCTTCTTTTGCAAGAGTCTCGATCTCGGAGAGTATCTCGCGTCTGTCTCTGCTTCGCTCACGTCCTCTGACAAAGGGTACTACGCAGTAGGTGCAGAAATTGTTACAGCCGTACATTACCGAAACCCATGCCTTAAAGGACGACTCTCTTTTGACGGGGAGTCCCTCGGCTATGTTGCCAACGTCTCCGCAGTCGAGATAGTATGCTCTCTTTTGCTTTATGAGGGACGTATAAAGTATCTCGGGAAGGCGGTAATTCATACTCGTTCCGAAAATGAAATTTATATAGGGATATTTGTTTTTGATGTCCTCCTTGCGATGCTCCTGCGAGACCATACATCCGCAGACACCGATAACGAGCGATTTTTTCTTTTCTTTAAGATGCTTGAACTGTCCCGTTATCGAGAGTGCGCGAAGCTCGGCGTGCTCTCTTACCGCACAGGTGTTGACGATGATTATATCGGCAAGCGCGCTATCGGTAGTGGGAGTGTATCCCATACGGCAAAGCATACCCATTATCCTCTCACTGTCCGCCTCGTTTTGCTGACAGCCGAAGGTCTCAACGTACGCGTAGTGAGTATCCTGCATACGGTCTGCAAGAAGGCCCTTCACCATATCCATATAACGGTACTGTTCTTTTATTTTTTCGGGGTCAATTATTACTTCTTTTCGTTCCATTTCGCTTCTCTGTTTCAAAATAGTCGTATATCTTATTTATTATAACAGAAACTATCTCTTTTTACAAGTAAAATCCGCCAAAAAAACAAAAAATATTTACAATTATTTCGTCGCGCCTTCCTAAATCTATAAAATAATATATAATATTCCTTGTTATTGCGTTTTTTATGTTGACACACCGCTTTCTTTATGTTATAATACACAAAATATCACTGTAAAATTGGTGAAATATTGACAAAAATATAACAAACTTGAAAGGAAAAACCGAGTTTTATGTTTTCTTTTAGATTCAGAAAGCCTTTGATGCCCGGCGGAGCAAACCTGCCTCACTTTAAGGATACGTCAAAGCTTTCTCCCGTTTATATGGACCCTCCCGCATCGGTAGTGATTCCCATGTCGATGCACATAGGCGCTCCCGCGACTCCGATAGTCAAGGCAGGCGACAAGGTATATGTCGGTCAGCTTATTGCCGAGGCAGGCGGATTTGTCAGCGCACCTATATATTCAAGCGTTTCGGGTACTGTCAAAAAGCTTGACACTATGACCTCGAGTATGGGCGCTCCCATGCAGGTAATCCACATCGAGTCGGACGGAGAGATGACTCCCGATCCCGAAATAACAGCTCCCGACGTACACGACTACGATTCGTTTATTGCCGCGGTAAGAAAGAGCGGCGCGGTCGGTCTCGGAGGCGCAGGCTTCCCCACCGCCATAAAGCTTGACGTCAAGGACACGAGCCGCATTTCTGCGATCGTTATAAACGGAGCGGAGTGCGAGCCTTATATCACGAGCGACACAAGAACGATGCTCGATCGCGGTGAGGATATAAAGTACGGCATCGAGCTTCTCGAAAAGTATCTTGATGCAAAGAACATAATCTTCGGTATAGAGTCGAACAAGCCCGAGTGTATCGCGGCTATAAAGGAGCTTACAAAGGACGACAGTGCGGTCTCGGTCTGCACTCTCCCCTCGAAATATCCGCAGGGCGGTGAGAAGGTGCTCGTTTTCAACACAACGGGCAAGCTCATTCCCGAGGGCAAGCTTCCTATCGACGTTGGCGCGATAGTTCTTAACTGCACCACCCTCTCTTTCATCGGATCGTACGTCAAAACGGGTATGCCGCTCGTTAAAAAGTGCGTGACCGTTGCAGGCGGAGCGGTAAAGGATCCTAAAAACGTGATCGTGCCTATCGGAACGAGAATGAAGGACGTATTCGATTTCTGCGGCGGACTCGTCTGCGAGCCGAAGAAGGTCCTCTACGGCGGACCTATGATGGGAATCAGCGTCCCCGATCTTGATCAGCCGATACTCAAAAACACTAACGCCATTCTCGCACTCAGCGAGGCAGAGGCAAAAACCGACGTAACGACACCCTGCATCCGTTGCGGAAGCTGCATAAACGCGTGCCCTCTGCACCTCGATCCGACGGCGTTCACGAGAGCGTACAAGGCAAACGACGGCGCCGCTCTTGAGGCACTCCACCTCGGAATGTGTATGGAATGCGGCTGCTGCTCGTTCGTTTGCCCTGCAAAGCAGCCCCTCGTTCAGCGTCACAGACTTGCAAAGGGCGTTTTGAGAAAGCACCTCGCATCGAAGCCAAAGAACTGACAAAAGATCGTCGGCTTCTTCAGTTTAAATAGGAAAGGATCAAAACAAGAACAATGAATCAGCTTACAGTTTCATCGTCTCCGCATATAAGATCACCGAGAACCACCCAGAAGGTGATGCTCGACGTGATCATCGCGCTGCTCCCCGTTTCGGTAGCCGCGGTAATAATCTTCGGTGCTTACTCGCTCGCGCTTATCGCAACCTGCGTTATAGTGTCGGTGGCGTCCGAATTTCTCTTCAATCTTGCTTGCAAGAAGGAGCAGACCATATACGACCTTTCAGCGGTCGTTACCGGTCTCATTCTCGCTCTCAACCTTCCGAAAACGGTCAATCTCTGGCAGGCGGCAGTCGGCTCGGTGATTGCGATCGTAGTAGTTAAATGCCTCTTCGGAGGAATCGGAAAGAATTTCGCTAACCCCGCAATGGTAGGACGAATCGTTCTCTTCCTCTCGTTCAGCGCAAAGGTTGCGGGCGAATCCAACCCCGTTATCAAGTCGCTCGGCGGCATAGACGCCGTTTCGGGTGCAACTCCTCTCAGCGAAAGCGTAGTGGCAGTCCCCTCGAAGATTCAGCTTCTCCTCGGACTCCACGGAGGCTCTATCGGTGAGACCTGCGCGATAGCTCTTCTCATCGGCGGCGTTTATCTCATCGCTCGCAGAGTTATCACATGGCACATTCCGGTAGCATTCGTCGGAAGCGTAATGCTCTGCACTCTGCTTGCGGGTGAGGATCCCGTTATGCACGCTCTTTCGGGCGGACTTCTCATCGGCGCTATCTTTATGGCGACCGACTACGTCACCTCTCCCGAAACATCTTGGGGTAAGATAATCTTCGGCGTCGGCTGTGGACTTATCACCTCGCTCATCAGAATTTTCGGAAGCTTCCCCGAGGGCGTATCCTTTGCAATACTTCTTATGAACATTCTCTCCCCCTACATAGAAAAGTGGACGGTAAGACGTCCTCTCGGCACTAAAAAGGTGAAAGGCGGTGAGGCAAAATGAAGAATATGATCAAAAGCGTCATCGTTCTCTCGCTTATTTGTCTCGTCGTTGCAGGAGCGCTCGGCGCTACGAACTACATCACCAAGGACAAGATCAAGGCAGATACCGAGAAGCGCACTCAGGAGGCTCTGAAGGAGCTTATCTCTGACGCGGAAGCCTTTGAAAAGCTTGAAAGCATAGAGTCTCTCGGACTTCCCGAGGAAATCAGCGCGGTATATCTCGCGGACGGCGGCGCGAAGGGCTACGTCTTTGAGATAAGCACCAAGGGATATTCGAGCGGACTCGTCATTATGTGCGCGGTATCTCCCGAGGGTGAGATAATAAAGACCTCCACCCTTTCGCATAGCGAAACGCCCACTATCGGCGGCGCAAAGGTAGTTGACAATGCGTCCTACACCGACAAATTTATCGGAAAAGACGCCTCCTCTATCGACAACGGCACAGACGCCGTTTCGGGCGCAACCGTTTCGTCAAACGCATACAAGAACGCAGTTAAGACCGCACTCGACGCTTTCGGCAAGATAGCGTCTATCGGATAAGAAGGGAGAGTTTAAAATGGAAAAGAAAAAAAGTAAGCTTTCAATTCTTATAAACGGTATAATCCGCGAAAATCCGGTTCTCGTTCTCGTGCTTGGAACCTGTCCCACGCTTGCGGTCACGACAAGCGTTTCGGCGGCAGTCGGTATGGGAATTGCGGCAACCCTCGTTCTCATTTGTTCCAACGTCGTTATTTCGGCGCTCCGTAAGGTAATTCCCGATACTGTACGTATTCCCTGCTACATAGTTCTTATCGCAGGATTCGTTACAATAGTTCAGCTCTTTATGCAGGCTTACGTCTATTCGATATACGAAAGCCTCGGCGTTTATCTCGCGCTGATCGTTGTAAACTGTATCATTCTCGGAAGAGCGGAGATGTTCGCTCGCGAAAACAAGGTTTCGCACTCCTTCCTCGACGGTGTGGGAATGGGCATAGGATTCACCCTTGCTCTTCTCGCTATGGCAACTATCCGCGAGGTGTTCGGATCGGGAGAGTTCTGCGGAATAGACATTCCCTTCCTTAAAGACTATTCCCTCTCGATACTCACTATGGCTCCCGGCGGATTCTTCGTGTTCGGCTGCCTTATCGCACTCATCAACAAGATAACCAAGGGTAAAGGCGTAAAGCGCAAGGACTTCTCCTGCGACGTCTGCCCGTCCGCTTCCTTCTGCAAAAAGCGTGTTTTCGACGGAAAATGCGAGAGCGCAGACGAAAGCGCGTCCGAAAACTGAGAAAGGCAGGTAAAATATAATGGAAATGCTTAAAAATCTTGCCTTTATACTCGTCAGCTCGGTACTCGTAAACAACTACGTTCTGAACAAGTTCCTCGGAATCTGCCCCTTCCTCGGCGTTTCGAAGAAGCTTGATCAGGCGACAGGTATGGGATTTGCGGTAATATTCGTAATGCTTGCCGCTACCGCCGCAACATGGCCGATATATTCCTTCGTTCTCGTTCCGAATGAGCTTGAATATATGCAGACCATCGTGTTCATTCTCGTTATCGCGGCACTCGTTCAGTTCGTTGAGATCGTTCTGAAAAAGTACATACCCTCGCTTCACAAATCTCTCGGAGTTTATCTCCCCCTTATCACAACAAACTGCGCCGTTCTCGGCGTTGCGCTCAACAATATCAGCGACGGATACAGCTTCGCAGAGTCTATGGTAAGCTCGCTCGGTTGCGGTCTCGGATTCCTTCTTGCCATGGTAATCTTCTCGGGTGTACGCTCGAGAGTGGAGCAGGCTGATCCGCCCGAGGCATTCAAGGGACTTCCCATAACCCTCGTTGCCGCTTCGATAGTTTCTCTTGCATTCTTCGGCTTTGCCGGAGTGGCAGAAAATCTCTTTCTGTAAGGAGGGGCTAAGATGGAAATACTTATTGCAATGATAGTTGTTGTAGTTATCGGTCTCGTCTGCGGAATTATCCTCACCGTTGCCTCTAAGGTAATGGAGGTCAAGGTGGACGAGCGCATAACGGCAGTTCGTGCCTGCCTTCCCGGTGCAAACTGCGGAGCGTGCGGATTTACCGGTTGTGACGGTTATGCCGCTGCTCTTGTAGAAAAGGAAGGCACTCCCACAAATCTCTGTACCCCCGGCGGCGCGGATGCCGCAAAGAAGATCGCCGAAACACTCGGCGTTGACTTTGAGGACGTTGCAAGAAAGGTAGCCTACGTGCATTGTCACGGAGACTGCTCTGCAACCCAGACAAAGTTTAATTATGAAGGAATACACACCTGTATCGGCGCGAAGATGCTCTTTGCAGGTCAGTGGAGCTGTCCGCACGGTTGTCTCGGCTTTGGCGACTGTATGAGCGTTTGTCAGAACGACGCTATCACGCTCGCAGGCGGCGTTGCTCATATCGACCCCTCGAAATGTACAGGCTGCGGTCTTTGTGCAAAGACCTGCCCGAATGCACTTATATCGCTCTTTAACGACAAGGAGTACGTTGTAGTTGCTTGTAACAACAGCGAAAAGGGTGCGCTCACAAGAGCAGAATGCTCTAACGGATGTATCGGCTGTAAAAAGTGCGAAAAGACCTGCCAGCACGATGCGATCAAGGTTGAAAACAACCTCGCAAAGATCGACTACGAAAAGTGTACCGCTTGCGGCGAGTGTGTTGCCGCTTGTCCGGTCGGCTGTCTGAAGCACGCAGATTTCAGCACGAAATAATCTGCTATCGGTTATAAAATCACAAGGCGGTGATGAGAAATGGAATCAGGAAAAAGGATAATGCGAAATGATATTATCTTAATTCTCACTTTTCTCGTCATCGCCTTAATTGCGTTTATTTTCACCCTTATTCCCCGTCCGTCAGGTGAGAGCGTGAGTGTTTCGCTGGGCGGCGAGACAGTCGGGAGCTACTCGCTTTCAGACGAGGTACACGTCCCTATAAAGAACGAAAACGGCGAAACTCTTCTTATTTTAAATATAGAAGGCGGCAAGGTGACCGTTACCGAGTCTGTATGCATAGATCATTCGTGCGAGCGAATGGGACCTATCGGGCGCTCGGGAGAGAGCATCATCTGTCTCGTTTCAAAGGTTGTAATAAAGGTTGACGGCGGCACGTCCTTCGTTGATGCGGTAGCGTTTAACAAAAAGGAGGAGGTCCTCCTATGAGAAATCAAAAGGTAAGAGAAACGGTGCTTACTTCAATGTTCACTCTCGTTTCTCTCGGACTTTCCTATCTTGAAAGTCTTATCCCTCCCCTTTCGATAGTACCCGGAATCAAGATCGGACTTGCCAACATCGCGGTAATATTCACCCTCTACAAGTTTAATTTCAAGAGCGCAAGCACGGTCTCGCTTATGCGAGTTTTCATCTCGTTTCTGCTTTTCGGAAGCGTTTTGTCACTTGCGTACAGCTTCGCGGGCGCGCTTGTGAGCATTACCGTAATGGCGATATTAAAGCACAGCGAGAAATTCTCGGCGGTCGGCGTCAGCGTGGCAGGTGCGATCTCGCACAACGTGGCGCAGATAATCGTTGCCTCCTTTATCCTCGGCACGTCGGAAATAATATTCTACCTGCCTGTGCTTGCGCTTTCTGCCGTTATTTCGGGTGTTTTCATCGGAATCTCGGGAGCATTGCTTGTAAAGAAAATAAAGGTTTGATAAAAAAGAAACGGCAGAGAAAATTTCTCTGCCGTTGTTTTATCAAAGCGGGCTTTTCTTTATTTTTGCATACATTCTCGGGTATTTTATCGGAGTTTCGGACTTTTTTTCTATAACGAGCAGCGCTCTTGCACCGAAATCGGCGAGCGTGCTTTTTTTGTTTTCGACAAGCTCTCCTCCGAGAGTGGCTATTCCGTTTTTTGCCTCCGCATACTCCTCGTCTGCACTCTGACCCTTCATTGCGATAAAAAGTCCGCCGCGCTTGACGAAGGGGAGGCATATCTCGTCAAGGATATTCAGTCTTGCGACCGCTCTTGAGATGCACACGTCGAATTTCTCGCGGTACTTATCCTCCTTCGCGGCGTCCTCGGCGCGAGACGCGAGAGTTTCAACTCTGAGTCCAAGCGCCTTTGCCGTCTCCGAGACGAAAACGAGCTTTTTGGCGGTAGAATCGAGCGCCACCACCAAAACGTCGGGACGCACGATAGCGAGCGGCAGAGTGGGAAATCCTCCGCCACAGCCAACGTCAATGACCTTTGCGCTCTCAGGAATAGTCTCTGCTGCCGCAAGAGAGTCTGCAAAGTGACCGATTATAACGTCGCGCTCCTCGGTGAGGGCGGTGAGATTCATCACCTTGTTCGTTGTAACGAGTCTTTCGTAAAGTATTTCAAAACGCTCGGGAAGGTCTCCCTGTGTGTATTTTTCAAGTCCGAGAGAAGAAAATATCTCTTTAAACTGTGTCTGAAAGGTAGTCATAATTTTCCTTTGTATATTAAAGTGTGAGGGCCATTATCATAAAGAGCAAAACGCAAATGAGAAGCACGGGCGAGAGAAAAACCTCGGTAATGAGATATATTCCCTTGCTTCTTCCCTTTTGCTTTGCGTCAGGCTTTTTCATAACCGCATCACCGACCGCGTATTCCCAGTAAACTATCGCCGCCTCTCTTATGGAAAGGGTGAGCGCGAGCAAAAACGCGGTAATGAGCAGAAACATCGAAAATACCATACTGCCCGAGCCGAGTATTATCTGCGAGATGAGGGGTACTACGTATATACTGCACATATTGCTTATAAAGTGCAGAAGAATGGTTATAAACAGATTTTGCGTGACGTAATATGCAACGCCAAGAACGATTCCGCAGAAGAAATAGGAGAGAAATCCGCTGACGCTGAAATGAAGCATCGCAAAGGCGAGAGCCGAGACGGTTATCGCGCAGAATTTTCCGTACGGTGCGTACTCGTGAAGAAGTATTCCTCGGAACACGAACTCCTCGCATATTGCAGGTACTACTCCGAGTGCAAGAAGGACGTACACAAATCCGCTCTGCTCGCTTATCTCGAAAAGCTCCTGACCTGTGGTCGATACGCTGTACTCGCTTCCGCCAAGAGCGAAAACGGCAAACTGTATGAGCATACTGCCCACAACGAGAACGATGAGCGTATAGATAAGAAAGAGCGCTCTTGACGGTATCATTGCGCTTATCGGAATGTTTTTGAAATAATTATCCGAGCGCGTACGGGCGTAAAAAAGTCCGGGTAGAGCAAATATAACGATCTGCGAAACTATCGTTCTGGCAAATATTTCACTTGCAGAGCCGCCTGCGGTGAGGTCGAGCACTCTGACAACGATAGTCATTATAAAAACGAAAAGTATAAGCAGGGGTGCAATTCCCGAGCTTTTGAATTTATTTGCCAATTACCCTCACCTCTTTTTCGGTCACTATGATATCTACTGCGATGTCAAAGCGCCCATGCGGAAGCCTCTCGGTGAGAAAATCGGAATAGACGAGTCCTACCGTTGATATTCCTGCGTGACCGAAATATCTGTCGTAAAAGCCCTTGCCGTAGCCGAGACGGTATCCGCGTCTGTCGTACGAAAGCGCGGGTATCACAACCGCACACGGACCGCCGAGGTTGTCCTTGGTGAAAAGCTCCGAGTCCTCGCTCGGCTCTAAAATGCCGAATCTTCCCTCTTTGAGATCGCTTAATGAATTTATATAGTGAAAATGCATTATAGATCCACTGCTTTCGCATCTCGGCATAGCAACTCTTTTACCCTGACGCAGAGCGTCGCTGACAAGGGGCGTAATATCTATCTCGCCCTTGACGGGATAGTAAAGAAGCAGAGTGTGCGCGTATCGGTAGGTCGCAAGCGCCTTGAAGCGCTCGACTATCTTTTTATCGAGTGCGACCTTTCTTTCGGGATCCATTTCGCTTCGCTTTTTGGAATACTCTTCGCGAAGCGCCTTTTTTTCTTCTTTTATCTGATACATCTTAAAATGCTCCGTTTACAGTTTCGGCATTTAAATAAATCTTATCGACCTTGCTATCTTGAATGCAACCTTGCGCGATCTGAGGCGACTGACTATCGCAAGACCAAACTGCGTTGCAACGCCCATTCCTGCGGCGGTGATGATATTTCCGTCGGTAACAACGCGAAAAAGCTTTGAAACCTTTGCGCCGACAAGCTCTTTTTCAAATCCGGGATAACAAGTTGCCCTCTTTCCCTCTAAAAGTCCGAGCCTTCCAAGTATCATGGGAGCGGCGCATATTGCCGCCACCGGCACGTCTGCGTCAAGCGCGTTTACGATAAGCTCGCGCAGAGGACGGCAGGCGAGAAGATTCGTTGTTCCGGGCATTCCGCCGGGAAGCATAATAAGCTCGGGGAGTCCGTCGTCGAGCGCAATATCGTTTATTCTTTTATCGGCTTTGAGAGAAATTCCGTGCGATCCGATGACGTTTAAATCGTCCGACACAGAAACGAGAGTCACCTCAATTCCTGCGCGCATCATTATATCTATCGGGCACATTACCTCGGTTTCTTCAAATCCGTTTGCCAAAAAAACGTAAACCATTTTGTTTTCCTTTCTTTTTGCGAGAAAACTTTTTTTGCGAGAAAACTTTTTGAAAAAAGTTTTCTCGCGCTCTTTCAAAAACTTTACTAAAAACAAAACCAAATCTGTTTTAAGTAAAGTTTTTAGGGAGGTTTGGAACACCTTTTTCCAAAAAGGGGTTCCATAAAAGTTTTGGGGTTCCAAGACCCTTTTCCCAAAAGGGTCTTGGCTAATCGTCGTAAGAGGTTTCTGCGATATTCTGTCTGATCCTCATATCGTAGTATTCCTGCTGGGAGATAAGAGTTGTTCTCGGCTTCTGTCCGTCGGGTGCGCTGACTATACCGCGCTTTTCCATTTCGTCAATGATCTTTGCGGCGCGTCCGTAGCCGAGTGAGAGCTTTCTCTGGATAAGCGAGGTAGAGATCTTACCCTCGTCAACCGCAAGCTCAACCGCATCGTAGAATTTCGAGTCAAGCTCTGCATCGTCCGATGCCTCCGAGTCGCCGGACATTCCGCCTGCGCCCTTCTTTTTCTTGTCTCCGCAAAGAGCTGCCTGCTCCTCGATCTCGTCGATAATATCCGAATCGTAAACGACCTCGCACTGATCGTTGATAAAGGAAACTACCTTTTCAACCTCGCTGTCACTGACGAACGAACCCTGAAGTCGAAGGGGCTTCATTTCCTGAACGGGAGCGTAGAGCATATCACCGCGTCCGATAAGCTTTTCTGCGCCTGCGACGTCGATGATCGTTCTCGAGTCCGCATTCGATGCAACGGTGAACGCGATTCTCGACGGGATATTTGCCTTGATAAGACCGGTAATAACGTCAACGGACGGACGCTGTGTACCGACTATCATGTGCATTCCTGCCGCACGCGCCTTAGCCGCGAGACGGCATATAGAGTCCTCAACGTCATCATGCGCCTGCATCATAAGGTCGGCAAGCTCGTCGATAACGATGATTATGTGGGGGAGATATTCCATTTCGGGGTTCTGGGCAACGATCGCGTTGTATCCTGCAAGGTTACGCACGCCGTACTGCTCGATGAGACTGAAGCGGCGCTCCATCTCGATAACCGCCCACGCCAGCGCACCTGCCGCCTTTCTCGGCTCGTTAAGAACGGGAACGAGAAGGTGAGGAAGCTTGTTATAGGTGTTAAGCTCAACCTTCTTCGGGTCAACGAGAATGAGCTTGACCTCGTCCGGCTTCGCTCTGTAAAGAAGGCTGACGAGAAGGCTGTTTATACATACCGACTTACCCATACCGGTAGCACCCGCGATAAGAAGGTGGGGCATCTTTGCAATATCGAGCATAATAGGCTCGCCTGCAACGTTTACACCGAGAGCGCAGGTGACCTTGCTCTTGGCACTTCTGAACTGCTCGGAATCAATGAGGTTACGAAGGAATACGGTCGCTCTGCATCTGTTGGGAACCTCAATTCCTATTGCGACCTTACCGGGAATAGGCTCGATACGAACTCCGCTCGTCTTCATATTGAGCGCGATATCGTCAACGAGACCTGCAATCGAGCGCACCTTTACGCCCGCCTTGGGAGCGACCTCGTATCTTGTGATAGTAGGTCCGTGAGAAATGTGTACGACCTCAACGTCAACCTTGAAGCTGCGAAGCACCTCGACAAGACGCTTGGCGTTTGCCTCAAGCTCCTCGGGCGAGTCTCCGTCCGAAGCGTCTCCGGTTGTGAGAAGGTCGATGGGAGGAAGCTCGTACGGCTTGTCCGCGAGCGGGGCCTCGCTTTCAACAACGCTCTCGCGCTCAACCTCCATTATTTCGGGCTCGAGATCGTCAAACTCGTTAGGCGTGATGACCGCCTCCGCTTCCTTCTTCTCGGGCTTTATCTTCTCAGGCTTTGCCTTTTCGTTTCTTATCTGATTTCCGTCAATATCGTATTCCTTTTCGCCTGCGGGGAGATATTCTCCGCGGCGGAGCTGCTCTTTACTGCCCTCGAAGATCTCCTTGACGACCTTTTCGTCAACCTCTTCGGTCTCCTCGCTGTCAAGCGCGGGAGCAACGTCGGGAACTGTTTTGTAGTTATTAAGCTTGCGGAGCTTGACGGGTGTTACCTCAACGCCCTTCTTCTCCTCCGTTGCCTTTTCGGGAGCGGGTTTTTTGTTCATATCGTCGTAGCTCGTTATCGTGATGGGAGACGCTGCGCGATCCTTTTCCTCGTTCTCGAGCTTCTTCTGTTCAAGAGCCTTTTCTCTCTCGATTCTTTCACGCTCTGCCTCTGCATAACGCTCTGCTCTCGCCTTTTCCTCGGCGATGCGCTCTGCCTCGAGTCTTGCTCTTTCTGCCTCCTCGCGCTCTTTCTCCTCCTCGCGTCTCATTATAGCCGCCTCGCGACGCGCTCTTATCTTCGCAATAACCCACTTTGTGAAGCGGACTATCGCCTTCCAGAGCTTTGCGGGAGTGATCTCGAACATAAACATAACGGCAGTTAAAAGGAATGCGAGCGAGAGAACGAGAGATATGGTCTTGAATCCCTCGTAGAGCATTCCGCCGATGAATCCGCCGGTTATTCCGCCGCCGCTACGTCTTGCAAGGAAATCGAAATAAACGCCAAGATCCCAGAACTTTACGCTTCTGTCAAATCCGCCGACAACGAGACCGAAGGTCTGTATAAGGGTGGAGAATGCAACTATCATAAAAGCACCGATAACTATTTTCTGAAGCACGGTGCCCTTGACTACGCTTCTGTTCCAGTACGCCGCGTAGAGTGCAAAGACTACGGGTATAAGGAAGGCTCCGTATCCAAAGAGTCCGTAAACTATTCGGCAGGTGTGGTATCCGATAGGACCTGATATAGCCTCTATGCCCTTCGACATATCGGTAAGCAGGAGACAGAATGCGAAAAATATCGCGCAGACCGCCATAATGAATACCATTGCCTGATTTCCGATGCTATCGGGATTGGGGGGCGTGGGTGCTTTTTCGGGCGCTTTTTCGACCTGCTGAGGTCTTGCCTCTCTCTCACGCTTCGGACGCTTTATTATATCCTCCTCAGGGTGTTTTGCCGGTTTTCTTCTCTCGATGATATCGGGTTCCTTGTTATTTTTCTTGCTTGCCATCGTTTTAGATCTGTCCTTTCTCTGACATCTTTTATCTTATGCGAAAATTCCCCACGCTACCGCAACTACGCCTGCCGCAAAGCAGTAGTAAGAGAAAATACTGAAATTCGATTTTTTTGATATATAACCAAGAAGCTTTATTGCACATATTCCGACGACCGCCGAAACTGCCGCGCCGAGCATATAAACTAAAAGCGTCTCTGCTTCAAGACTTTCTGTAAACAGGTCGGGGAGCTTTACCACCGCCGAGCCGAGAATTGCGGGAATTGAAAGAAGGAAAGAAAATCTCACCGCTTCGCTTCTGTCGAGTCCGTTGAGGAGTCCGCCCGTTATGGTCGATCCCGATCTCGATATTCCGGGAAGAAGGGCGAACGCCTGACAGATACCTATGAGGATCGCGTTTTTCGGCTTCATCTCGTCGATCGAGCCGCACCTTCTTGCAAGTCTGTCGGACACCATCAGAACGAGTCCGTTGAAAATAAGGAGCGCGCCGATTATAACGAGATATCCCGAAACCATTTCGAGATAATCCTCTACAAGGATCATCGGAATAAGGGGGAGGGTTGCTATAACTATGTAAACTACGAGCTTTTCGTGAGTTGAACAGTCGGAAAGCTTGAATTTTCCGCTGAAAATCTTTTTACAGAGCGAGAAGAAGGCGCAAATGAGTCCGACAATGTCTTTGTAATAGACTATTGCGACCGCCGCGAGCGTTCCGAGATGGAGAAGCACGTTGAACGCGGTGACGTCCATTCCCTCACCAAAGCCTGTCATATTCTGTATCATTGCAAGATGTCCCGAGCTTGATACGGGCAGAAATTCGGTAAGTCCCTGAATTATGCCGTAAAGTATCGCTTCCCACACTCTCATACCATTTCCCCTTTGCTTTTATTTATATATATAAATATTCATAATAATATTAACATATAACCTTCAAAAATACAAGTGGGAAAAGGGCAGAAATTAGAAATTCTTCCCTCTTTTTTCTTCTTTTTGCCCATTTTTTCTCACAAAGCACGAAAAAACTCCGCCTCCTTTTTGGTGGCGGAGCTTTGAAAAAAGCTTCTTTTTTATTATTCGCTTCCGTAAAGGCCCTGATCGACCTTGAGAAGCTCCTCGGGAGTCATCGCAACGTATTTGAGATGCTCCGTATAGGTCTTGGAATAAACGAGATATGCGTTGCTCTTGGAAATGAAGTAGTAGAATTTCTGCGAGCTGGGATAGAGTGCCGCCTTTATCGCGGTAAGCGAGGGACTGCATATCGGTCCGGGCGTGTAGAAGCTGCCCGACGTTCTTCTCGTGTTATAAGCGGATACCGTCTGAAGATCGCTTGCAGTAAGCTCCCCGTGGCGCGCGCCCTCGGTGTGTCTGAAATAATACTGAAGGGTTACGTCACAGTCGAGACGGGTAAATTCTCTCGAATTATTGATTCGGTTATGAAGCACTGCCGAAACGAACTGATAGTCTGCCGCGTATTTCGCCTCACACTGAATGATGGAAGCAAGAATTATGGCCTGATCCACCGTGATTCCAAGCTCGTCACATCTTGCCTGATAGTCCTTAACGAACTTCGCGCCAAAGTTGTTCAGAAGCTTTCTCAGTACCGCTTCCTCGCTACTGTTTGTAAAGAAATAGTAGGTGTCGGGGTAAAGATATCCGTCAAGGCGGTAGAATCTTTCTTCGTGAGTGCCTTCCTTGAGCGGCTCGAGGAACCAGTAGTTAAATTCTGCGTTGTTTATAGCTTCTACAAAGCCCTCTCGCGTACCGATTCCCTTGGAAACGAAGAGATCTATAATATCGTCCGTCGTGTATCCCTCGGGAATAGTTATCGTGATAGTTTTACGCGGAGGCACGGGATCGACCTTTGAGAGTATAACGTCATAGTTGTTCGCGGCAGAGAAGGTGTACGTACCCTTTTTGAGTCCGAACTCACCGCCGTTTTTCATCTTGACGTACAGCTTGAAAAATCCTGGATACTTGATCGCACCCTGCTCGTAGAGAAGGTCGGCAAGCTCGTCGAGGGTCATATTTTCGTTGACTATGTCAACCGTTACCTCAACGTCGTCCTTGACGAATGCAAAGGCGTCGTTTCCTCTCGTTATTATAAAATGCGCGAGCAAAAATGCGAAAATAAGCACGATCATAACGTACAAAACGGTAAAGGACAGGCTTCTTACTCCCGCGCCTCTGTCGTTTATAACCTTTTTTCTGACCCTTGCCTTCGGCTTTGCTTTTCCGTCGTCTGACTCAGACTTTTCTTCCTTTACAAGGTCAAATCCGAGTGACGTATCCTCGCACGATCCCTCGCGGAAAACGGGGATATCCGCGCCAAACGAAAGATTATCGCTCGCGCTTTCACTACGCGCAAAGATGTCCTTTTCGCCTGCCGCCTCTATTTTGTTTTCCTCGCTCTCGGGTAGTGTGTCAAATTTTTCGGGCATATTTTTTTATCCTTTCGGAGCTTTAACTAATCGGTATTTTTTGAAAATCCGATAAGTTTTATGCGTTTTTCAGTTCTTTTTTATAATTTTCTATCTTATCGACTACTATTTTAGCGCTCTCGTACAGATATTTTTCCATAATCGGCATAAAGGGCTTCTGTACCGAGTTTGACGCCTCAAGAGTGAAGATTCCCTTATAGTCGATCTCTGCAAGAGCCTTTGCAACCTCTTCCCAGTCGATCTTGCCCATACCTATCGGTCTGTGCTGATCGGCAACAAGGTCGTTATCGTGAACGTGAAGCGCGCCTATGCGGTCGTGACCGAGCATTCTTATTGCGTCCTGCGCGCTCGTTCCGACGAGTCCGCAGTGACCGAGATCAAGACAGCAGGTGAAGGTGTCGCTGCTCAGAGTGTCAAAATAGTCGATAAATCCGCCGTCAAAGCAGCAGACAGACTCTATTCTCTTCTGCGTTTCGGGATCTCTCTGGAACATATTTTCAAGGCAGATCCTTATCCCATGCTTCTCTGCGTACGGACGGAGCGCGGTGTAATACGCCAAATTCTTTTCTCTCAGGAATTCCTTGTTATCCTTATAGGGAACGTACTGGAGAGGGTGAACTATAACCGTGTCGATTCCGATGATAGAGCATATCTCAAAAGCTCTGTCCATTATCGGAATTATACCCGTCTCAAAATTCTCGCTCGCCTCTCTCGGGAAAACGAAGGGTGTGTGCGCCTGATTATAGAATATCCCGATAGAATCGGCATATTCCTTCATTTCCTTTGCCCACTCTACGTAGTCGGGAGCGCTTATCTTGCTAAGACCGTAGTCACCGTAAAGGCTGAGGTCTGCGCAGTCAAATCCGCTGTCCTTGATAATACGAAGTGCTTCCTTGTCGCCGAAAACGGGGGCGAGACATCCTGTCATAGTTGAAATAAGCATTTTAGATCTCCTTTCAGAGCTTTTTATCCGTTTTTCTGCTGTTCTTTAAGATATTTTTCCATATCCCTCTGTCTTATCTCAGTACGGCGGATCTTTCCGCTCGACGTCTTGGGCAGAGCCTCGACAAACTCGATAATTCTGGGATATTTATATGGTGCGGTGTTCTTCTTAACGTAGTTCTGAAGCTCCTTGACAAGCTCGGGCGAGCCTACGTACCCCTTTTGAAGAACGATAGTCGCCTTAACGTTAAAGCCTCTTACCGGATCGGGTACACCCGTAACCGCAACCTCAAGAACCGAGGGGTGCTCGATAAGCACGCTTTCGATCTCGAACGGTCCGATTCTGTATCCCGAGGACTTGATTATATCGTCGTTTCTTCCGACGTAGTGAATATATCCAAGCTCGTCCTTATACGCGGTGTCTCCCGTATGGAAGAATCCTCCGTAGTAAACGCCCTCCGTATCCTCGCGGCTTCTGTTATAGCTGTGGCAGATACCGACGGGACGCTCATCGTACTCGGTCTTGACGCATATTTCTCCAACCTGACCGACGGGGCAGTCCTCTCCGTCAAGGTCAACGATGTGAACGTCAATATGCGGTGCGGATATACCGATAGCGCCGAGCATCGGCTTCATATAAGGATAGAAGGTGCCGATAGCGACCGTGGTTTCGGTCTGACCGAAGCCCTCGTATATCTCGAGTCCGGTGCTTTCCTTCCAAGTATTGAATATCTCGGGGTTGAGCGCCTCTCCTGCCGTACAGCAGTGAACGACGGACGAGAGATCGTACTTTGTAACGTCATTCTGAAGAATAAATCTGTACATCGTAGGCGGAACGCAGAAGGTGGTAACCTTATAACGCTCGATAACTGCGAGGATATCTGCTCCGTTGAACTTGTCGAAATCGTAAACCATTATCGCGCTTTCACCGAACCACTGACCGTACATCTTGCCCCAGAGAGACTTAAGCCAGCCGGTATCAGAAACGGTGAAATGAAGTCCGCCGTCAACGACTCTGTGCCAGAATACGCCGGTCATAATATGTCCGAGCGGATATCTGAAATCGTGCGCTACCATCTTGGGATAGCTGGTCGTTCCCGACGAGAAGGAGTAGAGCATAAGGTCGGTTGCCTTGATGGCGTTTTCTCCGGTCGGACGGGTCCAGCCCTCTGCGCTCGTTGCCTCAAATTCAGCCTCGAAGTCGCGCCAGCCCTCGCCTGCGTCCTTATGTCCGATAACGAGCTTGTGCTGAACGGTCGTACAGCCATGCTCTCCCTCGTCGTAATATTTCGTGCAGTCGCCGTGGTCGGTAATAACTACCGCCTTGATTTCCGCCTTGTTGCAGCGGTATATGTAGTCCTTCGCCATAAGCATATCGGTAGCCTGAACGGTTATCGCGCCTATCTTGTGAAGTCCCATAATGCAGAACCAGAAGAGATAGTGGCGGCGGAGGATAAGCAGTACGCTATCTCCCTTTTTGATGCCGAGAGAGGTAAAATAATTTGCCGCTCTGTCCGACTCTCTTTTGATATCGGCGAAGGTGAACACCTTTTCTCTGCCGTCCGCGCCCAGCCATACGAGAGCCGTCTTATTCGGCTGCTCTTTTCCAAGCACGTCAATAACGTCATACGCGAAGTTAAAATTCTCGTCGTAAATAAAACGGATATTCTCGCGTATATCGTCCATAGACTTAAAATCGTCTCTGTGTTTTCCTATAAATCTTTCGTATATTGGCATTTTTGCTTGATCCTTTCGATAAAAGTGCCTTGCCTCTTATTTCATAACTACCGCAAGAAAGCACGCTTTTTTGCCGTCAAGCGCCTTCTCTGCGTGCGGCACGCCCGAGTCAAAATAAACGCTGTCGCCCTCGGAAAGCTCGTAGGTGATATCCCCTATTTTGAAGAGCATTCTGCCCTCGATTATATAGTTGAACTCCTGTCCCTCGTGAGAGTTGAGAGGGGGAAGCTCGTCGGTAGGCTCAACGGTTACCATAAAGGGCTCCGCCTTTTTGTTTCTGAATGTGAATGCAAGGTGCTTATAATCGTACGCCTTGTTACGCGTAACGGCAAAGCCCTGTCCCTTTCTTACCATTGCACAGGTAGAAAGCTTAGGCGACTCTCCGCTCATAATATCAAGCACGTCAACGCCGAATATCTCGGCGCAGTTGTAAAGAAAGCTGAACGAGAAATCCTTCTCGCCGTTTTCGTGCGCAAGATACTTTTCAAGTGTAACTCCGAGCTTTTCGGACACCTCTTCGGGCGTCATATCACAAAGCTCTCGAAGAGTGGCAAGTCGAAGTCCTATTTCCTTTATCTGTTCTGTCATAACAGGTACTAAAGTCCTTTCGTTTATTTAGTTTCTCCGCTAAGGAAGCGTATTGCTCGCTCGGGCGAGTCCTTGGCATTTCCCCAAGGCTCGTCCTGATAGCGGTAATCGTATTTTTTGCAAAACCAGCTGACGTCCTCGCAAAGTCCTTCCAGAATGCCGTTTGCAAGAGTCTCCGCCTCTGCGTAAAACTCCTTAAAGACCTTTTTTGTCATTTCTCTTTTTGCACATTCAAGAAGCGCGGCGTAGTGGTCGATACAGATATATTTCTGCGAGGCAAATTTCTCGCGAAATTCCTTGCTCGTTTCCCACATATAAACGACGTTGGATACGAGATGCTCAAAATTTCCGCCGACTCTCGTACAGACGTAGCAGCTTTCGCGAAGGTCGCGGAGGCGCTTTACCGTCTTTTCGGGAGACGCTCCTCTGCCCGATATTTCGTCACGAAGCTCGTTAAGATGACTTTCGAGCATAAGGGCAAGCGGCAGTCTTTTGCCGTTTGTGAGCATTTTGTCGAAGTGGTGCGGACAAAATCCGAGGCGGTTGGTCTTTATTCTGACGTCAGGCTCCATCATAGAAGCGCCGAGAATGAGAGACAGCTCGTCGCCCTCAAGCTTTTTATAAAGGTTGCAGAGCGGACAAGCGCACTCGTTTGACTCATTGCGGGCCTCAAACTCCTCGTTTATCGGTATCGTATAGATCGTTTCGGTCATTTTACAGCTCTACGCCGTTGAGCTTCAGAAGCTCTCTTGCGCTCTCAACAGAGTCAACGCCGGTCTTGTTTTTGATAGGCGCAAATTCCTTCTGTCTGTCAACCTCGAAGGAGAGGCAGGAATCTACCATGTGTACCATATCGAGAATGAGAGTCTCGAACTTGTAGCCGTTGGGGGTCTCGGGCTTTACAAGCTCTGCGTTTTCGTCAATGTAGGGGATCTTCTTCTCAACGATGTGGAGGGGCATTCTCTTGTTCATATTGTCCTTGAGGATCTCGATATTGAACATATAGTTGAGAATTACTCCGAAGGAGTAAAGAAGCTCGCCACGCTCGTCGCGGAGGTTGATCATATCGTCGGTGATCTCGTAGTATTCAACGATAGAGGGCTTGCCGTCCTCGAGACAAAGCACGCCGATCTTTTCCATAGGCTCTGCCTTACGAACGACCTTTGCGCCGCTCTGACGTCCCGATGCGATGGTAGCACCTACGAATGCAGGAGAGTTGATTCTCTGAAGAACGTTGTCAACTGCGAAAATGGTGAGCCATTCAACGCCCTGCTTCTCGAGCTTATCAACGAGTCCTGCCTTTTCAAGAGAGGTGAACCAGCCGCCGTTTCCGTTGGGGGAAAGGGAGATCTTGTCCTTAGCCTCCATATAGATCTTTCCGTTATAATCTACCGATGGAGCCATCTCCTGAATGAAGAAGTTTACGTAGTCCTTGTTATAGCCGAAATAGTTCTTTTCCTCAAAGAATGCGATGGTATCGTCGTTGTTCTTCTGGCTGGTCATGATGCAAAGGGGCATCCAAGCGCCTGCCTGCTTAACTACGTCCATCATATTGTTGATAAGGCACTCGAAAATGTAGAGATCGCGTGTAATACCGACGTTGTACATTCCCTTAGGCTTGTCGCTTCCGAGACGTGTTCCCTGTCCGCCTGCGAGAAGAACTGCACATACCTTGCCCGCCTTGATTGCCTCTATACCAACCTTTTCAAACTCGTCCTTTCGAGCCTCGATCTCGTCAAGCTCGAGAGCGCCGAGGGGAGCAAGCTCTCCCTTGTTACCGATCTCTTCCTTGTTCTTCAGAATATCGAGAAGCTTCCAGTCGATATTTTCGATCTGGTTTGCGAGAGACTTTTTCGACTCCTCGCTGAGCTCGTCCCAGTATTTGAGAAGGTGAGTCTGTCCGTGTTTTTCAAGAAGATTGTAAAGTTCGCTGTAAGTCATTTTAGATTAACCTCCGTTAGACCGTAAATTATTCATAATTATACAAATACGATTATAACATACTTTGTCCGACTTGTAAAGAGAAATTTAGCCCGATTATCGTCTTTTTTGTGTGTATTTTTTAAACATTTTTCACACTTTGCGTGATTTTGCTAAAAAAACACCGGCGAGTCCTCGGCGGCGCTTTTTATTTTGCATATTCAAATTCGCATTTTACGCTGACCCCCGATCCGTTTTCAGCAGTGTAAGTCAGATCAAACTCTGCGAGCTTGCCGCTGTCCAAGTCCTTTTTAAAGGACAAAACGGCGTAGGTCGTTTTCTCGTTCAGTGCACTATCAGCAAGGCTTCCCGAAAGGGTGTTTTCCTTTATTTCGTAGTTCTTGAAATCCTCTTTTTTGACGAAAAATCCGTACGGGAGTCCCATATCACCAAAGAGCGCTTTTATCTCATCCTCGCCCGAGGCAAAAAGAGTGCCGGTGTCGGTGATTATCATCTCGTCCGACTCGCCGATCTCGGCAAGTCTTTCTACCGAGTACGTAACGCTCACCTCCCGTTTTCCGTTCTTTTCGGAGAAGGTTGCGGTGTAATTTCCGTCAAGCGTGACGCCCGCCTCGGTGTACGAAACAGTGTACTTACAGGATACCAGACTATCAAGCGAAACGCTCTCTGCGAATGTGTCAAAGGGATCTTTTAAGGGCGTTTCCGACGGTTTTTCGTCCCTTCCGAAAAGCAGAACACAAAGCTCGACGATAAAGGCGAGAGCGACGAGTGAAAGAGATGCGATCTTTACAATTTTAAGTATTTTATCCTTATTCATCGCGTCCTCCTGCGCCCCTGCGCTTTGTCACCTCGGTAGCGGCAAGCGAGACCGTTTTTATCGCGCTTACCCTCTCCGCGAAAAATCTCGCGCTACCTTCGTTTGCCTTATCGAAATTATCGTTTATGCCCGATATTTCCGCGTTGTATTCTGCGATTTTTTCGTCAAGAATTGCTATCGCATCAGTAGTTCCTTCGTCTCCGAGATAGATCGAATCCTTCATTTTAAACGCTCTTGAAAGCGCGATAAAACGCTCTGCAAGACTCTTTGAAGAGTCTATTTCAACGACTGCCGAAATGAACTCGTCCGCGGTGTATTCAAACTTATAAATTGCCGTAAACACGGGGAAATATTCGGCATTTCCCTTCACTGTCCCGGACAAATCGGGCGACCATTTTTCAAAGACGTAATTATATCTTTCGTCGCTTGATTTCTCGGGCGGTGTAGGAAGAGTGATCTCGTCTCCGTAATGGAGCTTGTCCGCGAAGATCACGTTTCCGTCAAGGTCCTTGAATACTACCGTGTACTCGATATAGACCTTTTTGTATTTTGCCTTTACGATGCAGTCGGACGTTACTCTTTTATACTTTCCGTCCCACGATTCGAAGAAATATTCGTAGGTCTCGTCCGAGTATTTTTCGGGATCCTTCGGCGGCGTTGCGCTCTGTCCGTAATAGACCTGCTCGCTCTTTATGAGATTTCCGTGAGCGTCGTAGAAGGAGACCGTATAGGTAGTAATTCCGTCGCTGAACATGGCGTTAAAGACCTTGTCGGACGTTATATTATCGGTATCGTCGTCCCAGCCGACGAAGGTATATTCAGTTCCCTCGACAGAAGGTCTCGTCGGTGTTGCCCCGAGATATTCTGCATCCTTTCCGTACTCAACGAGCGTCTCGTAAAGCACGCTTCCGTCGTAATTTTTGAATATTACGCTGTATTTTCTCGAAAATTCGTCAAAGGACGCGTAAAATCCTACGCTTCCCTCGACCGTCATACCATCGGCAAAGCCTTCCCAGCATCTGAAAATATACACCTTATACTCGGTAGGCTCCATTACGGGTATTTCATCGGGAAGGGTTATCTTGCTTCCGTATTCAAGAGCTATCGCGTGGAAAAGCTCGCCGTTTACCCAGAAGGAGACTGTATATTCGGTCAGTGTGTAAACAACGCTTATCTCAACGTCGCTGTCAGAGATCTCGCCGCGCACGTCAAATTCTGACGGCGTATAGTGAAGAATCTCGGGAGAATCGACCGTATATTTCGTGCCAAATTCAAGTGTTTCGGTATAGCTCGGCGCCGCCTCGCTACCGTCTGCATAGATATATTTTACTGTAAGCGTGTAGCTGTTTTTCGTGTAGGCGACCGAGATCTCAACAAGCTCCTCAAGGACTTTTCCAACAGTGCTTTCGCTCTCGGGCGTGTATCCTTTTATATCAGGAGACGAAATTTCGTACTCGCTTCCAAAGGGCAGTACGATCTCCTTCGTTTCTATCACGCTTTGGTCGGGATAGAGGTAGGAAACCACGATTTTACAGCTTATAGGGGTATAAACTACGTTTATTTCGGTGTCCTTGTCGATAGCTCCGAGAACTCTGTCAACGCTCGGCGTGTGACCGACGAGCGCGGGAGATTCTATATCGTACGCATAGCCGAACTCAAGGTCGGACATTACAACTCCCTCGAGTGCCATCTCGCCGCTTTCATAGAGGTAGTTGATCTTGAGTGTGTAAAGTCCCTCTGTGTATGTAACAGTAATTTCGACTCCGTCCTCAGTCATGACTCCGCTGACTACCGAGATGCTCGGTCTGAATCCGCCAAGTGTCGGAGACTCGACCGAGAAGGTCTCGCCTATTTCAAAATGGGCATCGGTGTAGCTCGGTGCCGCCTCTCTACCGTCTGCGTAAACGTAGTTGATTTTAAGGGTCGCTACCGATTTATAAAAGACCGTCGTACTGAGTCCGCCGAGCGGCATTTTGCCCGAAAGCTCGGGAGTATCGGTGACAAGTCCGATCTTTTCGGGAGTTACTACCGAGAAGGTCTCTCCCCAGCCGACAATCTCGGAATATACCGACGGATCGGACGGATCGGTTTTGTTCAGATATACTATTTCAAGCGTGAACTGTATTTCGGAAAGATCAAATGCTTCAAGTCGGTCACCTGCAAAATCGGCAGGATTTTTTGCTATTCTGACAGTAGCGGTCTTACCGTTTATATTAAGTCCGTAAATGTATCCGTCATCAAAGGAATATTCACCGAGGGTGACAAGCCCCGACTCGCTGTTGTAGGCGTATAGTGTGTCCGACGTGCTTATAACGAGAGAATCGTGATAGTATCCGAGTCCTGCAAACGTACCCGTATAATATCTGCCCGTATCACCGAAAACGTACCACTTATCGGCTACGTAGAATTTTTCCTCGTATTCTCCCTTTTTAAGGTCTGCAAGGCAGATGATGGCGGCAGGAGAATCGTCTCTTTCGCCGCCGAGAAGAACGTACCATTCCTTGCCGAGAGGAGAAATTCTTATATGATCTGCATTTTTGATAAAATGCCCGTCATAATCGGACGAAAATTCAAGGTCGCTTTCCCAGTCGTAGTGACCCGATGCCGCAATACCGCTGTCCGAACAGAGGAAATTATCATAGCTTATCTCGTCAAATCTGTCGTGGTTTCCGGGGGCGGAGGCATCGCTCCACGTTGTGTCCATGTGATACCATTTTCCGTCTATCCGAACGCAGTTCCAGATGTGGCTCATAGGTGCGCTCGGTACTGCGCCGACACCTATATCAAATCTCGAAAGAAGGTCTATACAAAGCAGAGTATATGCCTGACAGACTCCCTTTTTCCCTTTGAGCATAGTGTAGGAATCATATACCGCCAGCGAATAATCGTACTCGAAATTTCTTACTATATAATCGTGAATAAAGAGCGTTTTTTCAAAATCGTTCCACGAAGGCTCGACCGCTCCGATTATCTCGGAAATGAGAGCCTCGTATTCTTTTTTCATTGCGTCAAGCTCGTCTCCGCTTGCCTTGTAGCTCGGCTTTATATACTCGACGTATCCGTCAAGCGAGCCGAGATGATAGGTAGGATTTACGTAGAAAAGCGCGGGGGTTGTATTGATAACGTCGGTCACGGCGACCTTCAGATCGTTCATCGTGACGCCCATTCCCGAAAGGTATATTTCGCTTCTGCATTCGAGAAGTCCGTTTTTTATAACCTCGTAAAGATCGCTTTCGCTACCCGTGTATGCCGCGGCGTCTTCCCTTGAAAGAAGGGCGAGCGAGAAATCCTTTTCTCTTGATATAACAGTGCCGCCCGGCATACCGCCGTACTGCATTGCGTCAATAGTGAAGGCTTCTTCCTCAGCACGCTCCGGCGTAAGACTTGCGCAGGCAAATATTGCCGAGAGAGTCAGCACAAGGAGCGCGAGCGCCGCTACGTATCTATTTAATTTTTTCATAGGCTGCCCGCCTCCTTTCGCATTTACTCGGAATAGTTATACATAGTTATAATACCACACATAAGGCTCTGTGTCAAGCAAAAGGCGAAAATCGTGCTTTTTCGACCCGACTTTTTCTGTCAAAGCACTCAAAAGCGCGCAAAATACGCAAAAAAACGGGGTGTTTTTAACAAAAAAATTGTCGCAACCCTTGAAATTATTTTTTTATATGTTATAATTATTATGTATTTTGTATTTTGAAGGAGGTTGGAACGATGAAAAAATGCAGATCTGCAAAAAAGGACGTCCCCGTTTGTGATCTCGCTAACTACTATTTCCACCAGGGAACGAATTTCAGCGCATACGACCACCTCGGCGTTCAAAGGACCGACAAGGGCTATGTTTTCCGCGTCTGGGCGCCAAACGCAAAGGAGATCTTCGTCGTCGGAGACTTCAACCGCTGGCAGAAAACAAGCCCTATGGTCAAGACGACCGAAATGGGCATCTGGGAATATTCTTATCCCACCGCCGAGAGTCTTGAGGGCGCAAAGTACAAGTTCGTGATAGTTTCGGACAAGGGCGAGATATACAAAGCAGACCCGTACGCAAAGTACAGCGAAACGGGAATTGACACCGCTTCGATAATACATACCGACAAATCGTTTGCGTGGGAGGACTCTTCCTGGTTTTCTCACCGACAAAACGCTATAAAAAACGGATATTGGGACGTACCGCTTAACATCTACGAAATGCATCTTGCATCGTGGAGAAAGAAGTCTAGCAGCGACAAGGACTGCGACTACTACTCCTACCGAGAGATAGCCGATATGCTCGTGCCTTACGTCAAGGAGCTTGGCTACACTCACGTTGAGCTTCTCCCGATAACCGAATTTCCCTACTACGCATCGTGGGGATATCAGGTGACCGGATATTTCGCACCGACCTCGCGTTTCGGATCTCCCGAGGACTTCAAATATTTCGTGAACAAGCTGCATACAAATGGTATAGGGCTTATCCTCGACTGGGTGCCTGCTCATTTTCCGAAGGACGAGCACGGTCTTGCCGACTTTGACGGCACGCCGATATACGAATATCAGGGAGACGACAGAAAAGAGCATAAGGAATGGGGTACTCGCTGCTTCGACGTTGGAAGAAACGAGGTACAGTGCTTCCTTATATCGAGCGCACTCTACTGGCTCAGAGAATTTCACGTAGACGGTCTGCGAGTTGATGCGGTAGCGTCAATGCTCTACCTCGACTACGCAAGAGCGCCGGGCGAATGGGTGCCTAATGTCCACGGAACGAATTTAAATCTCGAGGCGCAGGCATTCTTCCAGAAGCTCAACAAAACGATCTTCGGAGAATTTCCCGACGTGCTTATGATAGCAGAGGAATCGACCGCCTTTGCAAAGGTCACAAAGCCTGTCCACGAGGGCGGACTCGGATTCAATTTCAAGTGGAATATGGGCTGGTCGAACGATATGTTCGACTACGTACAGTGCGATCCCTTCTTCAGAAAGGATATGCACGACAAGCTGACCTTTTCGCTCTGCTACGCATTCACAGAAAACTACATTCTTCCCGTCTCGCACGACGAGGTGGTTCACGGAAAGAAATCGCTTATAGACAAAATGCACGGCTCGTACGAGCAGAAATTTGCGGGAATGAGACTTTTCCTTGCATATCAGATAGCTCACCCCGGAAAGAAAATGCTCTTTATGGGACAGGAGTACGGTCAGTTCAGGGAGTGGGACTTCGCCACACAGCTCGAGTGGTTTATGCTCGACTACCCGATGCATTCTGATCTTCGTCGCTACACTTCCCGTCTCAACGCCTTTTATCTCGATACCCCTCAGCTTTGGGAGGTCGATTTCACTTGGGACGGCTTTGACTGGATATATCCCGATATGAAGGAGGATAATCTCGTTGCCTTCAGGCGCTTTGACAAAAAGAAAAACGAGCTTATCGCGGTTATGAACTTCTCGGGTAAGGAAATAAAAAATCTCGCGATCCCCGTTAAAAAGGGAACGTACGAGATTGCCTTCTCTACCGATGACAAAGAGATCGGCGGAAGCGGTCTTTCAAGTCAGGGTATATTGAAGCCCGATAAAAACGGATATATCAGTCTTGACCTCGCGCCCCTTTCGGGTATTATGATAATCCCGAAGAAAAAGAAAAAATAAAATGAATTTTATTAAATAAGCCGCGAAAACGCGGCACGGAGGTGTTATACAAATGAGTATGAGTATGTACAAAAAGAAGGATTGCGTTGCTATGCTGCTTGCGGGCGGACAGGGCAGCCGTCTCTACACCCTTACCGAGAAAACGGCAAAGCCTGCCGTACTTTTCGGCGGAAAATACCGCATCATTGACTTCCCCCTTTCAAACTGCGTAAACTCGGGCATCGACACGGTCGGCGTTCTCACGCAGTATCAGCCCCTCGTTCTTAACGAATACATCGGAAACGGTCAGCCTTGGGATCTTGACAGATCGGTAGGTGGCGTTATGGTACTTCCTCCCTATCAGGGAAACAAGTCGGCAGACTGGTACAAGGGTACTGCAAACGCTATATACCAGAACCTCAACTTCCTTGACAGATACGATCCCACCTACGTTCTTATCCTTTCGGGAGACCACATCTACAAGATGGATTACAGCGCAATGCTCGATTTCCACAAGGAAAAGGGATCGGACTGCACGATAGCAGTTCTCGACGTTCCGCTTGAGGAGGCTTCGCGCTTTGGAATTATGAACACTCGCGACAACGGAGAAATATACGAATTTGAGGAAAAGCCGAAGCAGCCCAAGAGCACGAACGCTTCGATGGGTATTTACATCTTCACCTACGAAAAGCTCCGCAAATATCTCGTTGAGGACGAGAAAAATCCCGATTCGGACAACGATTTCGGAAAGAATATAATCCCCGCAATGCTCGACGGCGGCGAAAAGCTCTACGCTTATCCCTTCGAGGGCTACTGGAAGGACGTTGGAACCATCTCCTCTCTCTGGGAGGCGAATATGGACCTTCTCGGAAATCCTCCCAAGTTCGATATTCACGATAAGAGCTGGACGATATACTCGCGTACTCCCGCAATGCCTGCGCAGTACATCGGAAACGGCGCTTCCCTTTCCAACTCGCTTATCACCGAGGGTTGCGAGATCTACGGAACGGTTGAAAACTCGATAATCTTCTCGGGCGTTCGCGTTGCTCCCGGCGCGGTCGTACGCGACAGCGTTATTATGCGCGACGTTGAGATCGGCGAGGGCGCTACCGTTGAATATTCTATAATAGACAGCAGCGTCAAGATCGGCAAAAACGCAAAGGTCGGCGAAAACAAGGAAAGCGCGGACGGAATTGCGGTTGTCGGAGTCGGTCTTGAGATACCCGAAAACACCACCGTAAAGAGCGGTCTTATGGTAAACAAGGCGCTTCTTAAAGAGATCACCGGCGAAAAGGAGGAAAACTAATATGTCAGTTTCCGGAATCATTTTTGCAAACCTTCACGATCAGTACATACCCCAGCTCACCTCTACGCGTACGCTCGCATCTGTACCCTTTGCGTGCAGATACAGACTTATAGACTTTCCTCTTTCCTGCCTTGCAAACGCGGGAATCTCGGACGTTCACGTTATAACTCAGTCCAACTATCATTCGCTCATGGATCACCTCGGCTCGGGAAAGGACTGGGACCTTGCAAGAAGAGTGGGCGGACTTAAGCTCTACCCTCCGTACATCACCGCATATTCGTCAAACGAAGAGCAGATATACTCCACCCGTCTCAACGCGCTGAAAAATCTTTCAATGCTGATAAACCGCTCGACAGACGATTACATCGTTCTTGCCGACTGCGACGGAATATGCAACCTTGATATAAACGCGCTCGTTGAGGATCACATAAAGAACGGTGCGGACGTAACATTTGCTATCAAGAGAGTTTTCCTTACTCCCGAAAAGGCAAAGCACAACACGATCGTTTCGGCAAGCGAGAGCGGAGAGCTTCTCGACATCATCAAGAATCCCAAGACCATTTCGGGTGAGGTCGATATCGACATTCACATCTGGGTAGCTACCCGTACCTACCTCCAGAGAGTGGTTGCAGAGGCTATCGCAAGAGATTACGAAAGCTTCATCAAGGACGTCGTTGCCCGTAACATCGGCAAGGACAATTACAGAGTTTACCGCTTTGATGGATACTACGCAAAGATAATCACTATCGAGGACTATTTCGAGTGCAATATGGCGCTTATCAACGATAAGTCGGCTCGCGAGGAGCTTTTCCACGTACCGAACCGCCCGATAGTTACCAAGATAAGAAACTCCACACCCACCGAGTACCTCCCCGGAGCATCGGTAGTAAACTCGATGATCGCCGACAACTGCGTTATTGAGGGTCACGTTGAAAACTCGATAATCTTCCGCGGAGTAAGAGTTGAAAAGGGCGCGGTAGTTAAAAACTCGATACTTTATCAGGACACCCAGATAGGCAGAAGCGCAAGCATCAACTGCGTTATCACCGACAAGAGCGTTTACATTCGTGACGGCGTTTCGATCGCAGGACACCCGAGCGTACCCTTCTGCATAGAAAAGGATAAGGTTCTTTAAATTATGGAAAACAAGACTAAAATTCTCATAGTAGGCGCAGAGGCTCTCCCCTTTGCCGCAACAGGAGGACTCGGAGACGTGCTTGGCTCTCTCCCCGCCGCTCTCGCAAGAGAGGCGTCCGATGCCGACGTAAGAGTGGTTATGCCCCTTTACGCAAAGGTGGGCGCACAGTACCGCGAAAAGATGACGAGGGTTGCCGAGATAACCGTCAACCTCGCGTGGAGACAGCAGTACTGCGGCATCTACTCGCTCGAAAAGGACGGAGTTATCTACTACTTTATCGACAACGAGTACTATTTTAACCGCGACGGTCTTTACGGCTTCTTCGACGACGGAGAAAGATACGCCTTCTTCTCGCGTGCCGTAATGGATATGATACCTTTTATCGGCTTCTATCCCGACGTTCTGCACGCAAACGACTGGCAGAGCGCTCTTACCGTTATTTATAACAAGCTCTACTACAAGTACGAGGGTATGAAAACCATTTACACGATACACAACATTGAGTATCAGGGTAAATACGATAAGTTCATTCTCGGAGACGTTTTCGCTATCGGAAACGAGCATCTCTCGGTAGTTGAATACGACGGTTGCATCAACCTCACGAAGGGAGCTATCGTTTGCTGCGATAAGCTCACTACCGTAAGCAGCCGCTATGCAGACGAGATAAAGGACGCTTTCTTCGCGCACGGACTTGAAAACATCATTCGCGCAAACGCCGACAAGCTTTCCGGAATCGTAAACGGAATCGACTACGATTACTACGATCCCGCGTCGCTTGACGAAAAGTTCAGCGCATCGTACAGGCTCTTCTCGGGAAAGGCAAAGAACAAGGCTTCCCTTCAAAAAATGCTCGGTCTCCCCGAAAATACGGACGCCCCGATCGTTTCAATGATCTCCCGTCTTGCATCTCACAAGGGCTTTGACCTTGTAAAATGCGTTCTTGAGGAAGCGATCTGCACGTCAGATATGCAGTTTGTTCTGCTTGGAACGGGCGAAAAGGAATACGAGGAATTTTTCCGCGCTCTTGCAGACAAATATCCGACCAAGGTGCGCGCACTGTTTGAGTTCAACAAGGATCTTTCCAAGAAGATCTATGCAGGCTCGGATATATTCCTTATGCCCTCGAAGAGCGAGCCCTGCGGTCTCTCGCAGATGATAGCATCGAGATACGCAAGTGTCCCCGTAGTTCGTGAAACGGGCGGACTTTACGATACGATAAAGCCCTTCAACCCCGAAACGCTTGAAGGAAACGGAGTTACCTTCTGCTCCTACAACGCGCACGATATGCTCGACGCGATAAAGCGTACTATCAACATATACAGTGACAAGGAGCTTTGGAAGAAGCTCGTAAGAGCCGCCGCAGAAAAGGACTTCTCGTGGAACGCTTCTGCACGTCTCTACCTCCATATGTACGCTACATTAGGAAACTTTTGAGAAAAGTTTCCTACAACCTTCAAAACGTTTTCAATGTTTTCTCGGGAAACTTTTTGAAAAAAGTTTCCCGAACCCTTCAAAAACTTTTATTGAAAACAAGGAAAGGTGTTTTCTGAAACACCTTTCCCAAACTTTTATAAAAAACAACGCAACATACACCCTCTCGCCTTCCAATTTCTTTTAAGTAAAGTTTTTGGAGGTTCTGAGAAAAAGAAAGATAGGAACAAATGAAGAAAACAGAAATCACAAGCACAGAAAAACTCACCAAAGCCGAGCTTTCCGCGGCGCTTTCCGATAAGCTTTCAAGAGTTTTCGGAACTACTGCGGCTGAAGCAACGGCAGACCAGATCTACAAGGCAACCCTTATATCGCTCAGAGACATTCTCGCCCAGAAGCGCACCGAGTTCAAGAAGAACGTTACCGCGCAGGAGGGCAAAAAGCTCTACTACATTTGTATGGAATTCCTTATCGGAAAGAGCCTCAAGAACAATCTCTGCAACCTCGGAATTGAAAACGAATACAGACAGGTGCTCTCCGAGCTTGGCTACGACCTCGACTGGCTTTACGCGCACGAAACCGACGCCGCTCTCGGAAACGGCGGTCTCGGACGTCTTGCAGCCTGCTTTATGGACGCTCTCACCACGCTCGACTATTCGGCAACCGGCTTTTCCCTGCTCTACGAGTACGGACTCTTCCGTCAGAAGATAATCGACGGCGAGCAGATAGAAATGCCCGACACGTGGATGCCTACCGGCGAAAGCTGGCTCGTTCCCCGTACCGACAAGGCTTGTACCGTACGCTTTGGCGGACACGTCACCGAGTCGTGGAGCAACGGAAAGTGCGATATTATTCACACAGACTACACCGAGGTACGCGCAGTACCTTACGACCTGCTTATTTCGGGCGCCGACAGCGAGGCTGTAAACAGTCTCCGTCTCTGGAAGGCGACCTCGGCAAGCGGTCAGTTCAATATGAACCTCTTCTCGCAGGGCGACTACGTCAAGGCGATGGAGGAAAACACGCAGGCAGAGATCATCTCGAAGGTGCTTTACCCCTCCGATAACCACGAGGAGGGCAAGCTTCTCCGTCTGAGTCAGCAGTATTTCCTCGTTTGTGCTTCTCTTCAGAGTATTATCGCAGACCACCTCAGAACCTACGGCAATCTCGCTAACTTTGCCGACAAGGTGGCAATTCACATCAACGATACTCACCCCGCGCTCGTAGTTCCCGAGCTTATGCGTATCCTTCTTGACACCTATTCGTATTCGTGGGAGGACGCTTGGGATATAGTTACGAAAACCGTCAGCTACACCAACCACACCGTTCTTCCCGAGGCGCTCGAGACCTGGAACGAGGATCTCTTCAGATACAAGCTCCCGAGAATATATATGATAGTTTCCGAGATCAACAGACGCTTCTGCGCAGACCTCTGGAACGCATATCCGGGTGACTGGGACAGAATTACCGATATGTCGATACTCTCTCACGGCAGAGTCAAGATGGCAAACCTCAGCGTTGTCGGCTCGCATACGGTAAACGGTGTATCAAAGCTCCATTCGGACATTCTCACCGACACCATATTCAAGAATTTCTATCACTATACGCCCGAAAAGTTCACTAACGTGACTAACGGCGTGGCTCACAGAAGATGGCTTTGCGCGTCCAACCCCGGACTCTCGAAGCTCCTTTCCGAGACTGTCGGAGACGCGTACCGCAAGGAGCCCGAAAGAATTTACGACCTTGCGAAATATGCCGACGACAAGGCAGTTCTTGAGCAGATAGCGAAGATCAAATATGAAAACAAGGTTCGCTTCTCGAATCTTATGAAGGCGCGCAGTGGCGTTACTATTGACCCGAACACCCTTTTTGACGTTCAGATCAAGCGTATGCACGAGTATAAGCGTCAGCTTCTAAATACTCTCCGCATAATCGAGCTTTACGCAGAGCTTCTTGAGGATCCCGACAAGGATATTCTCCCCCAGACCTTTATCTTCGGTGCAAAGGCCGCTCCCGGCTACTATATGGCAAAGGAGCTTATCAGACTCATTTGCTCGCTTTCGGCAGAGATCGAAAAGCACCCGAAGATCCGCGAAAAGATCCGCGTTCTCTTTGCAGAGGACTACAACGTTTCGCTTGCCGAGGTTCTTATCCCCTCGGCAGACGTTTCCGAGCAGATCTCTCTTGCAGGTAAAGAGGCGTCGGGTACGGGTAATATGAAGCTTATGTATAACGGCGCTGTCACAATCGGTACTCTTGACGGAGCAAACGTTGAGATCAACGAGGCGCTCGGCGGCGAAAACATCTACATCTTCGGTCTTACCACTCCCGAGGTTGACGATCTCTGGAGACGCGGCTACCGCTCGTACGAATACTACGTAAACAGCGAGAGGATCCGCCGCGCAGTCGATACCCTCAAGAAGGGCTTTGACGGCAACGATTTCACGATGATATTCAACTATCTCCTTACAGGTCCGGGCGTTCCCGACCCGTATATGTGCCTTGCAGATTTCGATAGCTACTTTGCTTCCCACGAAAAGATCTGCCGCGACTATACCGACAAGGAGCTTTGGAGCCGTATGTCGCTTATGAACACTGCAAGCGCAGGCATCTTTGCCGCAGACCGCTCAATTCGTGACTACGCAGACGGAATCTGGAACATAAAGCCGATAAAGAAGGCAAACAACCCTAAAAAATAAATGAAAATAAAAGGCACCGCGCTGATGCGATGCCTTTTATAAAATAATCCAACGGAGTATCTTTATGATACCTTTCAGCTTAAAAAAACTTGTAAAAATCACAAAAAGTGCGACGAAAACGAAAAACGCGAGCCTTCTCGGTGCTTTTCCCGAAAATGACAGTCTGACTATCACCCTGCGCGTTCCGAGAGCGCTCGGAATATCGTCTCCGATATTTGAAATATATGCCGACGATACGGGCAAAAAGTCATTTTTGCCGATGACGTGGAGGGGGCTTTCGGGACAGAGTGAGTCCTATGAGATAAAGCTCGTCCTTAAAGACCTCTGCGATGGCGAGCACAGCGGACTTTTCTTCTGGAGCATCATCTCGGACAGCGCGTACGGACGACTTCGCTTTTCGTGTGATCCGTCGTCATATTCCCCTAAGATCGCGCGCGAAAACGAGGATCACGATTCCTTCGTTCTCACCGTTTACGAAAAGGATTTCAAAACGCCCGACTGGATAAAGGGCGGCGTTATGTACCACATTTTCGTTGACCGCTTTGCAAAGGGCGGAGACTGTCCCGTACGAAGCGATGCGATAATGAACGAAGACTGGGATAACTATATGCCTCAGCACGCCGACTATCCGGGCGGCGAGGTCGCAAACAATATGTTCTTTGGCGGCACGCTTGACGGAGTTACCTCTAAACTTGACTACCTCTCTTCACTTGGAGTAAGCTGTATCTACCTTTCGCCGATATTTGAGGCGTATTCCAACCACAAGTACGATACGGGAAGCTACGAAAAGGTGGACGAAATGTTCGGCGGAGACGAGTCGCTCGACCGTCTTATCGCCGCGGCTGGAGAGCGCGGAATAAGAATAATTCTCGACGGAGTTTTCAATCATACGGGCGATGACAGTAAATATTTCAACCGCCGCGGAAGATACGATACTCTCGGCGCATATCAGAGCCCCGATTCGCCCTACTTTAAGTGGTTTGACTTTAAGAATTATCCCGATAAATACAGATGCTGGTGGGATATTAAAATTCTGCCTGCGGTCGATACGAAAAACGCCGAATACAACGAGTATATAAACGGAGACGGCGGAATCGTCGGCAAGTACCTCAAAAAGGGTACGTCGGGCTGGCGCCTTGACGTTGCGGACGAGCTTTACGAGCCGTTTCTTCAAAATCTTCGTGCGGCGGCGAAGAAAGCAGATCCCGACTCGATAATTATAGGCGAGGTGTGGGAGGACGCATCTATCAAGATCGCCTACACAAGCCGAAGAAGATATTTCAGAGGCAGAGAGCTTGACTCGGTAATGAACTATCCCCTTAGAAACGGAATCATAGATTTCGTCAAGACGGGCGACACGAAGAGTCTCTTTTCGGCATCGGCGACCCTCTATTCGAGATATCCGAAGGAGGTCAGCGACGCGACGATGAACTTCCTCGGTACGCACGATACCGAGAGAATTCTGACCGTTCTCGGTGTGGGTGTGCCCGACCTCACGATGGCGCAAAAGGCGTGCTTCAAGATGACCGACGCGGAGCGAAATTACGGCAAAGCGCTGCTCAAGATAGCCTATACTATCCTTGCATTTATGCCCGGTGTTCCCTGCATTTTCTACGGTGACGAGGCAGGCGTTGAGGGTCTTGGCGATCCGTTCAACCGCGCCACCTTCCCGTGGGGAAAAGAGGACGCAGAGCTTACCGATTTTTACCGCAGTATCGGGAATTTCAGACGCTCGCAGGAGCTTCTTAAAAACGGATATTTAAGAGTTTTAGAGGACATAGCGAGCGGCGTTTTCGCCTTTGAGCGCTTTAACGAAAAGGGATGCCTGAAAGTATTTGTCAACCGCTCAGACGAGCCGTTTGATACGAAAATGAAGGGCGAAAACCTTGTCGCAGATCTCTTTGGAGCAGATAAAAATAACAGCATAATTCCGCCGATGAGCGTCGGTGTGTGGGTTAAGTGAAAAAGAAAAAAGACCGAGAAAATTCTCGGTCTTTTTGATTGTTAAAATTCAGAAAATATATTTTCGCCGTTCAGTTTCTCGAAGAGTTCTTCAACTTCTCCTGAAATGTCAAGTGGAATATACACAAGATTATATGAAGCTTCTACGGTCACAACAACCTCATCTCCATAACTTGCAATCATTTTTATTATATTACCATTTGCATCGCAAGTATAGTCCATTGAAAATGTCTCACCGTCTTCTATAATTACTGCCTTTATCTTATTTCCGTTTGCGTCATAGGTGTAGTCGACAATAGCATCACCATCATGAACTTCTCTGATTATATTTCCGTTTGCGTCGTAGGTGTACTCATAAAGGTAATGACGATTTCCACCATCACCTTCTTTCGTATATTCTTCTTTTATTAAGTTTCCTTTATCATCATACGTGTACTCGTAAACTTCATTTATAAGATCGTTCGTATATTCTTTTTTTATTAAGTTTCCTTTATCGTCGTACGTATAGTTGTAAATTCTTTCTTCACCATAAGGTGTTCGATATGCTCGAACCATACTTGTCAGATTACCGCTTTCATCATACGTGTACGTATAGTCGTAAGTAGCAGCTTCACGGACATTCAAACTTGTAGAATCCTCTTTTGTCAGATTGCCGCTTGCATCATAGGTGTAGTCGGTAGTAGTTTTGTCGCCGCCAGGATATGAAGAAACCTTTTTTATCAAATTGCCGTTTGCGTCATAGGTGTAGTCGGTAGTGAAACCCCAGCCCAACTCTGTAGAAACCTCTTTTATCAGATTTCCTTTTGCATCATAGGTGTAGTCGGTTGTGACAGCAGTTGTGTAACCGTCCTGATTTGTAACCTTTTTTATCAAATTGCCGTTTGCATCATAGGTATAGTCGGTTGTGGCAGTAGTTGTGTGGCCGAAGAACGGCTCTGTACAAACCTCTTTTATCAGATTTCCTTTTGCATCATAGGTGTAGTCGATTGTGGTAGTACTTGTCGTGCCGTAGAGCGACGTTGTACTGATCTCTTTTATCAGATTACCATTTGCATCGTAGATGTAGTCGGTAGTAATTGTATCACCGTCCGCAAATGTAAAAACCACTTTTATTAAAACACCGTTCGCATCATATATGTATTCGGTAGTATCACGTTCACCGTACGCAGATGGGGAAATCTTTTTTATCAGATTGCCGTTTGCATCATAGGTGTATTCGGTAGTACTTTTATCAACATACGACTCTGTATAAATTTCTTTTATCAGATTACCATTACCGTCGTAGGTGAACTCGTAATCCAAAGACTCCTCGCCCTTGAATTTGCCGTCTTCCATAGATGTGTAAACGAACTTTATAAACAGCTTGTTTTCGTCATACGTAACAGTAGTGGTCACCAACGCCTCTTCTCCGTCGTAGATTGACGACGCGCTCGTTGCAACGTGGCGAAAATGCTCAAGTTCATTTCGAGCAGGAGCATAGTCTCCAAGCGACTTCAGCGTATTGTATGCATCTTCATACTCACCTTCTTCAATAAAAGAGAGTGCTTTGTTGTACTCGGCTTCGTAATCTTTTACGCCCGAATCGCTTGTACCCGAATCTTCTTGCGCGGGTTCGTTTGCATCTTCGCCACTCGTACCCGAATCTTCTTGCACGGGTTCGTTTGTGCCTTCTTCATTTGTCTCGTCGCATGAAACAAATGCAGCAAGCAGCATACAAACAAGGATCAATAAGCTAACAATTTTTTTCATTTTCTTTTCCTCCTAAAAATGAATATAAAATAAAAAGTGCGGCTACCGAAGTAACCGCACAAAAACGCAAACTCCGATAGTCGCCAAACCACCTGAAACTAGCATGAAAAATCCTTACGCATTGTCAGACGGAATTTGCATTTTATCAAATTCGTTATAATACGTAAAGATGTAGAACTATCCCGTAAAAATGAAAATAGTTCATGCTTTATGTTTATTCAGTTGGTTTGGCAAAATGAGTATAACACATTTTTTGCCTTTTGTCAAGTTAAACTGATAGTAGGATTGACAAATCAGGGGTGGAATTATGGAAAAAAAGCTAATTATAAAGAAAAAACCTCTCAAAGGCGAGGACGGATACAAAACTTTCTCTATAAGAATAAAGGACGAAACGGTTGAGCGCCTGAACGAGCTGGCAGAAAAAAGCAATAGATCACGAAACGATCTTATTGGAATGCTACTCGATTTTGCCATTGAAAACACAGACGTTGATGCAACAGAGGAAAAATAATAAAAAGACCGAGAAAATTCTCGGTCTTTTTGATTTTGTACAGGAAGATTAAAGCCGTCTTGGTAGGGGATCAGCCCTCTCACCCGACTGTGGGAGGTGTGGATCGAATTTATTTGTATGTTCTTAAACCTCACCCCTATCCGTAAACAAAGGCGCCTTTCTGCGCCGCAACGGTCAAACACGCCGCGTTGCGGCGGGCAAACCGCGACGCCGTTGGGAGCGCGTTTGCCGAAGGGGAGGGTGTTTTCTGAAGGGAGGGGATCTCCCCCTCCCTAACAGCCGATCTTTGCGAGACTTTCTGTCGGCGCAGAAAGTCGGAAAAACAAGAGATAAACGCGTTTTCGTGTGTTCGCACAAACTAAACCCTTGATCTCCTCATCCGTCAGCCTACGGCTGCCACCTTCTCCGCTGGAGAAGGCTTTTATATGTGCATTTCCTTCGGGAAATGAATTATTTAATCGGGAGAATACAACGTAGAACATCAAAAATGCCGCGTCACAGTAACACGGCATTTAATCTTATTCGTCTCTTTTCAGCTTGGCAAAGGTTCCCATAAGCTTTTTCGTGCCTTCGGTATCAAAGGCGACCTCGTAAAGCATATCAGCGCCCATTTTGGTCGCAGAAAGAACTATTCCGCGTCCGAATTTTGAGTGAATTACTCCGTCGCCTGCAGCAAACTGCTCGGTCGCCGCTCTGACCTGAGGTCTCGGCGCTGTCGTTCTGTCAAAGGTCTTTTTAGCCTCGAATACCGCTCTTGCCTCGGCCTCGGACATCTTATCCACCGCAGTCACCGCGTTCTCTATGAGATGGCTCGGTATTTCCTTTACAAACTGCGAAACGGGTGAGAAGCGAGTACTTCCGAAGAGCATTCTGTTCTTTACGTGAGTTATATAGAGCTTTTCCTTTGCTCTTGTTATCGCAACGTAAGCAAGTCTGCGCTCCTCCTCAAGCTCGGACGTATCAAGCTGTGCCTTGAATCCGGGGAAGATGTCCTGCTCCATACCGGTGAGGAAAACTATCGGGAATTCAAGTCCCTTTGCGCTATGGACGGTCATAAGAACGACCGCCTTGACTCCGTCCTCGAGATCGTCAACGTCGAGAGCGAGGGCGATATCCTCCAAAAATCCGCCGAGAAGCTCGAACGCCTTCGCGTTTTCTGCCTCCTCCGAGACGAATCTCACTCCGCGAGTACCCGGCTCGTCTGCAAGATGGTCGAGTACTACTCCCTCGCCAAGCGTTTCGTTTGCGTATTCAAGCGCGTTCGAGACAAGCTCGCGCGCATTATCGTAGCGCTCGGCCTCTGCCTCGCCTGCGTCCTTCAGCATTTTAAGATATCCGGTAGCATTCAGCAGATATTCAACGAAATCGGGGAGGTTCTTTTCCCCTGCCCTTGCGCGAAGATCGTCGATAAGATCGGCAAAATTTGAAAGCGCCTTTGCAGCCTTGGAAAGCGCCACGTACTTGTCCGCGTCCTTTATAACGGCATACATCGAGCGTCCCTCTGCGGCGGCGATCTGCGCCACAGCGTCAACAGTTGCGTCTCCTATTTTTCTCCTCGGAACGTTGATTATTCGCATAAGGCGAATGTTATCGTTCGGGTTATCAACGAGCTGGAGATATGCGAGAATATCCTTGATTTCTTTTCTGTCGTAGAAACGGGTATCGCCTACGATACAGTATTTTACTCCCGCGCGAACGAGCGCCTTTTCTATCGCGTTCGACTGCGCGCGCGTGCGGTACAGAACGGCAAAATCGCCAAAGGTCTTGCCCTTCTTTTTACAAAGATCGTTTATCGTATCGGCAACGAAATACGCCTCGTTATTCTGGTCGTCGAGCTTCGAAATGGTTATCTTTTCGCCGCCCTCCTTGTCGGTCCAGAGGGTCTTTCCCTTTCTGCCCGTATTGTTCCCGATTACCGCGTTTGCCGCGTCAAGTATAATACTCGTCGAGCGGTAATTCTGCTCAAGCTTTATTACCTTTGCGTTTGCATAGCTTCTGTCAAAATTCAGAATATTTTCAATAGTCGCGCCTCTGAATCGGTAGATACTCTGATCGTCGTCACCGACAACCATAAGATTTCTTCTCGCGCCCGAAATGAGAGAGGCGAGCATAAACTGCGCGTGGTTTGTGTCCTGATACTCGTCAACCGAGATATATCTGAAGCGGTTTCCCAAAAATTCGCGCACCTCAGGGCAGGTGGTGAGAAGCTCGACTGTACGCATTATAATATCGTCAAAATCGACCGCGTTTGCGCTTTTAAGGCGCTTTGCGTACTCGGTGTAAAGCTGCGAGATACGTCTCATTCCGAAGTCCTTTGATGCGTCCGCGCGGACTGCAAATTCCTCGGGAGTTGTGAGCTTATCTTTAAGTCTGCCTATTGCCGCGAGTACGTTTTTTACAGGGAGCGCCTTGTCGTCGATGCCGAGGTCCTTCATTACCGTGCTCATCAGCTTCTGCGAGTCGCCTTCGTCGTATATAGTGAAGTTTTTGCCGAGGTCTATCTTATCTCCAAATCGGCGGAGAAGTCTTACGCAGACCGAGTGAAAGGTTCCCGCCCAGACGTCGCTTGCCGCAGGTCCGAGCATTCTTTCAAGACGCTCCTTCATCTCGCCTGCCGCCTTTTTCGTAAATGTGATGGCAAGCACCGCCCACGGAGGACAAGGGGACTCCGCACAGGTCTCGAGCAGAGCGGCGATCTCCTCCTTCGGGGCGTTTATCGCGTTTTCGAGACAAGTGATGTCCTCGTCGCTTATCTCGGACGCAGGAGTCTCGTGCATATACGCGTTTCCGTATCTTATTATGTATCCGATTCGCTCAACGAGAACGGTGGTCTTTCCGCTTCCTGCACCCGCAAGGACGAGAAGAGGCCCGTTTACGGTATAAACCGCCTCTCTCTGTCTATCGTTGAGTGATGAATAAAGCTTATTAAAAAGCGCGCGCTTTGCAGCGTTATATCTGCGCTCGCGCTCGAGTTCGTAAATAGTAGCCATTTTCGCTCCTTTGTGACAAGTTCCGTGTTTATAATTATATCAGCAAGACGGTGGTTTGTCAAGGAGAAGGTACTCTGTAATCAAAAAATAAATTAAGCCCGTATTACGGCTTTTGCTATTGACTTTTATAGTGAAATATGTTATACTGACTATTAAAGTTTTACCACCTTTTTTAGCAAAAAACGGAGAAATAATATGAAGCTCATAAAAACAATAAGAAAAATCGGTCATTTTCTTCTCGAGCGACTTCCTCTGCGTAATATAATACTTATCGAAAGCGTACCCAGCTTTTCGGACAACCCCAAGGCAGTCTTTGACGAAATGATCGCTCGCGGAATGAACAAAAAATATAAGTTCGTTTGGCTTCTTTTCAAAGACGTTGAAAATCTGCCAAAGATCAAAAACGTAAAATATATATACCCCGCAAACTCATTAGTTTTCGGATATTACCGCATAGTTTCAAAATGTATAATCTGCGGGAACAGATTTATAGAACCCAATTCGAACAGGCAGACATCCTTCTATCTTTCGCACGGAACGCCTCTGAAGGTCACCTCGGGATATTACAGGGTTCCCGAAAACATGCACTACGTGCTGCTTGCCTCCCCTCAAACCGAGCGGCTGATGGTCGAGGCTCTTGCAATATCCGGACCCGAAACCTTCGGGCTCGGCTTCCCGAGAAACGATATTTTAACAAAAACCAAAGCGGACGTAAAAAAGCTTCTTGGTACGGAATGTGAAAAAGTTATAGTGTGGTATCCTACGTTCAGACAGCACTCGCACGGCGGTACTACGGGATCGAAAAACGCGCTTCCTATAATTCACGACTCTGAAAAAGCAAAGATATTAAACGACCATGCGCATAAAAACAACGTGCTTATCGTTCTCAAGCCTCATTTCGCGCAGGACCTTTCGTACGTGAAAAATCTCGGTCTCAGTAATATCGTTTTCATAGACGACAACTTCTATACCGAAAACAACGTTTCTTCGTATGAATTCGTCGGTGCTTGCGACGCACTTATATCCGACTACTCTTCGATATATTACGACTTTACCCTTTGCGACAAGCCGATAGGACTGGTTTGGGAGGATATAGAGGAATATAAACAAAACCCGGGTCTGATAAAGGACTACGAATTCTACACCAAAGGCGGCGTAAAGATATATAATATTGACGATATGACAGCCTTTATTTCGGACGTAGCAAACGGTGTCGATACTCTTAAGGACGAGAGAAACGAGATAAAGCTCATTACGAACCACGCAAGCGACGCAAGAAGCTCCGAGCGCGTCGTGGACTTCGTTGTAGAAAAGGCGAGGCTGTAATAAAAACACACCACTGATCAAGGAGAAAGAAATGAACGTAGCAATATTACTCGCGGGCGGCGTAGGAAGCCGCTTGGGCGCAGAGGTTCCGAAGCAATTTGTATCTCTGTTAGGAAAGCCTATGATCGTTTATGCAATGGAGATATATGAAAATTCTCCCATCATCGACGCTTTGGAGGTCGTATGTATTCCCGAATACATAGATTACGTATGGGATCTCGCAGAGCAGTACGGCATAACCAAACTAAAATGGGTATGCTCGGGCGGAGCATCGTGTCAGGAGTCCACGCGTAACGGACTTTTCAACTTGGACGGTGTGCTTTCTCCCGACGATATGGTTACCGTAAATATGAGTTCGAGCATCTTCGTAAGCGAAGAGATATTGCAAGATTCATTCGACGTTGCAAAGAAATACGGAAGTGCTTTTGCTTGTATGCAGTGTATATACAACAATGCGGAAACCGATGACGGAATTTCGTCAAATAAGATCAATTTTAAAGAAAGAAACCGTACCGTCAATATGCCTTGGACTGCCTCTTTCGGAAAAGTCAGCAAGATGTATCACAAGGCTTATGACGAAGGAATTGAAACCGGCGAAGCGTCGTATATGCCCACACTCTTTTTGGCGCTTGGAGAACCGATATATTTTTCCAAAGACGACGGACTCAATAAGATTCACGTAACAAGACAGGCAGATATAGAGATCGCGACCGCTGTGCTGGAATACAGACAAAATCACAAAAACGACAAGAAATAGAAGGAGAAACGTTATGAAAATGAAATACTTAGTCGGTGTTGATGAAGGCACCACAGGCTGTAAGGTAATACTCTTTGATGAAAACGGAGCCATGATTGCTTCGACGTCAAGAGAGTATCCGTCGTATTACCCACACCCCGGCTGGGTGGAGCAGGATATAGACGAAATAAGAAGCGCCGTTTTCGCCTGCATTAGAGAAACGATAGTCAAATCGCACGTTGATCCTCAAGACATCGTCGGCATCAGTCATTCAAATCAAGGAATTACTATGGTTCTTCTGGACGAAAACGAAGAACCCGTGTTCGATCACACGATAGGCTGGCAAGATCTTAGATACGTAGATATGCTCCCCGAGCTTGAGCAGGAAATAGATAAGGAAGAATATTTGAAGCTGTCGGGTATGCAGTTCGGAACGTACAACATTCCCGTTCTCAGATGGATTCAAAAGAACGAACCCGAAAAATGGGCGCGCGTCAAACGCATCTGCTCTCATCAGGACTACTTTTTAAGACAGTACGGCGCAGACGGATACTATATCGACGAGGGCTGCACCAATTTTCTCTCAATGGCGCGCATGTCGGACAACGAGTGGGACGAGCGTCTTATGAAGGTTTATAACGTGACGCCCGATATGCTCCCTACCGTTCTCCATACACCGGGTGCCGTTGTCGGCTCGGTAACAGAAAAGGTATCTATTGAGACCGGACTTCCCACAAGCTGCAAAGTCTGCCTTGGAAATTTGGACACAAACTGCTGTGCGATAGGCGGCGGTGCAGACGAGGTCGGCACTCAGCTTCTCATTATGGGGACCGCAGGTGTATCTATCTTTATTACCGACAAGGATAAACTCGACCCCAACGGAAGAATTACCGTTCGTTCAAACCCCGGATTTGGAAACCGGCAAAACTATATTATGACTAATACGGGCGCCTCTGCTTTCAGATGGTTCCGCGACTCGATATGCTCGATGGAGGTGGCAACGAGCAAGCTTATGGGTGTTGATCCCTACGACATTATCACTCAGACTGCTTCTCATTCAAATCCTGGTGCTAACGGCGTAACCGCGCTCACCTGTATTCAAGGTTCACACACAAGAAAAAAGAATGAAAAAGCAAGAGGCTCTTTCTTCGGAATCAATCTTGGAACAACCAAAGCCGATCTCGCCGAGGCAATCCTCGAAGGCATCTGCTTTGAGATGAAGGATATTATGGCAATGAATCAGGAGCTTTCAGGAGAAGTGAAGCACGTTCGCCTTTGCGGTGGCGTGGCAAAAAGCCCAATGTGGTGTCAGATGTTCGCCGACGTGCTTAACAAACCCGTTGAACTCACCGAAGTCTCGGAGCTTGGCGCGCTGGGCGCCGCTATGTGCGCGGGAATCGGAGCAGGCATTTACACAGACTGCAAAGATGCCGTCAATAAGTGCGTAAAGATCACGAAGATCTACAAACCCAACCCGAACAAGGTAAAACTTTACAACGATGCCTTCAAGATCTGGGAACACTGTTACAATATCAGCAACGAAACGATTTACGATTAACAGTTTACTTTGTTCTACTCGACCAATAACCCGACGAAAGGACAACAAGACATGAAAAGAGTTATAACATACGGCACATTTGACCTGCTTCACTATGGTCATATAAATCTTCTGAGAAGAGCAAAGCAGCAGGGAGACTATCTCATAGTCGCGCTCTCGACCGACGAATTCAACTGGAACGAAAAGCAGAAAAAGTGTTATTTCAGTTATGAAAAAAGAAAGCAGCTTCTTGAAGCAATTCGTTACGTTGATCTCGTGATCCCCGAGGAAAATTGGGGTCAAAAGATAACCGACGTGAAAGAATACCACATAGACACGTTCGTTATGGGAGACGACTGGAAAGGCAAATTCGACTTCCTCTCCGAATACTGCGACGTGGTATATCTCGAGCGTACGCCCGAAATATCTACCACTCAGATAAAGAACGACCTTAACAAGTAAACGTACAAGAGGACCGACGCACAGTCGGTCCCCTTTTTTTCTCTTTTTTCCTCAAATTATTAAATTTTTCCACCGCGCGCGTCGGTAGTTGACAAAATTCGATACAAGTGGTACAATATATAACACATATAATTATATATGATTTTATCTTGGTTTAATATAAATGATTCCGGAGGAAGAAAATATGACGGCTACAAACCGTTTTTCCCGTTACTTAAAACGCGCACTCTGTGTGCTTATCTCAATTTTAATTATCTCTGCGGCAGGAGTTTTATCCTATGCCGCTGCCGACAGCACGCCGTCGGGCGGTCTTGACGTTGAGATAACTCTCGACAAGGAGACCTACTCTGCAGGCGAGACCGTTACCGTAATGCTTTCGATAACGAACAATACGGGAAGAAAAATAGAAAACGTATCGGCAAGATACTATATCCCCGACTGCTTTGAGGTCAGCGAGGGCTCTCTTGCAGAGCTTGGCGCGCTCAATTCGAGACAGACCGTACGCACACAGCTTCAGGCGGTGGCAAAGACAGACGTCGGAAGCTCGGTAGAGAGTATCGTCGGCGAGAAGGACAACACCGTTCTTTACATAGTTCTTATCATAGTAAGCGTGGCTATATTCCTTCTGTCTGTCGCACTTCTTTTCATAAGAGAGAAAAACCGCAGAAAGATAGCGGCAACCATTTCCTTTATTTTCGCTCTTATCCTCTGCCTCTCGCCCTTCTTTACGGCAACGATGCCGATATCGGCAGATGCGTCCGACCTTATTTTTGCGGACGACATTTCGTATGAAAACGCAAAGGCGGTCATAAGCAGACTCGTTCCCGACGATTACACGAAGATAAATCCGCTCATTTCCTCGGGAAATACTCTCACAAGAGAGAGCGCGGCAATTATCTCGGCAATAATGATACTCGGAGAAAACGGACTCCCCGAGGTCAGCGACGACCCCTATCTCGACGTCAGCGCGGACTCTGCGTCCGCTCCCTATATAAAGCTCAGCGCATCGCACGACATCGTACCCTCGATTTCGGCAAACAGATTTGACCCGAGCGCGACAGTTTCGGGATACGATTTTGTAAGATACGTCCTTCGTGCCGCAGGCTTTGGTGAAAACGGTGAATACAGAGGTCAGAATGCTCGCGCAAGAGTTATCGCGGACGCGCTCAGCCTTCCTTACACCGATGCTTCCGAGCTTCTCACCGAGGATAATATCTCCTGCTCGAAGGCGCTCTCCTTTGCGCTCAGCGTTATGCTGAATCCGTCAGCAGAAAAGACCGAGAGCGGTACTTACACGCTCACAGCCCCCTCGCTCATTTCGAGATTTGCGGGAGTCACCGAGACAAAAGCACTTGCGGCAAACAGAAACGCACTTACACTTGAGGACGGAACGAGACTTGACGTCCACACAAAGTCGCTTGAGGACAGCGCATACACCGTCACCTTCATAAACGGCGCGCCCCTTACTCTGATAAAGAATTTCTCGAGTCTCGGATACTCGATCATTCCCGTATATTCGAGCGGAAAGAGTCTTGACCTCGGCGTAGGCATCGAATACACCGTACCCTCGCCGAAATCGGACTATCAAATATACAGAGGACTCCTTCACACCGACCCCGAAACGGGACTCAGCGTATTCACCTCTGACAACACGCATTACACAGTCTCTGAAAAGGCGTTTGAAAATGCTATCTATATGCTTGACGCTAAAATTTCGGACAAGCCGCTCATTAACTACGAAAAATCGGTGATCTTCATTGCAAGGATCGAAAAGGATTCGGCTATCCGTAAGATGATCGAGGTGCTTTACGTTTACCAGCTCAGCTCCGAGGTCAGCGCAAGCTACGACGCCTTCAACACTGCGCTTGCAAACGCGAGAGCAATAAATAACGATAAGGGCATTTTCCTTCCCTCGGCTTACGAGAAGTTCGTTCTTGCAATAAATGCAATAGACGCTTCTCTTCCCAAGGATCTCACCGACACCGAGGAAAGCCGCCAGGTTATCGCGCAGGCAGAGGCAGATCTTCTCGACGCAGTAAACACGCTTGACAAATATATGCTCGAATCGTACGACGAGCTTGACAAGGCAATCGAAGCTGCCGAAAAGGAGCTTGCCAAGGAGGGCGAATACACCGAGGAATCGTTCAACGCGCTCAAGAAGGCGCTTGAAGACGCAAGGGCAGTCTCGAGAGAGCTTCTTCTCGGAGACGAGAGCAAAGCGATCATAAACGGCGCAAAGGATCTTCTCAACGCGGCAGTTTCCGCGCTGAAGCCGAGCGCATACTGTAACTACACCGCGTACAACCAGACGCTTGACGTTGCGCTTAAAATAAACAATAACGACGGAAAATACGATGCTACCGAGTATAGTAATTTCGTTAAAAACGTCAATAATATAAACAGCGAGCTTGACAAGGAGCTTCCGAGAAGCGAAGCAAACCAGAAGAGAGTTGACAACGCGTGTGCCGCTATTCAGGACGCGATAGAAAGACTCAACTCAAAGCTTCCCTGCGATTACAGCGCGCTTGACACCGCGATAAGTAATGCGGAAAGCCTTATCGTAAGCGATCCCGAAAACAAGACTCACAAATGGAAGGGCGGCGCGTTCACCGCGTTCAACACCGCTCTTTCGGACGCAAAGAAAATAAAGAGAAATATGACTCTCGGATACGGAAGCACCAACCAGCAGTCGATAGACGGAGCGGCTACCGCTCTCTTCAATGCTATAACCGTGCTTGGTGAAAACGTAACGGAGCTTTTCGACACTACCGGGATACGTAGTGCGCTTGACAGTATTCTCAAGGAAAACGACGGATCGTATTCAGATGCGGCGTTCAGCCTCTATCTCAGCACGATGAACACGATAAAGGGAAATATCGAGCCCATAATAGCAGAGCCTATCTACGCTTGCTCGAGTGACTCCTGCACGTGTAACGCAAAGGTAGTACAGAAGGCGCTCGCAGATATTGAGGCGGCAAAGGCACTTAAAGAGCCTCTTCCCTGCATATATGACAAGCTAAGTGAAAAGATCACCGAGGCAGGAGCGATCGACAGAGCGCTCTACACTCCCTCTACTCTTTTAGCACTTGACGCAGCCCTTGCAAGTGCAGACGCGCTTCCAAAGGATCTTCTTGGCGACGTGCTTGGCGCAAATCAGAAGCTTATTGACGATACCGTCGCTGCAATCGACGGCGCAATAAAGGCGCTTGTCAAGATCGAGACTGTCATAGCAGAGGTTGTCTCCGGTATTGAAAAGAAGGAAATCACCGCAGAGGACGGAACTGTCACCGAGCAGTATTTCATAAAGATATTTATTGATGGCAAGGAAAAGGAATTCCCCGTAGATCCGACTACTCTTCCCGAGAGTATTGAAAAGGGTGACGTTATAACCCTCAGCTATGGCGGAGACGAAATAGTCGCTATCGAGATAGCAAGGGTCTCTCTCGGAGAGTTTGCCGACGAAGTGACGGTCAAGGACATCACAAAGTACGTTTCTTCGTTCAAGGCGGTAGAGCCGAAAGCAGGAGATACGGTAGTATTCTTCAAAAATTCGGCAGACGAGATAGTATTTATCACCCTTTCCTCCGAAAAGGTGGCAGAGATCGTGTATAGCGAAACGAAGCTTCTTGTCGGTGGCAAGGAGACCGCAGTAGCGGAAGGCGCGGACTTCTCGGCGTTTAGCGAGAGGGCGCTCGTCAAGATAGTGTTTATCGGCAGATACGCATATTCTGCAGAGGCTCTTTCGGGCATAGACGTTACTCTCTCGCTGACTTCTGACAAGAAGGCAGTAGAGTACAAGGAAAGCGCCGAGGGCGAGGCAAAGAAGCTTGAAACATCGAAAACCTTGTTTGAAGCAGGAGAGGACAGCGCTCTTCTCGTTCTCGACAAGCTCACCGAGGCATTGAAGGCAGAAAATGCGGCAAAGGCTTACACCGCAAAGATATATCTTGACGCAGAGGGTAAGCTTATCGCGTCGGGCGCTATCACCGCGGTAATCGAGACACCCGAAAATCCCGAAACACCTGAAAATCCCGAAAATCCCGAGACTCCTACAATCTGACACACATCGGAGTAAGAAATGAAATCTATCAGAGAAATTTACAAAATAGGCATCGGACCGTCAAGCTCTCACACGATGGGACCTGAGCGTGCGTGCAAATATATGATAGCGGAAAACCCCGAAGCAAATCGCTTCAAGGTAGTGCTTTACGGATCTCTTTCCTCAACGGGAAAGGGTCACCGCACCGACCACGCTATCGAGTGCACACTCTCGCCCTTCCCTGTTGAGATAATATTTGACACGAGCGAGACAGACCTTCCCCACGCAAACACAATGGACTTTTTCGCATACCGTGACGATACCCTTCTTGCCAAAAAGAGGATCCTCTCGGTAGGCGGCGGAGACATTCGCATCGAGGGTCACCCCGAGGCGGACAAGCCCGAAATATACGAAAAGAACTCGTTCAAGGAGATCGCAGACTATTGCAGATCGGAAAATATCCGCCTCAGCGACTACGTTTTCGCTCACGAGGATAAGGACTTCAAGAAATTTCTTTTTGAGGTCTGGCAGGTTATGAAGGACGAGATCGAGAGCGGTCTCAAGGCGGACGGATACCTCCCCGGCGAGCTTCACGTCCAGAGAGTTGCGCAGATCATATTTAACAAGAGACATATCGACGAGCGCCCCGAAACGAGAGAAAACCGCATCGTTTGTGCGTACGCATTCGCCACAAGCGAGCAGAACGCAGACGGACAGAAGATCGTCACAGCGCCAACCTGCGGTGCGTGTGCGGTAGTACCCTCGGTGCTTAAATATATGCAGGAAAAGAAGGGATTTTCGGACGAGGACGTAATAAAAGCCCTCGCAGTCGGAGGACTTATCGGAAATCTCGTCAAGCAGAATGCGTCCATTTCGGGTGCAGAGTGCGGATGTCAGGCAGAGGTAGGAACTGCGTGCGCTATGGCGGCAGCAGCCCTTGCAGAGCTTTTCGAAATGGGAATCGACCAGATCGAGTACGCCGCAGAGGTCTCTCTCGAGCATCATCTCGGACTTACCTGCGATCCCGTTTGCGGACTCGTGCAGATTCCGTGCATAGAGCGCAACGCCGTAGCCGCAATGCGTGCCATAAACGCCCTCAGCCTTGCGAATTTCCTTTACGCCAGCCGAAAGGTCTCCTTTGACGTGGTTGTGGAGACCATGTACCAGACGGGCAAGGATCTGTCCCACCTCTACCGCGAGACATCCGAGGGAGGACTTGCAAAGCTGTATCTCAAAAAATAAATATTCCGATCCGCTCTGTCCTAGGTAGATTGCGGA